>JAMCYS010000050.1 GCA_023473795.1 Chloroflexota bacterium | reverse complement strand
ACTCAGGGAACTCGACCAGTGGGATCACTGTTCACCTCCGAAGCACGTAGCACGATGGCTCCGCTTCACTCCAGAAGTGTACACCCGCTTGGCCTGGCTACCCAAAGCTTGAGAGTTCAGTTGTTAACGTGCTGCAAAAGTCGAGTAAGAACTCATCGCTGGGGGGACCCAACTCCGTCCTCCTTACCGGCCCGCCGCAGCGCGGGCTTCGCTTCTCGTCACTATACTGTACGTGGTCAAGCGCCAGAAACTTGCAGGCGAGCTGCCCGATATGGCCGCAACAAGCGAGCGAGGCTATAATGCAAGCAGAAGAAGACGGTTCGTGCGGGAGGTTGTGCCGTGCCTACGATTTTGGTCGTCGACGACGAACCCCACATCGTCGACCTGGCGAAACTCTACCTGCAGCGCGAGGGTTACCGCGTCGAGACCGTCGCCACCGGCAAGGATGCGCTGGACAGGGTGAGCAAGGTGCAACCGGCGCTCGTCGTGCTGGACGTGATGCTGCCCGACCTGGACGGCTTCGAGGTCTGCCGGCGCATTCGCAAACAGAGCGACGTGCCCATACTCATGCTCACCGCGAGGGGTGACGACACCGACAAGATAGTCGGCCTGGAACTGGGGGCCGACGATTACATGACCAAGCCCTTCAACCCGCGAGAGTTGTCGGCAAGGGTGAAGGCCGTGTTGCGCCGCTACGAGGCCGGACAGCGGCCGGCCACCGTGCTCGAGGCAGGTGACCTGCGTCTGGACATCGCCCGGCGGGAAGCGACGGTGGCCGGCAGCCCCATCTCCCTGCGCACCAAGGAGTTCGACCTGCTGGCCGCCTTTTTACGCAACCGCAATATAGTTCTTACCCGCGAGCAGCTCCTGGAAATCGTCTGGGGGTATGATTTTCTGGGAGAGAGCCGCACCGTGGACGTGCACATCACGCACGTCCGCGAGAAAATCGCCGGCAGCCACGCCACTATCGAAACCGTGCGCGGCGTTGGCTACCGGCTGGTGGCCGAAGGATAGATGACCGTGCGTCTACCGCGTTCCCTGCGCTCGCGCCTGGCAGCTTCCTACGTGCTGGCGGTCCTCCTGGGGTTGCTGGCCGCAGCCGTTGCTCTCCTGTTTCTTCTGCAGGGCTACCGGGACCGCCTCGTGCTGACGCGTCTGGCCGACGTTTCGGTGCCGGTGGCGGTACAGGTCCGTACCATGGCGCGCCAGGGAGACTCCACCGAATTAATGATCGCCACCCTGCGCGAGCAAGCGAACGAAGTGCAGGTGCGCATCCTTCTGCTCGACCGCCAGGGGCGCGTCCTCCAAGATACGGACACTCAGTTCTCGCTTGCTGGCCAACATCTCGACGTGGTCCTGCCGCCTCCCAACGACCCCCGTTTCGTGACCGGCGGGCGCTACGTGCCCCAGACCGGTTCGCCGCTACTGTACACCCTCCTACCGACGGGGACGCTGCTGCCCCGGCCCGACCCGAGTGGCGTCGTCTACGTGGTGGTGGCACAACAGGAGACGATTCTGCCGACGCTGGCCGAGCTGGCGCCCCGCCTACTGCTGGCAGGCCTGGCAGCGCTGGTGGCCGGCGTGCTCATCAGCCTCCTCGTGACGCGCTCCCTATACAGGCCGATCAAGCGGCTTACCGACGCCTCCGAGCGGATGTCGGCAGGGGATTATGCCCAGCGGGTGCCGGTCGAGGGCGCGGAGGAACTGGCCGAGCTGGCTAGCAGTTTCAACAAGATGGCCAGCGAGACGCAGCGCTCCCGCCAGGTGCTGCGCGACTTCGTGGCCAACGTCTCGCACGAGCTGAAGACCCCCCTCACCTCCATTCGCGGTTTCGTTCAGGCCCTGAGCGACGGCACGGTGAGCGACGAGGAGGAGCGGGCGAAGGCGCTGAATATCGTCGACACGGAGGCCCGGCGGTTACAGGGCTTGGTGGCACAGCTGCTCGATCTGTCGCGCATGGAAGCCGGGCAGATTGCCATGGCCAGGCAAGACGTGGACCTGCCCGAGCTAGTGCGCCGGGCCCTTGAGACCTTCGCGCTGCGCGCCGAAGAGAAGGGCCTCATCCTCGACTCCACTGTGGCAGGGTCGCCCGTCGTGACCGGGGACCCCGATCGCCTGGAGCAGCTGCTGGGCAACCTGCTGGACAACGCGATCAAGTACGCCCCGGCGGGCGGACAAGTCGTCGTGGCGGTCTGGCAGAACGGCGATTGGGCGGCGTTTTCGGTCACCGACAACGGCCCCGGCATTCCCGCCGCCCAGCTGCCCGTGGTCTTCGAGCGCTTCTACACCTCGCACGGCAGCTCGGGTGGCACCGGCTTGGGCCTGGCCATCGCCCGAGAGATCGCCCGTGCCCACGGCGGCGACATAACTGCCACCAGCCAGGCCGGCGTGGCCACCACTTTCACCATGAAGCTGCCGCTGCGCCAGCCAAGCAAGGGCAACGGTGCGTCCCCCGACCCGGGCGCCCCCGCGCCCCGCCCCGCCCGAGCTCAGCCCGAGACCGGCTAGCTATTGCTCCTCCCCTTAGCAGCGCGCTCCCCAGCCCCTCCCGGACTATGCCGACAGTCGCATCGAAGATGGCTCAGCTAGAATGTGGTCGTCGATTGGCAGTCGCCGACGAGCTCCGCCACCTCTTCGTCGGAGAGGAGCTCGACGCCCTCCACGAAGTCCTCCGGGCTCAGCCCCCGCTCCTTCACGTGGCGCTGGGCCGCGTAGACCGGGCCACCCTCGTTGACGTAGTCCTGAAGCATCGCCGTGTTGTAACCCGGGTGGGGCAAGAGGTTGTACACGCCGTCCTCGACGTAGACGAGTTTGGTGTCCATGCCCCCCATCAGGGTAGCCCAGGCCGTGCGAATGCCCAGTGTAGAGAGTTCGTTGCCCTTGGGCCGCCGGACGATCACGCAGATGGAAGTGATCATTTCTCGCCTACCCCCTGCTCAGCGTGATCAAGACATGGCTGGTCATCAGCTGCCCGACGAACGATTGCCCGACGTCGCCCCACTTAACGCCCTCGCGGTAGGGTTCCGCCTCAGTGCCCCGCCCGTACTCAGTGGTGTGGCAGGTTTCGATCTGCGCCCCCTGCTGGGCCAGCTCGTCCAGCTTGCCCCCGATCTTGCCGATGTCCATATGGGCCTTCAGCCGCTCCACGATGGCCAGGTGCCCCTCGATGGGTTTCTCCTGGTTGGCCATGTTGCAGCCGTTGCCGTAGAGGAAGATCTTCACCCCATAGCCCTTCTTCAGGGCCGTTGCCGCCAGGTTGACCATGAACAACGGGTCATCGGTCTCCTGATAGCCGGAAAGCATATTGATGCACAGCGTCTTGGCCATCGCCCTCCCCCTAGATGCACACGATCTTCTCGTGGTCCTCCATGATGAGGTCCACGATCCGGTCGTAGTCGACTACTTCACACTCGGGCGAGAGGGCGACGCTTCGTTGCTGCACGGAGTCCGCGGCGGCGTAAACGTGCTCGACGCCGGCCTCCCGCAGCGTGGGCAGCATGAACTCAGTGCCGTAGAAGATGGCGTCCTCGATCAGCAACGCCTCCTTCTCCTCCTCGCCACCCAGGAGCCGGATCAGCTCGCAGGTATCTGGCTGGGTCTTGTTCAAGAGAAACAACATTCGACTGCTCCTAGAGACGCTGGATGTCGTGCTCGACCTCGATGCCTTCGGGCAGCGAGTAGGTGACGAGCGAGCCGAGCTCCAGTTCCTCGCAGACGGTGCTGAAGGCGTCGTCGTCCTCGGTCTTGACGTTGACCTCAAGCAGGATCTTGGTGTAGCGGGTGCGGAAGATGGCGTCCTTCTCTTTCTTGATACTCGCCCGCGCCTCGAACGACCTCACGGTCGCGCCCTCCCGCTTGAGCGCGTTGTAGAAGGTGTTGCCGAAGCAGGCCAGCGCCGCCGCGCAGAGGAAGCGCGCCCCGAAGTGCTCGACGTCCTGTTCCGCTTTGCTGAGTGCCGACCAGTCGATGACGATCTCCGGCAGCGACTTGGCGCCGAGGTCGAAGTGCTGAACGTTGTCGCCCTCTCGTCTGAGGGTGACCTGGACGGGTCCGATGGGTTCGCCCATTGTCGATTCTCCTCCTGTTGTCGCTATACACTTGGCTACGACGGGCAACACGAAGGCCCGGGCCCCCGCGTCGACATAACACGTGGCTCGGGCCAGACCGAGTGGCTGGAGAACCGCCGACCGCTAGAAGGGCAGCTTCATGCCACCGGTCAGCCCACCCAGGCGCTGGGCCGCCAGCTCGCGCGACTTGCCCAGCGCCTCGTTGGCGGCGGCCATCACTAGGTCCTGCAGCATCTCGACATCCTCGGGGTCGACCGCCTCGGGGTCGATCTTGATCGACACCAACTGCTGCTGGCCGTTGGCCACCACGGTGACGACCCCGCCCCCGGCGGTGCCGCTCACCTCCTCGTTGGCCAGGTCCTCCTGAATCTTGTTCAGCCGGGCCTGCATCTGCTTGAGCATGTTCTTATTTATCATCGGGCTCCTCCCTCGGCGTACTATTGGTCACGGTCCTTATGCGCGCCCCCCGCGAGACGGCCTCTTTCACCAGAGGGTCGTCCAGCGGGGAGGCGGGCAGGGCGGCCCGCTCCTCGCGCCCGCTGCTGAGCACGCAGCGGATCAGACAGGGCCGCCCCACCGCCGCGGAGAGCGCGGCCTCGACTATCGCGCGGTTCTTCTCCTGCTCGATGGCGCCCTTATGAAAGGCGAACTTGACGCCCAGCACGACCGTGCGGTCCTCCACCCGCTCCGGGCCGGTGCAATCGCGCAGCAAGCCCAGCAGCTTCTTGTCGCCGCGGCCGATCGCCTCCACGGCCTGCCCCCAGCTCCCCTGCAGCTCGCCGAGCGACAGCGCCCCACTCGGCGCGGGCCCGGGGTCGGCCACTGGGGCAGGCGGCGCGGGCAGCGGCTCGGCGGGCCGCGTTGCTTCGGCTGCCGCGGGACGCGCGGGCGCCGGCCGCGCCGCCACCGACCGCGGGGGCGGAACCACGGCGGGGGCGCGCCCGGCAGGCCGCGCGGCTTCCCGGCTGGGCGCTTGCCGCGCCGCCATCGCCGGGTCGGCGGGGGCCGCGCTCTCCTCGCCCAGCACCGCCGCCGCAAAGGCCATCTCCAGGGGCAGTTGCAGGCGCACCAGCCCGCGGGCGGCGAAATCCGCCTGGCTGAATAGCTGCAAGCAACGCACCACGTCCGCCAGCTGCGGGCCCCGCGCCAGTTCCTGCAGCGCCGCCTCGCCCTCCGCCGTCAGGTCGAGCCCGCCGGCGGGCACGGCGCTGGCCTTCACCAGCAGCAGCGCGCGCAGGTAGTCCACCAGGTCGCGCCCCAGCTGGCGCATGTCCACGCCGTCGTCGGCCAGGGCGTTGATCAGGCGGAGGCCAGCGCCAAGGTCCTTGGCGAAGAGCTGCGCCGCCAGGTCGCGCACGCCCGCCCCGGCGCGAGTGCCCAGCAGCCCCTCCACCTGCGCCACCGTCACGGCGCCGTCGGCGTAGGCGCGCAGCTGGTCGAGCGTGGAGATGGCGTCGCGTAGGCTGCCCGTGGCCGAGCGGGCGACGAGGTCCAGGGCCGCGGGCTCGGACTCGATGCCCTCCTGTTCGCAGATGTACTGCAGGCGCCCCGCGACCTCGCGCACGGTGAGGCGGCGGAAGTCGAAGCGCTGGCAGCGCGAGAGGATGGTGGCCGGGATCTTGTGAGCCTCGGTGCTGGCCAGGACGAAGATGGTGTGGGCGGGCGGCTCCTCCAGCGTCTTCAGCAGGGCGTTGAAGGCGTCCGTGCTCAGCTGGTGGACCTCGTCGATGATGTAGAACTTGCGCTGGCCCTCAGCGGGGGCGAAGTTGACCTTCTCTCGCAGGTCGCGGATGTCATCGATGCCGCGATTGGAGGCGCCGTCGATTTCGATCACGTCCAGCGAGCTGCCGGCGGTGATGGAGCGGCAGAGCGTGCATTCGTTGCAGGGCTCGCCCGCGCCGTTGTTGAGGCAGTTGACGGCCTTGGCCAGCAGGCGAGCGGTGGAGGTCTTACCGGTGCCACGGGGGCCGCAGAAGAGGTAAGCGTGGGCCACCCGGCCGCTGCGCAGGGCGTTGAGCAGGGTGCGGGTGATGTGCTCTTGGCCCACGATGTCCCCGAAAGTCTGCGACCGCCACTTGCGGTAAAGCGATTGGAAGCTCACCCCTACCCCCCCACTCTGGCTCGGCTGAGCCCATTATAGCACACGCCCCGCCGACGCCCAGCGACGGCGAGGGCCATACTGGCCGTTGTCCCACGGACGCTCCACTGCCCGCCGGTGTGCTATATTGTCACCCGTGGCGGCGAGGAGATGTACCCCGCGATCGGCAGCAAACACGCTCGCCGTGACCTGGAGCCAAGGCAGCCGATGAGCCCACGTTTGCCGCGAGTGCCCGTAGCGGAAGTGCTCCGCGCTCTGGAGGGCGACGGCTGGGAGCGCCACCACCAGTCAGGTTCGCACCTAGTCTTGCGCCATCCTCGCAAACCGGGAAGGGTCGTGCTGCCGCTCCACGCCGGCCGCACGCTTGGGCCCGGTCTGCTGACCCAGATACTGAAGGATGCCGGCCTTGACTGCCGAGGACCTGAGGAGGCTGTTATGACTACCTACCGCTATACGGTGCTCATTCATCCGGAAGAGGACGGCCAGGGCTACTGGGCGGATGTGCCTGCCCTACCGGGCTGCCATACCCAGGGTGAAACGGTCGCGGAGACCATCGCCAACGCCCAGGAGGCCATTACGGCGTACATCGAAAGCCTGCGTTTGGCCGGAGAGCCGGTCCCTAGGGAGACCGAGCATCACCAGGCTGTGGTGATCGAGGTAGAAGCCGCAGCCTAGACAAGACGCCGCTTCAGCGCTCAAGCCCGGCGGCGCCGCTCAGGTCGCCAGTCTGCGTCTCTCTGTCGGGACAGGGGGACTGCCGTCGCTCCCAAGCAGGACCAGCCGCCTGCCCCTACCCTCTCAGGAAGCTCACCCCGGAGAGGAAGAAGTACAGGCCGAGGGCGACGAGGAAGGCCCCGCAGACGAGGATGAGGCCGCGGTAGACCTTGTCGCTGAGCAGGCGCCGCCCGGTGACGATCACCGCCGCCACCAGACTCAGCCAGGCCAGGTCGGAGACGATGTGCCCGCCGTAGAAGGTGGCCAGCCCCACTGCACCCCACTGCAGCGAAGAGGCCACGAAACCCGCGCCCACCGTGGCCCACCAGAGCAACCAGTAGGGATTGCCCACGCTGACCACCACGCCCGTGGGCACCGGCGCCAGCCGGGGCTGCTGCCCGGCCCCCGTCAGGGCCAGCGAGGCCTGGCCGGACCAGGCGTCGCGCCCCATGCCGTAGCCCATCCAGACCAGCACCGCCCCGCCCAGCAAGCCGATGGCGCCGCGGACCAGACCGTTCTGCAGGACCTGGCTAAGGCCGAAGACGAGCGCCAGCACCATCGCCGCCTCGGCGGCGGCGTGGCCGAGCAGCGGCAGCATGCCGCTACGGAAGCCACACCGCGCGGCGCAGTCGATGGTCACGGTCATCAGCGGCCCGGGCATCAAAGCGCCCGAGAGCCCGACGACGAAGGCGGTGACGAAGAGCAGTGGCAGTTCCAACAGTACACCTGCCGGGCAGCATAGTCGGCCCCCCCGCGGCTGTCAAGGGCAGTTCGCGGCGTTTGACGTTGCTCAGCGACTATTCCCTAGATGACTGCTCAGGGAAGATGTCCGAACATAAGGGAGTATGAGGACAGTGACCTAGAACGACCACCAGCAACGCCGAATAGACATTCTGATCCGCCTGGACGCCGGCACACTTAGCACCACCACCGCCGAACACTTGGGCATCAGGCCCCCGGGTCACTCGGCCGGGCCGGATGCTATACTGAGGTAGACTCGCGAACTAGAGGCCCGCCGGATGAAGGATCGCCACCTCGTGCGCTTCGATCTCCACACCCACACCTACCTCTCGCCCGATTCCACGGCCAAGCTGGCGGACATCGTCCGCGCCGTGCAGCGCCGCGGGCTCGACGGCATCGCCGTCACCGACCACAACCGGGTCGAGGGCGCCCTCAAGCTACGCGAACTGGCACCCTTCCCGGTCATCGTGGGAGAGGAGATCGAGACGGCCGAGGGCGAGATCATCGGCCTCTTCCTCTCAGAGCTGGTGCCCGCGCGCCTCAGTCCCGAGGAGACCATCGCCCGCATCCGCGCCCAGGGCGGCCTGGTCTACGTGCCCCATCCCTTCGACCGCGTGCGCCGCGGCTCGCACCTCACGGCGGCGGCCCTGCGGCGCATCCTCGGCCAGATCGACCTGCTGGAGGTCATCAACTCCCGCACGACCTTCCCCTGGGACAACCGGCGAGCGGAAAGATTCTGCGCCCTACACAACCTGCACCGGGGCGCCGGCAGCGACGCCCACCTGCCGCGCGAGATCGGCCAGGCCTGGGTGGAGCTATCGCCTTTCGGCACGGCCGAGGAGTTCCTGCACGGACTGGAGCGTGGCCGCGCCGTGGGCCACGTCTCCAGCCCCCTGGTCCACCTCGCCACCCGCTGGGTCAAACTCCGCCGCCGCTGGGGACCCCGTGGATCGGAGAGAGGCTAAACCACCGAGACACCGAGAACACTGAGACCGGAGGAGGCGAGAGAGCAGTGGGAGAATGTAACCACCGAGACACCGAGGGCACCGAGACCAGAAGTGAGAAAGAGAGTGGGACTGTGCAAGAGGGGGAGAAAGCTGATTTGACTGGCGAAGCGCGACTAGACGTATCGGGGCACTATGCGTCGGCACCGGAGCACGGCCTGACCGCGGAGGTGATTGGCGCCGCTATCGAGGCGCACCGCCAGCTAGGTCCAGGGCTGCTGGAGGGTGTCTACCAGACCTGCCTGGCGCGCGAACTTGAATTGAGGGACTTGCCTTTCGAGCAGGAGGTTCCGCTGCCCGCCGAGTACAAAGGCGTGCGTCTGGATTGCGGCTATCGGCTTGATTTCGTAGTAGGCGGTCGAGTGGTGGTGGAGTTGAAGGCAGTTGATGCTCTGCATCCCATCCACGAGGCGCAGTTGCTGACCTATCTGAAGATCACCGGTTGCAAGGTCGGGCTGCTGATCAATTTCAACGAGGCAATTCTGAAGCACGGCCTCCGGCGTAAGGTGCTCTAGGCTTTTACCGTCGGTCTGAACGCGCTTCTTCGCCTCGCCTTCCCTCTTGGTCCACCGTGCTCGTCTCTGCCTCTCTTCTGTCAGGTCTCGGTGCCTCGGTGGTTACAGACTCGACCCATCTCCTCAACTACTGGCTCAGGTCTCGGTGCCCTCGGTGCCTCGGTGGTTCAATCCTCGTTCCGAGCTCTCGTCGCCCTGCGGCCTGGGATGAGGAGGGCGAGGCCGGCGGAGGCGAGGCAGACGACGCCGGTGGAGTAGAAGACCATGTCGAGGCCAAAGGCGTCGGCGATCTGGCCGCCAGCGAAGGGCCCGGCGAACATGCCCAGGGCGTAGGTGGCCTGGAAGACGCCCATCGCCGTCGCCCGCTGCTGCTGGGGCAGGTAGCGCACGCTCAACCCCATCAGCACCGGGAAGCCCAGCCCCCTGCCCAGACCGTTGAGCGCCTGCAGCCCCAGCAGCAGCGGCACCGTGGCCACGAAGGGCGTGGCGGCGATGCCCGTGGCGGCGATCAGCATCCCCCCCGCCACCACCACCCGCTCCCCCCAACGCTCCACGAGGTTCCCGGCCAGCAGCTGACCGATGGTCGAGGAGATAAGCATCGCCGTCACCAGCAGACCCAGGTCGGCCCGGCTAGCCCCCAGACCCGCGGCGTAGATGGGCGTGAAGGCGTAGGTCGTGACGTAGGCCGCGTACTGGCTGAGCACGGCGTTGAAGGAGACGATCAGCAGCAGCGGCACGGCCCCCGCGACCGCCGATTGGTATTGACGCGGGGACACGGCCCCCGCGGCCGTCGATTGGTATTGGCGCGGGGACCCGGTCATCACCCGCGCCACCTGCTCCCAGCTCGGCGGGGCCGTCGTCCGGCGTGGCTCGTCGCGCACCGCTAGGCTGGCCAGCGCGGCCACGCCGGCCAGCGCCAGGCCGACCCAAAAAGTGGAGACGGAGCCGAAGCGCTGGGCGATCTGCCCCCCGGCGAAGGTCGCCACCAGCTGCGAGCTGCCGGAGACGAAGGTCACCAGGCTCATGGCCCGCACCGCCTTGCCGGGCGGGAAGTAGGAGGAGAAGAGGACGGTGAAGGCCACCCAACTGGAGGCGGCCACGCCGGTGAGGGCGCGAGCCAGGAATAGGCCCCAGGGGTCGCCGGCCACCAGAAAGCCCGCCGCGCCCGCCGCCGCCGTCAGCGTGCCGAAGAGGATGAACGGCTTGCGCCGGCCCAGGCGGTCGGAGAAGACGCCCAACGGCACCCGCAGGACGAACTGAGTGACGCCGTAGGCCCCCACCACCAGCCCCACCATCGCCAGCGAGCCGCCGAGCTGTTGCGTGTAGGTGGGGAGAATGGGCACGTAGACGTACAGCGAGCACCAGAAGACGAACGTGCTCGCCACGAAGAGAACCTTGGTCAGGTTGCCGACCCCGGGTTGCGCTTTGTCCATAGTCTTTCGGTAATCAGCATCCGTAGGGGCGACCGGCCGGTCGCCCCTACCAGCTAGATGAGCGTATTTCGTAGGGACGGGCCATGGCCCGTCCGCGGACGAGGCATGCCTCGTCCTCCCGCAGCACCAGCCCCAGGTAGGCCATCAGTTGCGGCGCACTGCCAAACCGCCGGGCATCACCGATCTCGGTCAAGAGCACCATCGCCGTGTGCGTGCCTATCCCCCGCAGACTCATGAGCCTGTCTACCCCCTGCCGATATGGCTCACAGCGGGCGATCTCCTCTATCCACCGCTCAATCTCCCCGCGGCGACTAAGCAGAGCATCCAACTCGTCGAGGTGGGTCCGCACGATCAAGCGCGGGATGGTGTCCAAAGGCAGATGGGCCAGCCAATCCCGATGCTTCACGTTCCAATGGCTTCTCTCTGGATAGACGTGCCCAAGCAGCCGCGGGTACTTGTGGACGCGGTTCTTGACGCGCGTGCTATCGACCGTGAGTTGTCCCCGCAGCCGTACCAGAGCACGTACGGTCTCCTCTTCCTCCCCTGGCACACGTACCGGTTGCGGCAGACCCGCCGCATAGAGCTTGGCCAGTTTGCGGGCGTCGCGCTTGTCAGTCTTGACCCGATCACCAGGCGCCTTGGGGATGAGGGAAGGAGCGATCACCTCGCAGTGCACGCCGATCCCCTTCAGCCAGCGTTGGATGACGAAGCCGGCGCCCGAGGCCTCGTAGCAGAGGCACAGTTCGCCAAGTTTGGCCCAGCGCCGGGCAGCACGCGGCACGTGTGGTTGGTCGTTGGGCACCTCCTGGGCAATCATCTCCCCGGTACGTGAATCCAGAAGGCAGGCGCTAATGGACCCCTTGTGCACGTCGAGACCACCGTAGATAATAGACACTGGGCTGACCTCCTCGAGACTTATTCTCCTCGGCTGTTTGCGGATAGGACGAGGTTACCCCTCGTTAACCCGCGTGTCTACAGCAAGGATGTCAGCCCTTCCATATTATCTACGAGATCACCAGACGGCCTGCCATTATCATCCCGATTGGTGACCCGGCAGGGCTGTGTCAGATTCCTCCGGTCTCCGTGTCCTCGGTGCCTCGGTGGTGGATGTCCGTCTCTACAGCCAATTCCTCTTCTGGTCTCCGTGCCCTCGGTGCCTCGGTGGCTAAACTCGCCTTCCGAGGCCGCGAAAGGGCAACAGTAACGGGGCGCACGGCGTGCGCCCCGCTTAGCAGGCGCCTTTCGGCCAGGTCCTTTCTCTGCCCGCGAATGCTAGCACAGCCCTCCGGGAAAGGGCAAGTATAGGATAAAAGTACTATTGTCGGTCTTGGCCCGTAATTGTACACTTGCGGGCAAAGCATACAAGCACGCGGGCGACGGCGCCACGGTCCGTCAGCGTGAGCCCGGGCACCGGCGCCGGCTTGCCGGCAAGTAACGTCCACGGTCGCACGACGTTGTGCTCTCCAAACGCAGGTGGATGCCCTGTCCACCGTCGTTTCTTGCTTCCGCAGCGCTAGTCTCGGTCAGCGTCGGTTCTGTCTTCTGGAAGTGAAGCTCGGGGCTGGTTGCTGTGCCGGCAAGCAGCCGTTTCGGCTTGGTTTTGCTAGCTTATGTGTCTTGTTGGCGGCAGCCGGCTAGGGTGCTTGCGCGCCCTACCGCGGGGTGGTGAGCCCCCTGCCGCCGGAGGGAGGGCAGGTAGAGTGGCAGACGCAGAAACCGCGGCCCCGGCCAGCGGCACCATCGCACCCGCTCCGGCCGCCAAGCCCAAGAAGTCCACGACGCCGCAGGTCGAGTCGCAAGACGATCTCGCCTATCTCAAGGGCGAGCACGGGGAAGCGGAACAGCAGAAGCAGGTTCGCTCCCCGAACCCGCGGCGCCCCAACAAGCAGAATCGACAATCGTCCCGCGGCGAACGCCGTTAAGCCCCCAGCACCGCCCCGGCCGCTCCGCACGCGGCCGTAGTGCAACCAACGGGCGAACGTGTCATTGCCGACGATCCTCTGCGGGCAAGAAAGGGATGCCGAATGGAAGAGGAAGCTAGGAGAGAGCAGAGCGCTAACGCCGAGGCGCCCGAGGCGGCGCCGGAGCGAGATGAATATTGCCAGCTGACCGCCGACTTCGCCCAGATCGTCCGCCGGGCTAAGGAGAGCTACCAGGAGAAGGCCCCCGGCCGGGAGATCGACTTCGTGGGCCTCTACATGGGCTCGCGTTCGGGCATCGTCTGCAAGGCCGACGAGCGCGGCATACCCCAGGTGACCGTCTCCGGCGAGGAGGAGGACAACCAGGGCAACCGCCGCACGCAGCGCTTCTTCATCGGCCTGCAGGCGGAGGTCGGCACCAAGGATACCGAGTTCCAGAGCGCCAACCTGGCCGAGCGGGAGACCATCGTCAAGGAGTTCGAGGTCACCAGCCAGGGCCACGAGCTGGTCAAGGCGGCCATCGAGGGCGCGCAGCGCTCCGGCGAGCGCGTGCAGCGGCGCGTGGACGAGGAGAACTACGAGTGGTTCCCCATCGTCCACGTGGACGGCGCCGAGCACTCGATCAACGAGGACGTCTATCCGCGCCTGGAGCTGGACGAGATCGTCGCCCTGGTGGCCGGCGCCCGCCAGGTGGTGCGCCAGGCCCTCGGCGCCAAGCTCGACCGGGTCGAGGTCGTCTTCCTCAAGTGGCGCGAACACACCGAATACGCCGACACCGACCTGATGAAGGTCGATCAGATCGTGCCCCGCCTGGGCATCACCATTAGCGTGCGCACCAAGGACGGCTCGGAAGCCTTCGGCGCCATCCGCGGCGCCATGGGCGGCATGGAGGTGTTGCGGCGCTTCGAGCCCGCGAGGGCACAGCAACGTAGCTATCTAGAGATCGTGCAGGAACTGGCGAAGGGCGTGGCCAAGGAGGCCATTGACCTCGACCGCGCCCAGGGGGCGGCGATTCTGGGCACCGAGTGCCCGGTGATCCTCTCGCCCGCGGCGGCAGGCGTGCTGGCCCACGAGGTCTTCGGTCACACCAGCGAGGGCGACATAATCTGCCAAAACCGCCGCTCCAAGACGGCGCAGCTGACGCTGAAGAGCCGCATCGGCGCCCAGGTGAGCGACAATCCGGCTTTCTCGATGATCGACAGCGGCGCGGCCACCATCAAGCTCGGGCGCAAGGCGCTGGAGCACGCCTTCGGCGCCATCGTGGTCGACGACCACGGCTGTCCGGGCAAGGAGACGCGCCTGGTGGACCGGGGCATCCAGGTCAACGTGCTCAACGACCGCTACACGCTCAACGAGATCATGGACGGCTTGAAGGACGACATCGTGGAGGGCATGCGCGCCCACGGGCTCACCGGCAACGTGCGCCGCGAGAAGTACGACATGCCTCCCCAGGTGCGCATGACCAACACCTACATCATGCCGGACGAGAAGGGGCCGAAGTCGCTGGCGGAGATGGCGACCCTGGTGCCCAAGAACCGGCGCGGGGTCTACATAAAGAGCTGCCAGGGTGGCTGGGTGAACCCCGACGGCGGCGAGTTCGTGCTCAACGGCAACCTCTGTTACCTCATCGAGAACGGCACCGTCACCGACAAGCCCATCAAGGGCGTCAAGGTCACCGGCAACGTGGCCAAGTTCGTGGACTGCATCCGCGCCATCGGCGCCGCCGAGACGATGGACCAGACCTTCACCGGCTACTGCGGCAAGAACGACCAGTGGGTGCCCGTGGAGGGCGGCGGCCCGCTGCTCTACATCGAGGACGCCAAGCTGGCCGGCGGCGCGGCCGCCGACGTGCGCCGCTGGAGCGAGCTGGTGGTCGAATACGACAAGCAGCACGCCCAGGCCTCGGAGGGCAAGCGCAGCCCACGCAGCATCTACCTGCCCGAGATGGGCGAGGTGCTGGGCAAGGAGACCAGCCAGGCCAAGGTCTGCCTGGTGACGGCCGCCCTGCGGGTCGAGGAAGAGGTGGATCTCGTCATGGGCCGGCGCGACCGGGCGCAGTTCGCCGCCCGCGACGGCAAGATGGTGCGGCGGAGCGACCGCTTTGAATGAGAAGACCTTCCGCGCCGCCAAGAGCCGCGAACAGCGCCGTTTCTACCGGGCCATCAACCAGGTCATCGACCAGCTGCTGTCGCAGAAGTTCGAGCAGACCAGGGACCTGGGCGAATACCGGCGCTACGCCGAGACCTGCAACTACGTCAAGGGGCAGATTCATCTGGTAGACGCCGCCAGCAACAACCTGGCGCGGCTGTTCGAGCGCCAGGACGAGCGGGCCAATTGGGAGGTCTACCTCTCCGGGCTGCGCCAACTCTGCCGTGACCTGCCCGACTCGTACCTCTTCCGCTTCGTGCTGCCGATGTTCGGCCTGGAGGACGTGCGGGAGAAGCTCGTGGCCTACGGCGGCCGCTGGCTGGAGGCGCTGCACGCCGGCCAGACGGTGCTGAGCCAGACCGAGCGCTACCTGAACAACCTGGAGCGCGGCGAGGCGATCCAGGAGGAGTACCGGGCCGCCAACGCGGCCAGCGAGGACCTGCCGCGTCTCTACGCCTCGCTCAAGACCTGGGAGAGCGAGCGCGAGCTGCCCGGCTTCTACAATGCCCTGGCCGACTTCGTCGGCGGCACCCTAGAGGTGCTGGTGCTGGGCCCCCTGCAGCTCTACCTCATGCTGGGCCGCGACTCCTTCACCTTGATTCTCAAGACTTTGACCGCCGGTCGCCTGGCCGACTTGAAGCAGGGTGATGCCGAGTACGGCGAAGCGCTGGCCCTGCACGACTTCCTGCACGGGGCTTTGGCGGACTCCATCACCTGGGGCGTGCTCAAGGAGGTCGCGGGGCGGTCGGGCAAGATCTACGCCGACCTGCTGCGCGAGGAGGTGGTCCGCCTGCGGGCGCAGCTGCCCACGCAGGAGCTGCAGCGCGGCTTCCTGGTCCGCTACGAGGCCGGGGCCATCTTCCCGCGGGCCTTGGACGAGGGGTAACGCAGAGTCCCTTCTCCCACCGGTCGGCGAGGAAGGCTGCCAGGGAGAGGGCCAGCACGGCGGGCGCTGCCCACGGCCAAGCCGGATAGAACGAGGCCAGGGTCACCACCACCAGCCCGGCGGCGCCGGCCCAGGTGAGCAGACCCCAGCGGGGCGAGTGACTTGGCGAATCCAGGGCCACGCCGAGCAGCCCCGCCAGACCCAGCGTCAGCCAGAGTGCCTTAGTACTTTGCCAGTCGTCGATGCCGAGGAGGTTGGTCAGGACGAGGACGCCGGCCAAGGCCAGTAGGGCCAGCGTCACCTCGGTTACGCGCCGGATGTCCAGTCGGCCGACCCGGCTGACAGCCCAGACGAGGGCCCCGAGCAGCCCCCAGCAGACAGCAGAGGCGAGGACGATGACCTGGGGAATGCGCGGCAGCCAGGGGATAGTGAAGTGGGCCTGCGCCGAGGCGGGGTCGCCGAGCAGTCCGATCGCCCACAGGTGGGCTTCCTGCCCCAGCAACTGGCCGGGTAGATTCAGGGGAAAGGGGGCATCCCTCCCCGGCGCCAGCCATGACAGAGTCAACAGGCCCACGACGATGCCATAGCCGAGAAAAGCCAGCGGCACCAGCCAGGGTCTCGCTCTCAAGTCGCAGCCTCCCCTTGCGATTGTGTGTCGAGGACCTTCTCGCTACCAATCCGAGCCCGCTTTGCGGGCGAAGAGATTCTTGGCGCCTGGCGCCTCCCCACCCCGCCTACCATCGCCGTCTCCGTAGCCGCAGGCCGGCTAGAGCCAGCGCGCCACCCGCCAGGCCCAGACTCCAGATAAGCGACGGCGTCCCCGCCCCGGGTAGCGTGGACGGCTGGGGCAGGGGAGAGGCGCCGGCTGCCATCCGCGCCGGTTCCGGGGACCAGGGGAAATGTGTGAAGCCGTAGGTATCAGAAACCACCCTGCCGTCGGCCAGGGCGGCGGTCCAGGCGACGAAGTACTTGCCGGCACGCAGGTCGGCCGGCAGCGAGACGCGCAGGGTCCGTCCCGAGGGGTCGGCGGGGTCCAGCCGGGCATCGCCCAGGTCGACTCGCGCCCTGACGTCGTCGGTCACCGTCAGGGCGTTGCCCGCGGGCTTGAGAATCTCGGCAAAGGTGACCGTCACTTGCAGCGGCGAGCCCTTGGTGTCGCTGCCGGGCTGCGGCTCGGACTTGAGGAACGGCGTGACGGTGAAGGCGTAATCGCCCGTCGTCTTGCTGCCGTCCCTAGCCGAGACGGCGCTCCAGCTCACCCGGTACTTGCCGGAGGGCAGTTCCGGCGGCAGGCTGACGGCCAGCTCGCGGCCTTCCGGGGACTCCAGGCGCGAGTCGCCCCGGTCGACGCGCACGGAGTCCGCCGCCCGGCTGACGCTCAGGCTGCTGCCCTTGGGGTCGAGCGGCTCGGCGAAGACGACGTTGATCCCGGCGAGGCCCGAGGCGACCAGGCCGTCGGGGGCCGGCCAGGACTTGATGACCTGCGCCTGGGCCGCTGCCCCGCGCCAGAGCAGCAGCGTCGCCGCCAGCACCAACAGCGGTAACACGATCAGCCTCAACCCGCAGCCACGAATATCCATCGCCGTGTCCTCCCGGCAGCACCTGCCGCCAACTAGTCCCCGCTTTGCGCCTTCACCTGCCGCCTCGGATAGGCTGGGGTAGGCTACTCGCCCCAAAATGGCTTTAGCCCTCGGTTCCCTCCTACTGGCATTCGTGCCAGAGACCAACGCATTCAATCTCCACCTCAGACCGCCTCTCTATCATACACTTAGACGATTGCCGTCTCAATTTGGTTGCACTCTGAGTCGTGGGTCTGGATCGGGAGACAACAAAAAGGGGACGGGCCGCTTGGCCCGCCCCACGGAGGGAAGGGAGGAAGGTGCCTGGTCTATCTCCACTCGCGCGCCCCAGGCCGGTCGCGCCCCGGGCTAGCTTTGCGGTGTTGGCGGCGTCTCCTGCGACTTCCCCAACTCCTTCTGGCGCTGTTGCCCGCCAGCCTTGACCTCGATTCTCTTTGCTTTGGCCTGCTCCGACTTGGGCAGGGTCAGCGTCAGCACGCCGTTGTCGAACTTGGCCTCCGCTTTGTCCGCCTCGACGGCCATCGGCAACGTCAAAGTGCGCGAGAACGTGCCGTAGCGGCGTTCCTGGTAATAGTAGTTGTCCCGGTCGACGTTCTGCTCGCTCTTCATTTCACCCTTGACCGTCAGCGTGTCGCCGAGAATGCTGATGTCCACATCTTCGGGCTTCACCCCGGGCAGCGAAGCGTGGACGACCACGTCCTTGTCGGTCTGGTACATGTCGATGGCGGGCGTGGTAGCGGTGTTCCACTCGCTCCCGCCTCTGAACCGCTCGTCGAACAGCCGGTCCAGCGCATCACGCATGGACAATAGCTCAGTAAACGGTTCCCAGCGTCTGATGCTCACCCTTTGGCCTCCTTGCAGATGATCGTGCTCGATTCGTGCCACCTCACAAGCGCGCCTCGGCCGGTGATTCCCGCAAGCACGATGCCAGCGCGCGGCCGGCACCGACTTGCTCTCGCCGCTAGCGACTGCCCTCCGACTATCACTCTAGCCCCCCGCTATAGAACCCACGCAAGCGACAGGTCAGACAAACCGGAGGAGGTCGAGGAGGCCTTCATGGCATAGAACCCACGCAAGCGACAGGTCAGAACTACGTAAGAATGCCGGAAGTGGCAGGCGAAGCCAGCCGGTTACTGTTCTTACATTGCTCTTACAGCTTTCCTACGCGGCTCCGACCCACGGGGCCGTATAAATAGGCTTGGGCAAAGTCGAGCCTGTACTCTAAGAAACTGCGTCATACGAGGGCTGTCTGTGAGCCGGGGCGACGACGGCGTTCTACGCTGTGCGAACTGCGACATCGTCATCGAATGGGGACCAACCATCGTAGCCGGGCAGGCTTATTGCTGCATAGGTTGCGCCCGCGGCGGCCCGTGTTGCTGTGACTACTCGCAGCTGCCCAGCGCGCCGACCGTCCTCGAGAAGATACCCGAGGGTATGGGCACTATCTCGACGGCAAGATACGCGAGGAGGTAAGAGACAGAATGGCCACGAACCTGCGCCCCCTGGGAGACAGGGTGCTCATCCGGCCCAAGGCCCGCGAAGAGATGACCAAGAGCGGCATCGTCCTTCCCGACACGGCTAAGGAGAAGCCCCAGGAGGGCGAGATCCTGGCGGTAGGCACCGGCCGGCTGCTTGAGTCCGGCGAGCGCGTGCCGATGGAGGTCAAGGTCGGAGACTCCATCCTCTATTCCAAGTACGCCGGCACCGAGGTCAAGCTCGACGGCGAGGATCACCTCATTCTGCGCGAGTCCGACATCCTAGCCATCCTGCCTTAGGGCGGGTGGCAGAAGAAAGGCAAGGAGGATAGCTAAGATATGGCCAAGCAACTCGTCTTCGGCGAGGATGCCCGGCGTTCCCTCAAGAAGGGCGTCGACGCGGTCGCTGAAGCGGTCAAGACGACCCTCGGACCCAAGGGCCGCAACGTCGCCCTGGACAAGAAGTATGGCGCCCCCACTGTGACCCACGACGGCGTCACCGTCGCCAAGGAGATCGAACTCAAAGAGCCCTTCGAGAACATGGGCGCCCAGCTGCTGAAGCAGGCCGCCACCAAGACCAACGACGTGGCCGGCGATGGCACCACCACCGCCACCGTTTTAGCCCAGGCCATCGTCACCGAGGGCCTGCGCAACGTCGCCGCCGGCGCCAACCCCATGCTGATCAAGCAGGGCCTGGACCAGGCGACCGAGAAGGTCGTCGCCGCCATCAGGTCCATGGCCACCTCGGTCAACGGCAAGGAAGACATCGCCCACGTCGCCGCCATCTCCGCCGCCGACCCTGAGATCGGCAACCTGATCGCCGAGGTCATGGACAAGGTCGGCAAGGACGGCGTCATCACCGTCGAGGAGTCCAAGGGCCTCCAGTTCGAGACGGACTACGTCGAGGGCATGCAGTTCGACCGCGGCTACATCTCGGCCTACTTCGTCACCAACACCGAGCGCATGGAGGCGGTCCTCGAAGAGCCCTACATCCTGATTACCGACAAGAAGATCTCCGCCATCGCCGACATCCTGCCGCTGCTCGAGTCGCTGCTGCAGACCGGCAAGAAGGACCTCGTGATCGTGGCCGAGGACGTGGACGGCGAGGCTCTGGCCACCATGGTGGTTAACAAGCTGCGCGGCACGCTCAACGTGCTCGGCGTCAAGGCCCCCGGCTTCGGCGACCGCCGCAAGGACATGCTGCGCGACCTGGCGGTCCTCACCGGCGGCACCGTGATCACCGAGGAGATGGGCCGCAGGCTGGATTCGGCCACGACCCAGGACCTCGGCCAGGCCCGCCGCGTGACCGCGGATAAGGACAACACCACGGTTATCGAGGGCAAGGGCGACAACCAGGCCATCCAGGACCGCATCCGCCAGATCAAGGCCCAGATCGCCGAGACGACCTCCGATTACGACCGCGAGAAGCTGCAGGAGCGCCTGGCCAAGCTCTCCGGCGGCGTCGCCGTCATCAAGGTCGGCGCCGCCACCGAGGTGGAGTTGAAGGAGAAGAAGCACCGCGTCGAGGATGCCCTCTCCGCCACCCGCGCGGCCGTCGAGGAAGGCATCGTACCCGGCGGTGGCGTGGCTCTGATCAACGCCGCCAGTGCTTTGGACAACATGTCCCTCACCGGCGACCAAGCCACCGGCGTCGCCATCCTGCGCCGGGCGCTCGAGGAGCCCATGCGCATGATCGTCGCTAACGCCGGCCGCGACGGCTCGGTCGTGGTGGAGATGGTGAGCCGCCAGGCCAAGGAGAAGAACGACAAGAACATCGGCTACGACGTGCTCGGCAACGACTACGCGGACATGCTGGAGAGGGGCATCATCGACCCGGCCAAGGTCACCCGCTCCGCCGTGGAGAACGCCTCCAGCGTGGCGGGTATGATCCTCACCACCGAGGCGCTGGTGACCGACATCCCCGAGAAGGCCCAGGCGGCCCCGCCGCCGATGCCCGAGTACTAGGCTTGTTGCTGGGGAAGGGGGCAGCTGTCCCCTCCCGACCTCACCACAGAAGCGCGGGCGGGGCCAGTGCCCCGCCCGCGCTTCCATTCAGATCCTATAACCCCAAGGCCTGCTGTCCGAACAAGATCCCCATTGCCCGCCAGTACGCCGGCAACGGGCCTCGTCGTAGGGGTGAAGCTTGTCTCGCCGTAGGGGCGAGGCTTGCCTCGCCCGCAACAAACGTGAACAGGGTCTCGCCAACGGAACAAGCATCGGCCCACGTGGCCTAGGGCCATCCTAGAAGGTCAGCGATCACGGCCAGGGTTCTCTCGGTCGAGAAGCCAGCGCAAGGGGTTGTCTTGGATGTAGTGCCGCGCCCGGTCAAGGTCGGCCTCGTCGCGGACGACGTTCTCGTAGAACCCGCGCTGCCAGAGGGGCGCGCCACACCAACCCAACTCGGCTCTGGCCAGCCTGGTGACCGCGGCCTTGAAGCTACCGACGATGTCGCCCAGCCGGGGTCCGCAACCTAGCGACGCCATCTTAGTCCAGAGCTCAGATTCCAGGACCTCTTGGTACCCGACAGGCCAGTCGGCAACTCCAGGTAGGGGCGAGGCTTGCCTCGCCCGTGCTTCGGGCGGAATAGGAGAGGCACCGCTGGTCCGGGGCGCTCTCGCTTCTCGCCAATTCTCAGCGCCGCCAGTTAGCCAGACGATGCCGTGAAGGTGGTTCGGCATAACCACGAAGGCGTCCAAGGCCAGATCGGGCCAGTGCTTGGCTAAGTCGCGCCAGCTCCCTTCCGCCAGCAAACCCAAGTTGGCGAGAAGCAACTCGCCGGCCTCAATCCGTCCGAAACAGCACTGCCTTCCCGCCGAGCAGATGGTGACGAAGTACGCCCCTGCCTGCCGATAGTCGTATCCCTGCAGCCTGAGGCTGCGTCTGACTGGGTGCGCTTCCGGCATCGTTAGCCTCTACCAACTCACCGTACAGGCATTACGGGCGAGGCAAGCCTCGCCCCTACGAGAAAGGACCCGCTCGCGCCGCTAAGTCAGTCCAGGATCAACCTGTTCCTTTTGAACCGGCCCAGATTGAAGGCCAGGATGCCGGCGTCCAGCGCCACCAGCGCCACGGCCACCACGACGACCAACGAGCCGAAGTCGAGGCTCTGGGCAAACTGCACCACGCCCGCCTGCACCGACCGCGGCGCCGCCTGGAGGGCGATGCTCGGCAAGAGAAAGAGCGCCATCAGGGCAAGACTCATCGTCTGCACGGCCTGGCGGACAGACGTAGTGCGCAGCGATACGAGCACGCCCACGCAGGCCACCAGCGTGGCGACCAGAAAAGCCATCACCACGATCGCCACCGCCACCGGCAGCGGGTAGAAGATGAACTCGCGCGCCCCGTGGGCCACGTTCACCGTCAACACGCCCAGGGCCAGCATCACCATGGTGATGCCCCAGCCGTAGAGGATGGAGGCGAGCACCTTGCCCAGCAGGATCGCCCGGTCCGAAAGGCGGCTCGCCAGCAGCGTCTCCAGCGTGTGGCGCTCGCGCTCGCCGGCGAAGGAGTCCGCCACCACGCTGGTCACCAGGAACAGCGGCACCCAGAGCCAGACCACCAGCAGCAACGGGTTTTCCAGCCAGGCCCGGCCGCTCTGCAGCGGCAGGAAGACGCCAAACACGCCCACCGTGATCAGCAGGCTCAGCCAGCCCGAGCGCCAGGAGCCCCGTTGGAGGAGGATCTCCTTGAATTCCTTCCAGAGCATCGTGCCGATGTCGCCGATCATTTCTCCTCCTCCATCATCGTCAGGAATGCCTCTTCCAGGCTGGCGCGACCTTTGTGCACCTCTTCCACCCGCGCGCCGTTGCTGACCAGGAAGGCGACCAGCGGCGCCAGCTCCTGCTCTCCCCGCAGGTCGAGGGAGAGGCGGCCGTTGCGCACTTCGGCCAGCTGCACTTCGGGCCGGGCCCGCAGCTGCGCCAGCAGCTGCTCGCCGAAGCCGCTGCCCACGATCTCGGCCCGGGGCCCGCCCGCCCGCCCCCGCAGCTCGTCGGGGCTGCCCACGGTCACCAGCTTGCCCTCGCGAATCACCCCAACCTGGCCGCAGAGGCGCTCCGCCTCGCTCAGGTTGTGGGTCGTGAGGAAGACGGTCGCGCCCTCGCGCTCCACCAGGCGGGCGATGTCGTCGCGCAAGGCGGCGGCGGCGATCGGGTCGAGCCCCGCCGTCGGCTCGTCCAGGAAGACGAGGGTCGGCCGGTGCAAGAGCGCCCTGGCCACGGCCAGCTTCTGCTTCATGCCACGGCTCCACTTGCCCACCAACTCGTCCCGGCGGTCCCAGAGCCCCATGTGCTTGAGGAGCTCCTCGATGCGCGCCCGGCGTTCGCCGACCGGCAGGTGCCAGACCCGCCCGTAGAACTCCAGGTTGTCCACGGCGCTCAAGCGCTCGTACAGGCCGTTGTGCTCTAGGAGCGCCCCTGTACGCAGGCGTACCTCGTCCGCCTGGCTGGCGACGTCGTAGCCCAGCACCTCGGCTCGGCCACCGGTCGGCTCCAGCAAGCCCAACAGCAGGCGTATGGTAGTGGTCTTGCCCGCGCCGTTCGGCCCCAGGAAGCCGAAGACGATGCCCCGCGGCACGGCCAGGGTGATGTCATCCACCGCCTTCACTTTGCCGAAATCTCGGCTCAGGTCCGCGGTGCGAATTGCCAGCTCTGTCAACTTCAGAACCCCCTCAATGTGGCGCGCCCACGACGGCGCCTCGACTACTCGGGCATACTATCCACGGCCCGCTTCAGGCGGTCGCGATAGTCTCGGAACGCCGCCCGCCCGCCCTCCGTCAGGCGACAGACGGTCCGCGGCACCTTGCCGCGAAAGCTCTTTTCAATCGCCACGTGACCCGCTTCCTCCAACCGCACCAGGTGGGCGGAAAGGTTGCCCTTTGTGAGGCCCGTTTCCCGCAGCAGGAAGAGGAAGTCGGCGCTCTCCGCGGCGTAGAGAATGCTCACGATCATCAGGCGGGCAGGCTCGTGGATGACGCGGTCCACGCCCGCCAGGTCGCGCAGCGAACCACTGAGCTCCCCAGGCGCCCCCTCGCTCCGGCGCCGAGCGTCGGGTTCGAGGCTCATCTTGCTGCTGCCGGGGCGGTGCGGCGCAAGTACAGGGCCAGCGTCGACAGACCCGAGACCGCGACGGCCAGCCCCAGGGCCGCGAAGAAGACGCCACTGCCCAGCACGTCCCCTAGTCCGGCCAGGGAGCAGGCCAGACCCACTCCGACCGAAAAAGCCGCCAGGGCCCAGTAGCGGTAGAGGCCCAGCCACACGCCACCATAGAGCAGGACCCCGCCGCCCAGCAGGCCCTGCAGCGCCGGCAGCCAGGCCAGCGAGGCCGGATGACCGACCGCCAGAAACACGACCAGTCCCGACACCTCACCGGCGATCAGCCCCGTGGCCAGGCGGCGGTGCTTGCTCCGCTCGCGAGTGTAGGCGACGTAGCCCGTACGGGGGTAGGTGAGTCGCTCTTTCGCCGCCGCCACCGCCCAGCGAGCCAGCAGGCCGCCCCCGATGACTATCACCACCTGAGTCCCGTCTTGACGGGACTCAGAATGACAAGACCGTGCTCTCTGCCTGATGCGAGTGGCCCAGCAAAGGGAGAGGGTGACTCCGCGGCCCCTTGCCTACAAGTAGATGATCTTGTCCGCCTCCGCCAGCGCCGCCACGATGCCCTGCATGTCGCCCACCCTGCCGATTCCTAGCCGCTCGCCCAGCTGGAAATAGTTCACGCAGGTACCGCAAAGTACGATCTCCGCCCCCTTCTGCACCAGAGCCTCCAGCATCGGCAG
The DNA here is from genome assembly GCA_023473795.1 of Chloroflexota bacterium. Classification (GTDB taxonomy): domain Bacteria; phylum Chloroflexota; class UBA6077; order FW602-bin22; family JAMCYS01; genus JAMCYS01. Next base: position 32,745 of record JAMCYS010000050.1, on the reverse strand, counting down.
AGCCGGCGAGCCCTGCTCGGCCAACTTGACCCCTTCGTTGTAGCAGACGATCGTCCCCGGCACTTCGTCGCGGAAGGCAAGCGTGCGCAGGAAGTTCACGGCGAGCTGCCGGCCGAGCTCCTCGTCGCCGCGGCCCAGGCCGCGACTGGCCAGCGCTAGGACGGTATTCTTGTCGGTCTTGGCCATCGTTTCCTCCTAACCGCCGTGCCGCGGGCAAACGACCGCGGCACGGGCTGCAAGCTAGCTTACTTCTGCCGAGGCTCCGCCCCGTCCCCCCTGCCCAGGGCTGGGCGAGAAAGGCCTCGCGGTCGAGGGCATAGACCAGCAACGCGCCACCCGCCGCCGGTTCGTCTTCGGACAGGGGCGCTGTGCCCTCCCGGCGGAAGCCCAGAGCCTCGGGTACGCGGCGGCTGGCCCGGTTCTCCTCGCGCGCGCGGATCACCACCCGGGTGGCGCCCAGGTCCCGAAAAGCCAGGCCGGTCAACAGGGCCGCCGTCTCCCGGGCGAAGCCGCCATGGAGGGCGCTCAGCCGCAGCCAGTAGCCGATCTCGAAATGCCGCTCCTCCCACTTGATGCGGTGCAACCCCGTGCCGCCGAGGAAGCGGCCGTCGTCACGAGCGAATATGCCCAGGGGCAAGTCGAGCCGCTGTTCCCACACCGCCCGGGCGCGCAAAAGGTAATCGCGCACGTCGTCCACGTCATGGTAATCGTGCACCCAGAGCAGCCATTGCGCCAGGTGGGCGCGCGACTCCTCGATGGCCGCCCAGACGGCCGGAGCGTCGGCGGCCAAATAGGGTCGGAGGCTGACTCGCGGCCCCAGAATCTCCTCGGACGCCTTCGCCTGCCCCTGTTCGTCCGGCCGCACGGTGGACCTCCCTGCCCGGCCCGGGCAGTCCCCAGGCCTCCCGCTATCTTAGCACACGGTCGTCCGCAATCGGATGGCAGGCCTGCCGGGGGTCTTCGTCCTTAACGGGGAACAACTGGTAGGCCACCGGCAGAGACGCCGATGGCTACAGGCTGGCTAATCCCCGCGAAGGACGAAGAGCCCCTGCCGGGGACTGCGGGTGTTACCTTTCGGCAGCCTTGGTGTTATCAGTAGCGTGCGATGCCTCGGCCGGGCGCAGGGCGGCGGACCACTTGACAGCTCCTGCTCTGGCTGCTATGCTGCGCTTACATAGGCAAGCTTGGTTTCATTGGGTCTGGCGGTCTTTTTGTCCCATTGCGGTTGCCTGAGCTGAAGCGCGACCGCGCAACGGGGGCTGAGTTGTCTAGCGCCCGCGCATCCGCCGCCACGTCTCATTTGACGCCTGCCGAGCAGCCGGGCCGTCCTCGGCTCGGCGGTATTTGTCTGTCCGCGTTCCGTCCCGAAAGGGCGATTCCCGGCCGCAAGGCCCGTCCGCCGCCCCTGCCGCCGCCATTTGCCTGCACTTCCCCGGTCGGTAACTTCGCGTCACAGCGCTAGCGCTCGCATCGTGGCGAGTGGACTTTCCGATGGGATGAAAGGGGAGGCTTTCACAATGGCAGTTGCGACTATCCCCGGGGGCAATATCAAACCCGCGTGGGAACTGCGGGAAATGCCGGAGGCGCCCCAACTCAACATCAGAGGGCTCCTGCAGTGGGCAGGACCGGCGGTTATTCTAGGCGCCCTCTCGGTCGGCGGCTTCGAAGCCTACAACGCCGGCTACGCCGCCGCCCAGAAGTTCGGTGCCATCTTCTGGCTCTACCTCGTGTCGTCCTTCTTCCAGCTGTTCATGAACCGCGAGATCGGCCGCTACACCATGGCGACCGGCGAGACGGTCCTCCAGGGCTTCACCCGCCTGCCACCCCGCCGCTTCTGGGCCCTGTTTACCGCGCTCTTCTGTCTGGTCCAGCAGGGCTGGCCCGCCTGGATCGGCGGCGCCATGGCCGGCCTGGCCTTCCTGGTCGGCGGCATACCGGAAGTCTACGGTATGGTCGGCATCGGCCTGGTCTTCATCCTCTTCGCCGCCAGCAAGTACGTGTACAACACCCTCGAGTGGATCATGTACGCGGCCTTCGTGGTGGCGAACTTCGGCCTGGTCTTCATGACCATCGCCATGACCAGCCCCTCGGCGGTTGCCGACGTCACCGGCGGTTGGTTGTCTTTCGGCGTCATTCCCGCCGGCATCACCTTCTCCATCGTCGGGCCCTTCTTGAACCAGCCGGCCGGCGGCTTCTGGAACTTCTGGCAGACCTACTGGGTCCGTGAGAAGGGCATGGGCATGGGCCAGTACATGGGCAAGATGACTGGCCTGGTCACCAAGGAAGAGGAGATCCGCAGACTTGGCTTCATGTTCGACACGAACGATCCGATGCAGCTGAAGCGCTTCAGCGGCTGGATGCGCCTGAACATGACCAACCTCGTTCTCTTCTTCGTCGTCATCGGCGGCGTCCTCTTCACCTACTTCGCCAGCCTGGCCGGCTACTCGGCCGCCGTTACCTATCACATGACCGTGCCCTCCGGCGCCCGCATCGCGGTGGTGCTGGCCGACATCTTCGCCTCGGCCTTCGGCCAGTTCGGCTTCGCCCTCTTCGCGGTCGTCCTGGTCTTCACCCTCTTCGACTCCCAGTTCGCCGTCAACGACGGCATCGCCCGCATGCTGGGCGAGTCGATGATGCTGGAGGGCCCCACGGGCTGGCAGAAGGCGGGCTACCGCACCTGGTACTTCGGCGCCCTCGCCTTCATCACCCTCGTCGGCATGTGGGCGGTGTGGCAGGCCACGCCATACCTCATCTGGGTGGCCGTCAACTGGCTAGGCAACGCGGCCCACGCCTGGCTGACCGTTATGATCGTCTGGCTCAACTGGACGATCCTGCCCAAGAACATCCGGACAGAGTGGTGGGCCGCTGTTCTCAACCTCGTCTGGGCGGCCGCGGTGCTGGCCTTCTTCCTGGCCTGGACCTTCATCGGCGGCGGCCCGAAGTAACAGCCTGTCCCGCTTCCAGCGCGGACGTTCAGGGGGCGCGGCGAGTGCCGCGCCCCCTTCCTTGTGCCCGTTGGCGTGGTGAAGCCGGGGCCTCAGGCCACGGGTTTCATGCTGCACTCGCCGGCGCCGAGTATCTCCAGGTCCAGGCCGCGCATGGTCGAGATCGTTTCGTGCACCGGGCAGTGATTGGCCACGCGCTCGATCGCCTCCACCCGCTTGCCGCAGTCGCCCTTGGGCAGCTTGACCGTGGCCTTGAGGTTGACCAAGCGAGTGGGGTCATCCACCTTGTCGAAGGTGACGTCGATCGTCATGCCCTCGGTGTCGATGCCGTTGCGCTCGCAGTACTGGGCGACGAAGGCGCCGATGCAGCTGCCCAGCGAGGCGACGAAGAGCTGCGGGGGCTGCGGGCCCCGGTCCGTGCCTCCCATAGTGTCCGGCACGTCGATCGTCAACTTGTGCTTGCCGATGGCCGTTTCGAAGAGCATATTGCCTTTGTACTGAGTAGTGATGGTCGCCAATTGCTTCTCCCCGTTTTGAGATCGCCCTCCGCGGCGTTTCTGGACGCCGTGCCCAGCGACCGGCTGTGCAGGGAGGATGCCAGAGTATCAGAACGGTAGACCGGATCGAGCGGACTGAAGCCCGCACTACGAACGACGACAGCCTCATGGTTAACCAACATCCCGACGCCGAGAGCGCCGAGCGGACTGAAGTCCGCACTACGAACGACGACAGCCCCGCGCTTGTAGTGCGGACTTCAGTCCGCTTGCCCTCAATACGCCGACCGAACAGACCGCCGCCGCCTCAGCCGCGGTCGGCCAGCAGGGTGAGCAAGCGTACCCCCCTGACCTGCCGGAAGACGGCCCCCTGGCTCACCTGGCGCAGTACGAGGTCCTCGTCGGCGACCACGGTGCCCGAGACGGCCTGCACGCCGTAGTCGAACCACACCGGCGAAAGCGGCGTGGACGGTCCCAGCACGACGACGTAGGCGTCCCGGGGGCAGAGCCTAAGCAGGTCGCCCAGAGTGCGGTTGACGAGGGTGCTGCCGGTGATGGCCACGACGGTCAGGAACGGGCCGACGCGAGCCTCGCGCACCGGCGCGTCGGCCGGTAGCGCGGCCAGCATTTCGTCCAGCAACGGCATCTCAGTCACCCTTCTGGCCATCGGCATGCGCCCGCGGCCACGTCGTTGGCCGAGCAGCCGACCCTACTCCAGTATAGCCTGCCTCTCTGCCACCCGCCCAACCGGTCAGTGTGGAGTGCGGCGGCTTGCCGCCGCTGTGGCGCGTAGCCTGGCAGGGCAGGCGGCGGGCTGCCGCCACCCGTGAAAGCGCAGGCAAGCCTGCGCGCTCCACAACAGAACGAGGCCCGGCGACTGACGTTCGCCCGCTGCCCGCGCCAAGACGCTCGCTTGCCCCCTGTGGCAAAGCCCGCCCCCGTAAGATATGATTAGCGATGAGACCTCGCACCCCGAGCGTGCGAGCGACGGTTGAGGCGGTATTCTCCATGGACAAGTTCTACCTGACGACGGCCATCATCTACGTCAACGCCCTGCCCCACGTGGGCCACGCGTTGGAGATGATCGGTACGGACGCCCTGGCGCGCTATAAGCGCTTGACCGGCTACGACGTCTACTTTCTCACCGGCACGGACGAGAACAGCCTCAACGCCGAACGCCGGTCGCGCGAGCTGGGCTTGCCCCCCCAGCAGTACGTCAACCAGATGGCCGATACCATCCAGAGCGTCTGGCGCAAACTCAACATCTCTAACGACGGCTTCGTGCGCACCACCGCGGAGCGCCACGTGGCCACCTGCCAGGCCTTCTTCGAGCGGGTGCGGGCCAACGGCGACATCTACAAGGGCACCTACGAGGGCTGGTACTGCACCTCCTGCGAGGCCTTCCGGGCCGAGGAGGAGCTAGTGGACGGCTGTTGCCCCTACCACCCCGGCAAGAAGGTAGAGTGGCTGCACGAGGAGAACTACTTCTTCCGCCTCTCGCGCTATCAGGAGCCGCTGCTGCGCCACATCGAGGCCCATCCCGAGTTCATCGAGCCCGAGATCCGGCGCAACGAGATCGTCAACTTCATCAAGAGCGGTCTGCAGGACTTCTCCGTCTCCCGCTCTTCCATGCGCTGGGGCATACCGGTGCCGGGCGACCCCAGCCAGGTGATCTACGTCTGGTTCGACGCTCTGCTCAACTACATCACTGGCGTGGGCTATGCCGACGACCCGGCGATGTTCGCCCGCTACTGGCCGGCCGACCTGCACGTGGTGGGCAAGGATATCACCCGCTTCCACGCCATCTACTGGCCGGCGATGCTTATGTCGGCGGGCGTGGCCCTGCCCAAGCGCGTCTTCGGCCACGGCTTCGTCTACCAGAAGGGCGAGCGCATGAGCAAGTCGTTGGGCAACGTGGTGGAGCCGGGGGCCATCGCCGACGAGTTCGGCCCCGACCCCCTGCGCTACTACTTGCTGCGCGAGGTGCCGTTCGACCGCGACGGCGACTTCGCCTGGCCAACCTTCGTCCAGCGCTACAACGCCGACCTAGGCAACGACCTGGGCAACCTGCTCAACCGCACGCTGTCCATGATCAATCGCTACTTCGGCGGCCAGGTGCCGGAGCCGCAGCGCGCCGACTGGGAGACCAACTTCGGCGATAGAAGCCTGATCGAGCTGTCCGGACAGACGGTGGCGGCAATGGAGCAGCACTTCAACGCGCTCGACTTCGACGAGGCGCTGGTAGCCATCTGGCAGTTCGTCGGCCGCGCCAACAAGTACGTGGAAGAGAACGCGCCCTGGACGCTCAACAAGACCGACCGCGCTCGCCTGGGCACCGTGCTCTACGACCTGGCGGAATCGCTACGCCTGATAGCGCATTTCGTCTGGCCGGTCATCCCGACCACCGCCGAGCGCATGGCCGAGCAGCTGGCGGTACCCCTGGAAGTGCGCGGCAATTGGCCGGAGGTCAGCGCCTGGGGTCGGCTGGCGCCGGGCACGCGGGTCACGCCCCAGCCGGTGCCGCTCTTCCCGCGCATCGTCCCCGCGTCCGCCGATAAGTATTGGCGCGGGGACATCGACGAAGAAGGGAAGCGCGTCTAGCCAGTGCAGCCCGAGAGCGTTCCGCTGGCGCCCCCCACCCTTGTCGATAGCCACGCCCACCTCGAGGACCCGGCCTTCGCCGGCGAGGACGCCGTGCTGGTGGAGCGGGCGCTGGCGGCCGGCGTGGGGCAGATCGTGACGGTGGGGACCGATCTGGCCACCAGCCGCCGGGCGGTGGCGACCGCCGCCCGACATCCCGCCGTTTTCGCCGCCGTCGGCATCCATCCCCACGAGGCCGGCCAGCTGGACGCGGGGGCATTGGACGAGTTGCGGCGGCTGGCCAGGCAGCCCAAGGTCGTCGCCATCGGCGAGATCGGCCTCGATTTCTACCGCGACCTCTCGCCGCGACCCGTCCAACGCGCCGCCTTCGCCGCCCAGCTGGCCCTGGCGGGAGAGCTCGACTTGCCGGTGGTGGTGCACGACCGCGAGGCCCACGCCGAGATCGTGGCCGCCCTGCGCGAGTTCGCGGCCGGCCACCCGGGGGCCCGGGGCGTGCTCCACTGCTTTTCGGGCGACGAGGGAATGGCCCGGGAGGCTATCGAGCTGGGGTTCTACATTTCGTTCGCCGGGCCCTTGACCTACGCCAACGCCGGCCGCCTGCAACGCTTGGCGGCGGCGCTGCCGCTGGAGCGGCTGCTAGTGGAGACGGACTGCCCGTACCTGACGCCCGTGCCGCTCAGAGGCAAGCGCAATGTCCCCGCGTCCGCCGACTGGCATTGGCGCGGGGACAATGAACCGGCCAACGCGGCCTTAGTAGCGGAGAAACTGGCCCATTTGCGCGGCCTGGGCTTGGCCGAGGTCGCGGCGGCGACTACGGCGAACGCCGCCCGCTTGTTCAGCCTGCCCTGAGATGGCGGGCCCGTCTACGACGAGGAGAATGCAGTGAACGCTGGGGCGTTGTTCGTGCCGGTGGCAGAGGAGCTGGCGGGTCTGGAAGTCGAGCTGGAGCGGGTGGCGGAGGTGGACGATCCCATCTTCGCCGAGCTGCTGCGCCACATCCTGCGCGGTCGCGGCAAGCGACTGCGGCCGTCCCTCGCCTTCCTGACGACCGGCCTTATCTCCGGCGACCGCGCGCGCTCGACGTCTTCTCGCCATTATCCATGGGCAGACGCGGGGGCAGCGTCCCCGCGTCTGCCCATGGATAGTGACGCGGGGACGCTGCCTCTGGCCGTGGCGCTGGAGCTGCTCCACACCGCCACGCTGGTGCACGACGACCTGCTGGACAACGCCTTCGTTCGCCGTGGCAACCCCACGCTGAACGCCATCGCCAGCCAGGGGGTGACGGTGCTGGTGGGCGACTACCTCTTCGCCGGCGCGGCCGACTACGCCAACCGCTGCCATAACCTGGCGGTGATGGACGTGGTGGTCAAGGCCGCCATGACCATCTGCAAGGGCGAGATCCGCCAGATCTTCAGCGCCGGCGACTACAAGCAGAGCATGGAGCAATACTACCGGCAGATCGATGCCAAGACCGCCGCGCTCTTCGCCGCCGCGTCGGAGTGCCCGGGCATCCTAGCCGGGCAGGGGGCCGAGGTCGTGGCGCGCCTGCGCGAGTACGGTCACAGCCTAGGCGTGGCGTTCCAGATCGTAGACGATATCCTCGACTTCACCGGCGACGAGAAGGTGCTGGGTAAGCCCGTCGGCAGCGACCTACGCCAGGGCACGGTCACCCTGCCCACCCTCTACGCGCTGCAGAGCGTCGCCGTTAGCGACCGCCTGCTCTCGCTATTGGAGGGTGACGGCGACCGCGAGGCCAACGTCAGCCAGGCAGTGCAGCTGGTGCGCCAGTCCCCGGCCATCGAGGACAGCTACGCCACGGCCGCCGACTTCGTGCGCGCCGCTAAGGAGAGCATCAGCATCTTCCCCGACTCGCCCTATCGCCGCTCCCTCCTGGCCCTGGCCGACTACGCCCTGCGCCGGGAGAGGTAGGCGGGGCAGGCGGTAGATCTTCGGCCTCTTGTCTTAGAACAGGGTCCGAGCGAAGTGGAAGAGAGTGCCGGGGTAAGCGGCGGGCTCGCCCTCTCCCTCTGGGAGAGGGCAGGGGTGAGGGTCCGCTAGCCGGGCCTGACCACAGAGGACCCTCATCCCCGCCTTCCCCCAAGGGGGAAGGAGCAGCCCCGACCGATACTGCGCCCTTCCCTACTCCGGGGCGAGCGCCCGGGCGTGCTGCTGCCGCCCCCGCACCAACGCGGCCAGGGCCGCCACCAGCAGCAGTCCGGCCGCCACCCCGAAGACGGGCCGAATGCCCGCCCCCGCCAGGGCACTGCAGGTGAACGGGCCGGCCGCCCAGCCCAGCAGACCGGCGCTGGCCACGCTCGTCACCGCCCGGCCGCGGCCCCCGGGGTTGCCAGGGTGGCGGCGAGAACGTAGCTCAGGGTCGCCGCCGTGCCGCCGAAGGCGCCAATGGTCGCCCGCAGCGGCGGCACCTGCCACCAGACGCCGGCCATGGCCAGAGGCCCGAAAGCCAGCGCCGCCCCCACGAGGCTGAGCGCCATTGCCGCCACGGCTCGCCGGGCGAAGAGGCGCGGGGCCAGGTAGGAGGCAATCGCCGCCCCCAGCGCCCCTACCGAGATGGCCACCCCCGCGATGGTGGCCACGACTTCTTCCGGGGCGCGCAGGCCCAGCAGGTAGAGCGGCAACAGGGACCCGAAAACGGCGTCCGCGAATTGGGCGGAGAAGTTGCCGCCCCAGAGAACCCAAAAGGGCAAAGCCGCCGGCCGGGACGCCTCCGCGGCCGGCGGAGCCTGGCCCGTCTCGGCGCGGGGCAAGTCGCGGTACAGAAGCGCCACCAGGCCGAACGCGGCGAGGGAGGTCAGCCCTCCCACAACCCTAGCCCCCTCGGCCCAGCAGCGCCCCGGCGCCACTGGCCAGGCCGATGGCCCCCACCACGATCACAAACAACACCACCAGCTTGTAGAACAGCGCCACCGGCACCTTGTGGAAGAGCCAGTTGCCCGCCCAGAGGCCCACGGCGATGGCCGGCCAGCTGAGGACGGTGCTGAGACCGATCTGCTGACTCACCAGACCGCTCGCCGCCAGCGTCGCCAGGGCGAACGTGTCCGAGACCACGAAGAAGGCCACCAGGTTGGCGCGGAACGACTCCTTGGGCCAGGCTTGGTTGACGCCAAAGAGGATGATCGGCGGGCCGGACATGCTGGTGCTGGAGGCGAGCACGCCGCAGGCCAGGCCGATCAACCCGTTGGCCAGGCCCTCGCGTTTGATCCGCCAGCGGCGGTTGGCCAGCAAAGGCAGGCACCCCGCCACCACGACCAGGCCGATGAACACCCTCAGCAGCGCCGGGTCGGCGAACAGGATCAGCCTGGTGCCCAGCAGACTGCCGGCAAAGGAGGCCAGGACGATGGCGGCGATGGCCCGCCAGACCACGTGGCGGCGCACCTGCAGAAACAGCGGCAGCTTGGCGGAAATGCCCACGCACAGCGCCAGCACGACGGTGGCCTTGGGGTCGTAAATCAGCGACAGCAGGGGCACGAACACGAGGTTGAAACCGAAGCCCGTGGCGGCTTGCGCCGCCGTGGCCAGGAAGCTCACCAGGGTCGTGGCGGCCAGAAAGTCCATACTCAGCGCAGCAGGGCCGTCGCCCCGCCCCAGGCACCGACGACGCCGGTAGCGATGACGAAGAGGATGATGATCTGGTACATCAGCCGTCGCGGCGCCCGCCTGAAGGCCAGGTTGCCCAGAAAGAGGCCGACGACGACCGCGGGCAGCATCAGCGCCTCCAGCCGTAGCAGCTCCGGCGTGAAGGCGCCGGACGTGGCCACCAACCCGGCACTGAAGCCGAACGTGAGGGTAGACAGCGCCACCATATTGGCCCTGATGCTCTCCTTGGCCCAGCGCTGGTTGACCCCGAAAAGCACAACCGGCGGCCCGCCCATACTGGTGGCGCCGGTGAGCGTGCCGCTGACCAGCCCCACCAACCCGGTGGCCAGCCCCTCCCGCTTGATCTGCAATCGGTAGCTGAAGAACAGCAGGGTCGAAAGGGCGACGACGATCAGGCCGATGCCCAGGCGCAGGGTCGCGCCGCTGGCGAAGATCAGCACCCGCGTGCCGAGGAAATTGCCGACCAGTGAGGCCACGGTGAGCGGCGCGATCAGCCGCCACTGCACGTGCTGGCGGTCCAACCAGAGGATGGGCAACTTGCTGAGAAAGCCCAGGCTGAGGCTCACGGCGACCGCCGCTTTGGGGTCGTAGACCACCGAAAACAGCGGCACCAGCACCAGGCCGAAGCCGAAGCCGGTGACCCCTTGGGCGATGGCGGCGAGGAAGGCGATGGCCGAGGCGGCGAAAGTGAAGTCCAAGTTCGGTTGCTCCTGAGGCTCCTAGAGGCGCCCAAGCGGGGATTCTAGCACGCGGCCCCCGGGAAGAACAACCGACCCCCCCCAGCCTAGCCTCCCAGCAACCATCTCAGTTCCTCGGGGTCGGCGGTGGGCGGCAGGCAGGTGAAGTTGGCGCAATAGTAGGCAGTCGGTTCGGCCGCCGTGTCCCCGCGCCATTCGGACTCTAAGGACGCGGGGGCCGCGCCGAGACGGTTGGCCAGGAGGGGGCTGTTCTCCGACCCTTCCTGCCCCACCAGCACCAGGTTCGGCCGGTAGAGGCCTCGGGCCCCCGCCAGCAGTTCTCTGGTCCCAGGCTCATCCGGGGCGCCGACGATCGCCAGCTCCTGCGGCATGGCGGTGGCGAAGTCGAAAGCGCACAGCCAGTAGCCAAAGCGCAGGGGCCCGCGGGTCCCGGCGCGCGCCCGCAGCTCTTCTTCGTCGATGCCCAGCTCCGCCGCCACGGCGCCCGCCTCCCGGCGCCGTGTGGGAATGCTCTTGCCTTCGAAGTTGCCGGGTTCGTCGATGCCGAAGTAGCGGCAGGCCAACTCGCCTTCGCTCTCGCCGAGCACGTCCTTAACCTCGTCCGGCGTCCAGACGTAGAAGGCGCCCTCGCCGCCGGGAGAGTCGGCGTCTTGCGCCGCGTAGAAACCGCCCGCCGGGGCGCGCAGCTCCCGGAAAAGGTAGCTCAGAGTGTCCTCCACTACGTCGCCGTAGTCTTCCTCGCCGGTAACCAGATAGGCGCGGGCATAGAGCCGGACCAGTTGGGCGTTGTCGTAGAGCATCTTCTCGAAATGCGGCACCGTCCACTGGCTATCGACGCTGTAACGGTGGAAGCCGCCCCCGATCTGGTCGTGGATGCCCCCGGCCGCTATCTGGCGCAGCGTCGTCTCGACCATGGCAAGCGCCCCGTCGTCCAGGCCGCGGGCGTGCAGACGCAGCAGCAGTTCCTGCTGGGCGGGCTGGGGGAACTTGGGCTGCTCGCCGAAGCCGCCGTATGTCTGGTCGAAAGCCGCCTGTAGATTATGCAGGGCCAACCGCAGCGAGTCCGCGTCCGGCAGCTGGCCGGAGGCGCGCAGGGGCGACTGCTTCAACTGGCCGGTGAGCCAGTCGGCCATGCTCTGCGTCTCCCGTCGCTTCTGGCGATAGTCCTCCGTCACCTCGGCCAGCAAGCGCGGAAAGCCCGGCAGGCCGTAGCGGTCGACGGGCGGGAAGTAGGTGCCGCCGTAGAACGGCTTCAGATCGGGCGTCAGGAAGACGGTGAGCGGCCAGCCGCCCTGACCGGTGAGGGCCTGCACTGCCTCCATGTAGATCGCGTCCAGATCTGGGCGCTCCTCTCGATCGACTTTGATGCTGACGAAATCCTCGTTCATGAGGCGCGCGGTCTCAGGCTGCTCGAAGGACTCGTGCGCCATCACGTGGCACCAATGGCAGGTGGAGTAGCCGATGCTGAGGAGGATCGGTTTGTCCTCTTGCTTGGCACGGTTCAGCGCCTCCTCGCCCCAGGGGTACCAGTCCACGGGATTGTTGGCGTGCTGGCGCAGGTAGGGGCTAGTCTCGTGCCGCAACCTGTTAGGCATCTCCATCTCCTCTCGGCGGTCCCGCCACCGGACACGGTCTCAGGTTAAGTCTAGCGCATCGTGCGCGCCGCTAGCCAAGGCGCCGAGAGGCGCCAACGGGCGGACGGCTTCACCCTTGCGACCGGGGGTCGCCTCGACTACCATGGTGGCGCGCCGACCCCGACCGGGCGCCGGGCAACGGCGGCTGAGCCAAGCGCGCGCCGCGTTGACAAGCCGGATGGCAAGTGGCAGACTGACACGGCGGGCCCCAGCCGGCACAGGGGAGCCAGTCGCGGCGTCTTCCAGACCGAGCCCGCTCGACCCTCTGGGCACAGACGCCGAGCCCGCCCGCGGTAGGGTGCTCGGCGAGGAGGAGAGACAACGATGTCCAACGAACCGCTTAGCCTCTACCAGCTGCTGTCTCTGTTGATCCTACTGGCCGGTTTCGCCGCCGTCGGCGGCGTGCTGCTGCTCTGGTACCGGCTGGCGCGGCAGACGGCGCGGCAGACCGCGCAAATCGCCGACTCGCTCAAGGTCAGCCTCTACGGCGCCGGTGCCGTGCAGATGCTGACGGTCGATTCCCTCTTCCTAGACCATCCCCGGCTGCGACCGTATTTTTACGGCGGCGAGGACTTGCGCGAAGACGACTCGCTGTATCCCCAGGCCCAGGCCATGGCCGAACTCATCCTCGACTACTTCAACTCGATCATGCGGCAGATGCGCCACTTCCCCGACGTCTGGCCGCGTGTCTGGTGGGAGAGCTATCTGATCGACAGCTTCAAGAACAGCCCCGTCCTCTGCCGCTACCTGCGTTCCGTCGGCGACTGGTACAGCCCCGACCTCGACGTGCTGATGAAGCAAGGCGAACGCAAACGGCAGCCGCCGGAGGCAGCCGCGCCAAGCGACGTACAGAAGACGCCCGCGTAGCACCAGGCGCCTGTTGGCCGGTGCCGGGCGTCATTGTGAGGAGGAACGAACCGTGCCCAACGCCCTGAGTCTATTCGACCTCTCCGGCCGGGTGGCCGTGGTCACCGGCGCGGCCAGCGGCCTCGGGCGCTCGGTCGCCCTGGCCTACGCCGACGCGGGCGCCGATGTCGCCCTGGCCGACGTCTCCGCCGAGCCGCTGGCGGCCGTCGCCGGCGAAGTGGAAGCCAAGGGCCGCAAGGTGATCGCCCGCGCCGTGGACGTCACGAGCCGGGAGGCGGTAGAGCGGTTCCACGACGACGTTCTGGCAACCTTTGGCCGCGCCGACATCCTGGCCAACGCCGCCGGCATCACTAAGCGCATGCCATCCGAAGACTTCGCCGAGGAGGACTTCGCGCGGGTCCTCTCGGTGAACCTCTTCGGCACCTTCCGCACCTGCCAGGTCTTCGGCCGCACGATGCTGCGCCAGGGCAAGGGCAGCATCGTCAACTTCGCCTCGGTGGGCGGCCTGGTCGGCCTCTACAACTCGCTCGCCTACAGCGCGAGCAAGGGCGGGGTGGTGCAGCTGACGCGCGTCTTCGCCCTGGAGTGGGCCCAGCGCGGCGTGCGGGTCAACGCGCTGGCCCCCTGCACGTTTGAAACCCCACTGGTCAAGCAGGTCCTGGAGTACGACCCGGCCTACCGGCAGACGGTGGAGGCGGGCATCCCGATGGGACGGCCGGGCCAGCCCGAGGAGATCGTCGGGGCGGCGCTATTCCTCGCCTCCGACGCCTCGGCCATGGTGACGGGGCACATCCTGGCGGTGGACGGCGGCTACCTGGCGAGGTAGATTGGGTGCGCCGTTCGTGGTGAGGGCAGCGGCTCTTTCCGCTTGCGCAGGCACGAAGGGCTTCAGCCCTCACTACGAGCGCGTCATTCTTGTTTGTAGTGAGGGCTGAAGCCCTCTCCGGCTTCGCACTGGGCAGCTTTGGTAATCTTCCCGCCCTTGCCTGCCCGGAAGCCATCTGCTATCATAGGCTTCGCCCCGCGGATCGCTTGCCGCCAATTCCCCTACTGGGTGACGAGATTGAACACTCTCAACGCGAAGCAGATTTGGCAAGCCGCTCTCGGCGAGCTGCAGATCGAGCTCACCAAGCCGGTCTACGAGACCTATCTGAAGCGCACCACCCTGGTGAGCCAGGAAGGCGACGCCTACGTGGTCGGGGCGCCGAGCACCTTCGTCAAGGAGTGGATCGAGGAACGTCTGCTGGCCCGGGTGCAGAGCACCCTCAGCCGCATCGTCGGCCAGTCGGTTGTCGTGCGAGTCATCGTCCATCAGCGGGGCAGCAAGGCGGCCGGCACTGGGGCAGCGACTCAGGGCGCGCCGGCCCCTTCGCCGGCAGGAACCGGCGCCCAGGTGCAATCGCCGGCGCCCGTCGCCGCCGGCGCGGTGCTCAATCCGCGCTACACCTTCGACAAGTTCATCGTCGGCAGCAGCAATCAGTTGGCCCACGCCGCCGCCGTGGCCGTGGCCGAGAAGCCGGGCGCCCGGTACAACCCGCTCTTCATCTATGGCACGGTCGGCCTGGGTAAGACGCACTTACTGCACGCCATCGGCCACTACGTGCGTGGCTCAGGCCTCGAGGTGGCCTACGTCACCTCCGAGTACTTCACCAACGACCTCATCGCCGCCATCCGCGAGCGGCGCACCGAGGACTTCCGCCAGCGCTACCGCCGGGCCGACGTCCTGTTGATCGACGATATCCAGTTCATCGCCGGCAAGGATAGCACCCAGGAGGAGTTCTTCCACACTTTCAACGCGCTGCACGAGTCGGGCAAGCAAATCGTCCTCTGCAGCGACCGGCCGCCTAAGTCCATTGCCACCCTGGAAGAGCGGTTGCGCTCGCGCTTCGAGTGGGGCCTGATCGCCGATATCCAGCCCCCTGACCACGCCCATCGCATCGCCATCTTGCGCGAAAAAGCCCAGGAGCAGGGCTTGTCCGACCTACCCAGCGACGTGATCGAGTACGTGGCGCGGGTGGCCCTCAATAGCATCCGCGAACTGGAAGGGTCGTTGAACCGAGTGCTGGCGCTGGCCAACCTCACCAACCGGCCTCTGACCGTCGACCTTGCGCGCGCCGCACTCAGCGGCCTCCACGAGCCGGCCGAGCGCCGTTTCATCACCGCCCAAGCGGTCATCGAAACCGTGGCTCGCTACTACCGCACTGACTTGCGCGCTCTGCGCGGCAAGGCGCGCGACAAGGAGGTCGTCCTCCCCAGGCAGGTAGCGATGTACCTGCTACGCAAGGAGACCAACTCCTCGCTCCTGGAGGTGGGACGCGAGCTGGGCGGGCGCGATCACAGCACCGTGCTGCACGGCTGCCAGCGCATCGAGTCCGAACTTCAAGTCGACAGCCGCCTGCGCTCTGAGCTGGCGGAGATAACCCAGATCCTCTACGATCAATCTCACCGCTAGGGTCGTTTCCCGCCTACCCGCCCCCGACAACTGATTGAGAAATCGCAATCTATCACTATCATGGAGGGCAGTTTGGCTTGGTTATCCACAGCTTTCTGTGGATAACTGGCCTGTATCTGTGGACAAGCAGCCTGGATAGTGGAAAACCTGTTCTACAAACGGGATTTCTGTGGACCGGCTGAGGCTTGGCGCCGGGAAGTTACACAGCCACTGGCCTTATCCACGTCGCCGGCCCCCAACCGCAGTGCCGCCGGCATCCCGATGAATCGGCCTCTCGCCGGCCTTTCCACACTTTCCCGCCCCCTATTGACGACTACGACTATCCACAGACACATTACTTGTATGAGCACAAGCACGGCGCTACCGGCGGAGCCTTGACCTCCATACCGCCACCCCCAAGGCAAGGGATGGAGCAGCGGCTCGTGTTTGGTGGCAAGCAAGCCGAGATGCTACAATGGCCTCAACGGGCCGCAGGAGGAAACCAGGTGGCGTTCGACCGCGCTAAGATTACCGTGCAGGCCGGCAACGGCGGCAATGGAATTGTCTCTTTCCGCCGCGAGAAGTTCGTGCCTTATGGCGGTCCCAATGGCGGCGACGGAGGGCGCGGCGGCAGCATCTACGTGGTGGGTGACCCCAGCGTCTCTACCCTCGCGCCTTTCGCCAGGCGGCGCGTCTTCAAGGCGGCCAGCGGCGGTAATGGTCGTGGCCAGAACAAGCACGGTGCCAAAGGGCCGGACGTGCGTATCTCGTTGCCCCTGGGGACTATAGTGAGAGACGAACAAGGTGAAGTGCTGGCCGACGTTTTAGCGGCCGGGCAGGAGTTGATGGTGGCCCGTGGCGGTCGGGGCGGCCTGGGCAACAGCCACTTCGCCACCGCCACCAATCAGGTGCCTCGGGTGGCGCAGAAGGGCGAACCGGGGGAGAGCCGAGTACTCTATCTGGAGTTGAAACTGATCGCCGACGTCGGCGTCATCGGTTTCCCCAACGCTGGCAAGTCCACTCTCCTGGCCATGGCCACCAAAGCCACGCCGAAGATAGCGGATTATCCTTTTACCACCCTGGTGCCAAACCTGGGGGTAGTGGTACTCGATCACGACGCTTTTGTACTCGCCGATATCCCCGGTCTCATCGAAGGCGCGCACCTAGGCAAGGGCCTGGGCCACGACTTTCTCCGCCACATCGAGCGCACCAAGGTGCTGATCCACGTGATCGACGGCCGGGAACCCGACCCGCGGGCGGCCTACGAGAAGGTGAACGAAGAGTTGGCGCTGTTCGAGCCACCCCTCGACGACAAGCCGCAACTCGTGGCCGTGAACAAGGCCGATCTAGCCGAGGTGCACGACCGCCTGCCGGCGATACTGACATCACTCGGCGGCCTTCCCTGGCCGGTTTTCTCCCTCTCGGCTGCCACGGGGGAGGGCGTGCCCCAGCTGTTGCGCAGGGCCCACGCCGAGCTGCAGACTGTGCGCGCCCGCGAGGCGGCCACCGCCTTGCCGCCCGCGGAGACTGTGCTGCGGCCGGTGCCGGTGGGCGGGCTCGTGGCCGTCACGCGAGAGGGCCAGGGCTGGCGAGTGCGCAGCCCCAGGTTGGAGAGGCTGGTGGTGATGACCGACCTCGACAATGAGGACGCGGTTCGCTTGCTGCTCAGACACCTAGTGCGAGCCGGCCTGCCTCGGGCCGTGCAGCGTGCCGGCGCTGCCGCGGGCGATCTGGTGCGCGTGGGCGAGCTGGCGCTGCGCTGGCAAGGGCCACGCGCGCCTCTCGTCGTGGAGCGGGAAGCGCGGTGAGCGAGGCCGGAGCGCGGTTGGGTCTGCTGGGTGGCACCTTCGATCCTATCCACTACGGCCACCTCGTGGCAGCCGAGGAGAGCCTCTACCGTTTGCGCCTGGATAGGGTGCTACTGGTCCCCGCGGGGCAGCCGCCGCACAAGTTGGGCCGCCGGGTGACTCCGGCGGCGCAGCGCCTGGCCATGGTACGCCTGGCGGCGGCCGACAACGCCGCCCTGGCGGTGTCGACGATCGAACTAGAGAGACACGGACCGAGTTACAGCGTCGATACCGTGGCCGCGGTGCGCGAACAGGCCGGCCCGGGGGCGGAGATCTTCTTTATCGTGGGCAGCGACGCTTTGCCGGACCTTCTGACCTGGTACCGGCCCCGCCGCCTGCTGCAGCTCAGCACGCTGGCCGTGGTGTCGCGCCCCGGCTACCCGTTCGATCTCTCCCACCTTTCGGCCAGCCTACCGGAGGCGGCGCAACGCATCGTCCACGTGCCGGCGCCGGAGCTGGCCATCTCTTCCTCCGACCTGCGGGCGAGAGTTGCCGCCGGCCGGCCCATCCGCTACCAGCTGCCGGAAGCAGTGGAGCTGTACATCAGGCAGCAGGGGTTGTACATTCAGTCCCCGTAGATGGCGCTCCGCGGCAGGGAACCGCGCCGAGACCGGCCGTCTGGCCGCGTCGACAGGGCGAGGATTGGGGGGTTATTCCACAACCGATGAACCGTTATCAAGAACTTGTAGATAAGGCCCTGTCCCTCGGGGCCATACAGGCCAAGGTGCTGCCGGCGGGGGAACTAGTGGTGGAGCACCGGGTGCCGCTGAAGTGTCGTTTCGGCTGTCCCCACTACGGGCATAGCCACTCCTGCCCGCCACGGGTGCCCACCGTGGACGAATTCTTGGCCGCCCTGGCGGAGTATCGCTACGCTCTGCTGGTGGCTTTTCCATCGCGGGCCACGCTTGCCGCCGGGGGCGAGGCCGGCGTGCTGCGCTTGCGCCACGACCCCCAGACCCCGGCGGGCGCCAAAGAGGCGACCGAGGCCTTCTTCCGCGATTGGGAGGCGAGTAAGCAGGAGGCCTTCACGGCGATACTGGAGCTGGAGCGCTCTGCCTTCGCCGCCGGCGAGCCCCTGGCGCTGGCCCTGCGCCCCAGCCGCTGCACGCTCTGCGCGGAGTGCAACGTCGCCGGCCCCTGCCAGCACCCCACCCGCTTGCGTTTCTCGCCCGAGGCGGTGGGCGTGAATCTGGCTGAGACCTGCCTGCGGGCCGGGATGGACCTCGTCTTCCCGTTCCAGGAGAACCCCAGCCACATCGGCATCGTGTTGCTTGGCTAGCAAGGAGGACCCGTTGGCCACGGAAGTCAGGCATATCCAAGAAACCTACGGCATCGTCGGTCGGGAGACGGAAATCCGGCGCGCTCTGGCCTGCCTGCGCGCCGGCCGCCACCTACTGCTGGAGGGCCCGGTGGGCGTGGGCAAGACGGTACTGGCCACGGCCCTGGCGCGCCGCCTGGACAGGGACATCTTCCGGGTCGACGGCGACGAGCGCTACACCGAGCAGAAGCTGACAGGCTGGTTCGACCCGCCGCTCGTGCTGCGCGTGGGCTACAAACCGGAGGCCTTTGTGCCCGGCCCCCTGGTGCAGGCAATGAAGGACGCCGGCATCCTCTTCGTCAACGAGCTCAACCGCATGCCGGAGGCGGTGCAGAACGTGCTGCTGCCGGCGCTGGACGAGGGTCTGGTTTCGGTGCCGATGCTGGGCCAGATCAGCTGCCCGGAACAGGGCTTTCTGGTCGTCGCCACCCAGAACCCGCGCGAGTTCGTGGGCACTGGCCACCTGAGCGAGGCACTGCGCGACCGCTTCGAGCTGGTGCGGCTCGACTACCAGAGCGAGCAAGAAGAGGGCGCCATCGTCGTCGTCAACACCGGCGAGACGATCGCCGAGATCGTGCAGCAGGCGGTGGCTATCGGCCGCGCCACGCGCAACCACCCCGCCATCAAGCGCGGGGCCAGCGTGCGGGCCGCCATCGCCATGGTGCAGATCGCCCGCCGCCTGCCCCCCGCCTACACCTTGCTGGAGCCGGCGCTCATCGCCCTGCCGACGCGCATCGAGCTCAAGGAAGAGGCCGAGCGAGAGCTGGAGGACGTCATCCGCGAGCTGGTGGAGGCGGCGGCAAAAAAAGTGCCGGGGGGCAGCCCGAGGACGACTTAGGCCCAACCCCCCGGCGCCTGTTCCTCGGCTTCAACGCCTCGCCGGGCGAGAAGCAGCCCGCCAGCGGTCTCGACCAGTACTTCGGCGGGATCGGCGGCGTGGACGGCGGCTGGAATATCGCCGAACAGTTCCACGAAGCGCAGCACAATATCCCCTCGCCCGAGCTGCGGGCCAAGGCGGCCGAGATCGCGGCCAAGGCGATTCTCCTCAAGGCCTCGCGGGTGCTGGGCGCCTCCCACAAAGCGGCCAAGACGCTGCGCGAGCCCTATTCCACGCCCGGCCGGGGGGAACTGGCGTTGGACGAGACGCTGGAGAACCTGGCCGGCAAGCCGGCGCCCGAGGCCCACGACGTGATCGTGCAGGTGCGCGAGCGCAAGCGGGTCTCGGCGGTGCTGATGGTCGACACCAGCCTCTCCATGACCGGCAAGAACCTCGCCCTGGCCGGCGTGGCGGCGGCCGTGTTGGCCGGGAAGCTGGAGCCCGAGGACTACGCGCTGGTGCTGTTCGAGAGCACGGCCACGGTGGCCAAGCCGATGAACCAGCGCCTGCACCTGCAACAGGTGGTGACGAAGATCCTGGAGGTGCCGGCGCTGGGCTACACGAACATCGAGGACGCCCTGGCCAAGGGTCTGACAGAGCTGGCGAAGGGGCGGCAGCGCGAGCGCTTCGGCATTATCATCACCGACGGCAAGTACACCGTCGGCGAGGACCCCTTGCCGCTGGCCGCCAAGTACCCCCGGCTGTTCGTGCTGGCGACCGAGGACTACAAGATGGACCGCGACCTCTGCCGGGCGCTCGCCGCCCGCGGCCACGGCCGCTCCTACCCCGTCGACGACTACGCCGAGCTGCCCTGGGCCCTCAGCAGCCTCCTCAACGAGGTGCTGCGGTAGGTACTCCCGGTGTGCCATCGGTCCAAGCCTTCTCTGGCAAAGCCTCAATCGCCAAGAAATCGAGTCCAGCCTCCTTTACTAACCGGGTCGCCGGTGATACCATAGCCACCGTCTAAACGTTTGCTCAACGCCCCAGCGGCTCGCTGGGGCGGGGAGGTTGCCATGCCTTTCTTCGACACCATTCTCCGTGGCGGGACCGTGGTCGATCCCGGCTGTGGCCTGCACGGTCGCTTCGACGTCGGCATCGCCGGCGGCAAGATAATGTCGGTCGCCCCGGACCTGCCCAGAGCCGACGCCGGGCAGGTCGTGAACCTGGCCGGCCTAATCGTCACCCCGGGCCTAATCGACATGCACATGCATGCCTACTGGGGAGGGACGGATATCTCAGTTGACCCGGACCGTGACTGCCTGCCGCGGGGCGTGACGACGATGGTCGACGGCGGCAGTGCCGGCGCCTACAACTTCGGCGCCTTCCGCAAGCTGATTCTGGAACCCGCGCGCAGCCGCATTCTCGCCTTCCTCAACCTCTCCACCATCGGCCAGGTGGACGTACGAGTGGGCGAGTATAGCAATCTCACCTGGCTCGACGCCGAGGCTGCCACGCGCTGTCTAGAGGAGAACCGTGACTACTTGCTGGGCCTGAAGGTGCGCCTCAGCCGCGACGCCGTGGGCCAGAACGGGCTGCTGCCGCTGGAGATGGCGCGCGCGGTGGCCGACCGGACGGGAACGCGCCTGATGGTGCACGTGGGCGAAACGGACGCCCCACTGAGCGAGATACTGGAGCTGCTGCGGGCGGGCGACATCGTCTCTCACTTCCTCACCCCCCGCCAGCACGGTATTCTAGGTGAGGGCGGGCGGCCGCTGCCGGCGGTGCGGCAGGCGGTGGCCAGAGGGGTGTGGCTGGACGTGGCCCAGGGGCGGATGCACCTCTCCTTCCGGGTGGCGAGGGCGGCCTTCAAGCTGGGGTTACTGCCCCACACCATCAGCACCGACCTTTCTCGCTACGGGATGATGGGCTCCGTGAAAGACCTGCCGAACGTGCTCTCCTGCTTCATGGCCCTGGGCCTGACTCTGCAGCAGGTGATAGAGCGGGCGACGACCGTTCCGGCGAAGGTGCTGAGTTTGAGCGATGAAGTAGGGGCCCTCAGGGCGGGCTGCAGCGCCGACGTGGCCGTGTTCGCCGTCGAGGAGGGGCAGTTCGAGTTCGCGGACTCGACCGGCGAGCGGGTGACCGGGCGCCAGCGCCTGGTGCCGCGGCTGGTGCTGCGGGCAGGCGTGCCGGTAGAGGGGTAGAGCTCGCTTTTAGAACGTGCACGCTACAGCCTGCAACTGCGAACTGTGGAGGCTAGCGTGCGGCACGGGATGTAATCCGCCGTCCTTTCTACTCGCTTGCCAGCGCCCCCGCCAGCTTGAGGTCCGCCACCAGCGCCCCGAAGACGCGACCGTAGTCCTCGCCGGCGAGGCGCAGCGGGTAGGAGGGGTGGTATGTGGCCAGGCACTTCGTTCCCTCCAACTCGAAAACCTGGCTGCGCTCGGCGTTGAGACGAAAGTCCTTGTGGATCAGGTAACTGGCCGGGACCGATCCCAGGCAGAGGATAACCCGCGGGGCGACGAGGTCGAACTCGGCGTCGCGCCACACCCGGCAGGCGGCCACCTCACCCGCCAGGGGCGCCCGGTTGCGCAGGCCGCCGTTCTGGAGGGTGCAGGGGCGGGAACGGACCAGGTTGGTCAACCAGAGGTCGCCGCGCGGCAGGCCGGCGTCGGCCAGGGCGCGGTCCAGCAGCTTCCCCGCCTGGCCGACGAAGGGCCGGCCCCGCGCATCCTCAGTGGCCCCCGGGCCTTCGCCGATCAAGAGCAAAGTGGCGTAGGGGTTGCCCTCGCCGAAGACCACGTGCTGGCGCGTGCGCCAGAGGCCGCAACGCTGGCAGCCAAGGGCCTGGTCGCGGGTCTGCGCCAGTTCCTGGACGCGGTTGTCCGTCACTAGCCTCTCCAAGCGAGGATTCGCCCGCCTGGGCAGCAAGAAGCGTGCCGCTGCCTCTAGAGGGGGTCTTCCTCGTCGTCGTTGTCCGGCGGCGGGGTTGAGGGGAGGGGCTCAGCCGGCAGGGTTGGCAGCGGTTGAGTCGGACTTTCGTCGGCCGGCGCCGTGCGGCGCAGGAGGAAGTAGGCCCCGGCGGCGATGAGTAGCGCCGGCCAGAGTAGCCGGTTGAGGGGGTCGCGTCCCAGGCCCAGCACCAGTTCGAAGAAGACGCCGCCGACGACGAAGATGACCACCCCCAGACGGGCCCAGCCCAGGCCCTCGCGGATCTGGGCGTGGTCATCCAGCCAGGCGCCCTGCACCGCCCGGCCGAGGCCGAGGGACGTGGGAAAGACGAGGGCCCAGGCGTAAGTCCAGCTCTCCCAGTGGCCGGTAGAGTTCTGGTAGAAGAGGATGAGACCGGTGGTGGTGACCAGGCTGGCCGGCAGGGCGATGGGCGCCGCCCGGTGTCCGCCGAGGGCCATGGCCACGAAGAGCAGCAGACCCGGCACGACGACAAGCAGGGGCCAGGAGATGTCCCAGAGATTAAGGCCGAGCAGTTGTTGGAGTAGGAAAAGCATGCCCAGCCCCACCATGGTGAGGCCGACCGCCATCGTCACAATGCCGCGTGGAGTGCCGGTCAAGTCGTTCTCCTTGGCCAAGGCTAGCCGGAATGGGCAAAGATTTGACTTGGCTCCGGCCGCGCTCGCCAGGCGGTCGCCGAGCAACAAGGCCCATCACGGCGAGGAGGCCCGGCGGCGCCTCTGCCGAACGTAGTGTACTACGCTCAGACGGGGCGGGCAATCGTACGATAGCAGGCCTTCGAGGGGGCCACTGACCGGTCCCCATATCCACATTTTGGTTATGTTTTCAACAGTTCGGACTAGATTATCCACAAAATCAGGCGCTCTCGTGAAGGTAGGCTCCGCGGGCAGATAAATGCCCCGCCCGGGTCATCGCCCGAGCGGGGCACAGCTAACGGGAACGAGCCTCAGCCTATTCCCGTTGCCAGTTGGCGGCGGCAACCGATTTGAGGAATCGGGCGAAGCTACGCCAGAAACTACGCATGTCCAACCTCCAGCCGGAGCAACCACGGGGCGCTTCGTGTAATTCACTATTAGGTTAGCGCATTATGTGCGCCAAAGCAAGGCGTCGCAGGGCAGGCGCTGAGGTCGAAAGATGCGGGGGGCGGTGCTATAATTCCGCTAACATCCGGCGGCCGAGCAGCGGCGGCAGCAGTAAGCGAGCGACAAGGGGGTTACGGTTATGGACGAGAACAAGATCATTGGCGAGGGGCTCACATTTGACGACGTGTCCCTGGTGCCAGCGCAGTCCGATATCCTCCCCTCCGAGGCTTCACTCGTCACCCGTTTCTCCCGCCGCATCACCCTGAACATCCCCTTGATCTCTTCTCCCATGGACACCGTCACCGAGGGCCGTATGGCCATCGCTCTGGCCCGCGAGGGCGGGATCGGCGTCATTCACCGCAACCTCTCCATCGAGGAGCAGGCGCGCGAAGTGGACAAGGTGAAGCGCTCCGAGGCCGGCATGATCGTCGAACCCGTGACCCTGGGTGCCGACAACAGCCTGGCCGAGGCGGTCGATCTGATGGAGCACTACCACATCTCGGGCGTGCCCATCGTGGACGAAGACGGCAAGCTGGTTGGCATCCTCACCAACCGGGATATCCGCTTCGCCGAGGCCGAGGATATGTCGCTGAAGGTGGGCCAACTGATGACCCGGGAGAACTTGGTGACCGCGCCGGTGGGTACGACGCTGGAACAGGCCAAGTCCATTCTGCGCCAGCACAAAATCGAGAAGCTGCCGGTGGTGGACGAGGAGTACCGCCTGCTCGGCTTGATCACGGTCAAGGATATCCAGAAGAAGATCCAGTACCCTCTGGCCACCAAGGACGGCCGGGGTCGTCTGCAGGTGGCGGCGGCGGTGGGCGTGGGGGGCGATTCCTGGGAGCGGGCAGTGGCTCTGGTGAAGGCCGGGGTGGATGCCTTGGTGATCGACACCGCGCACGGCCACTCACTGGGCGTGATGCGGGCAGTCGAGCAGCTGAAGGGCGAGTACGGCAACACGGTTGAGGTTGTGGCCGGCAACGTGGCCACGGCCGAGGGAGCGCAGGCGCTGATCACCGCGGGCGTCGACGCGGTGAAAGTGGGCATCGGCCCCGGCTCGATCTGCACGACGCGGGTAGTAGCGGGGGTCGGCGTGCCGCAGATCAGCGCGGTGATGGCTTGCGCCGCGGTGGCGGCGAGCCACGGCGTGCCCCTGATCGCCGACGGCGGCATCCAGTACTCCGGCGACATCGCCAAGGCCCTGGCGGCGGGCGCCGATTCCGTGATGATCGGCAATCTCTTCGCCGGGGTGGACGAGAGCCCGGGCGAGATCATCCTCTATCAGGGCGAGCGCTTCAAGGAATACCGCGGCATGGGTTCCATCGGGGCCATGGCCGGGCGGGGCTATAGTCGCGACCGCTACTTCCAGAGCGGCACGCAATCAGTCGCCAAGCTAGTGGCAGAGGGCATCGAGGGCCAGGTGCCCTACAAAGGTCCCCTGTCTAACATCGTCTACCAGATGGTGGGCGGCCTGCGTTCGTCCATGCACTATTGCGGCGCCGCCGACGTGCCGAGCCTGAAGAGCGCGCGCTTCGTGCGGATCACGTCCGCCGGCCTGCGCGAGAGCCATCCCCACGACGTGCTGATCACCAAGGAAGCTCCCAACTACGCCCGGCGGTAGAGGGATAGAGCGGTTTCACTGGTCCAGGTGCTCGTTATCCCTAACCTGAATGCCGTTGGTTGGCTGGATAGGCCGGCGGACTGAAGTCCGCACTACAAGCCAGTGTCGCCCCGTTCGTAGTGCGGACTTCAGTCCGCTCGTATACTCCTGCCGACTGAATGCCAGACGCAGAAGGCGCGGGCCGAAGCTCGGGGGCCAGCGTTCGTAGGGCGGTCCAGTGCCCTCGCGGTTGGGGGGTTACCGCCCCTGGTGCCCAAGCAGACAGGCGCACTGCAGTGCGCTACTCCGAACGCTGGCCGGTCCGACTCGGCGCCGCGGCACAGGCAGCTTCCCTTCACGCTGGCGTGGCGCGAGCCGCCTGGAAGCGCTCGACGGCGGCGTCCCAGGCCAGCTCCTCGCCCGCGCGCTCCATCTCCTGCTCGCGGAAGTCGGAGATCTGGACGAAGACGTCGGCCGTGCGCATGTCGGGGAAGTAGTGGCCGAGGCGGAGCTGGCGGATGCGCCGGACGACGGGCCTGTAGACTCGCGCCTCCCAGAGCGGTGCCGCTTCCCTGATGTCCTCCAGGCCGTTCTGGCGGGCGTACTCGTGGATCATCGCCAGCAGCAGAGGATAGCTGCCCGGTTGGGCGGCGCCCACACGCTTCAGCCCCGTGTCCTGTTCGAAGCGCCGCCGCTCCAGGAAGACCCGCTGCGCCTGTGGGTCCTCGAGCGGCAGGAACTCGGTCACCTCGGCCTCGATTTCCAGCTGGCCCAATTCCTTGGCCGCGGCGACCCTGTGATTGCCGTCGAGAACGTAGTAGCCGTAGCCGAGTTTGTAGAGGGCGAGTGGGGGCAGGGGCGCCCCCTGCTCCATGAGATCCCTGATGCGTTCGTAGCGGCGCTGCTCGCCCCGCGAAGGGTTGCGCACTCTGAAGTGAGCATCCAGCTCGGCCGCCCGACCGACGCTGCCGACGATGCGGGTGATGGCTACGGTGCGCAGGCCCAGGTCATGGGGCGCTACAGGCCCGGTGCGAGTCACGTCTTCGTTGAAACTGCGGACGTCGGGTACCTTCTGCCGCTCAGTCGCGGGCGCCGGCACCAGCAGAATGGGGCACGGACTGTGGGCAATGATGGTGTCGGCGATGCTGGCGCCAAGCAAGGCGGGGAAATTGTGGCGGATGTTGGGGCCGAGGATCACTAGGTCGGCCCGCTGCTGAACGATCTCGTTGAGGATGACTTCGGCCACCGGCCCGTAGCGCACCAGCGTGTGGGCTGTGACCCCTTCAGAGCGCAGGCGCGCCGCGATGGCGTAGAGATAGGTCAAGGCCTGCGACTCGGCCATGGTGACGCGGCCGGTGTTGGGCGGGGAAGTGGCCATCACGTGCAGCAGAATCAGCTCGGCGCCGAAGGCCTTGGCGTGCTCCTCCGAATTGGGTATTTTGCCCTCGCTGAGCCGGTTCATATCCAGCGGGACCAGTATGCGGTTGATGCCGCCGGGCGTCTCGTTCACAGGGCGCGACCTTGCCTTGGATTGGTAATAGTTATACCATAGCGCCCGCGGGAAGGTTAGGCCCTGTTGTGTGCTGGAGCGAGCCCTCGGCCAGGGGCAAGGCGAAGACGGGGGTGGATTACGGCTAGCTTTCGCAAGCGTTTCTACACCGTGGGCGGGTTCGCTCGGGACCTGGCGGGCGTAATCAGACAACTACCCGACTTAGACCCGCATTTACTCTGGTCTCGTCTAAGTAATCTCACGGCAGCGCTGCCGTGGGACCCGTGTGATCCGCGGAATGTATGCCCGGTCGGGATGACGTTCCGGGGTTGGTTCGGCCATTTCCGGGGGGGCACTCATCGCAGTCTCAGGCGCCAGGCGCCGCCAGCCTGAGAACGCGCACGTCTCGTGCCCCGAGTGGCGGCTGAGTCAAAACAAAAGGGAGCCGCAGCCAAGCGGCTCCCTTGAGCGAGTAACGGGCGGTGTCAGGCCGCCCGTTACTCGCCGTCCTTCTTGCGCTGTGCCTCTCTATCGGCTTCCGTCCTGCCCTCCTCCGCCGCCAGGGCGTCCGTGCCGAAGAGAATGCCGGGCCGCCAGGGCGTGCCGAATGCCGGCAACAGGATTCTGTCGAGGCCAAAGTAGCCGGCGTTCTTCCAGGCCAGCACGAGGAGGATGCTGAGAGTGAAGATAACCGGGTTGACCGAAGTCGAGCCGGCCAGCATGAAGTTGAAGTTCATGAAGGCGCCGAAGAAAGCGGCGATGCCCACGAAGGCGCCGACGATCATGGCGGCGCCGATCAGCAGCTCGCCAGCCAGGATTAGCTTGGCGAACCAGACGTAGTGGCCGCCGTTGAGCAAGAAGGCAATGAAATCACGGTACCAGCCAAAGGTTATCGGCGGGCTGCCATTGGCCGGTAGATTGATGGCATTCTGCCAATAGCCCCGCAGAGCGGAGCCAGTCTGGGTCCAGGCCGGATTGTTCAGCTTGCCCCAGCCTGAGGTAATCCAGGTGTAACCCACGTACAGACGAACGACCAACCAGAACCACGCCCAACGGCTGTCGCCGAAGATGGCGCGCACAGCCGGCGGGTCCTCGAAGACGACGCGCCGTCTCGCCAGTTCCAGCATGCGCTCTCCCTCCCTAAGCCGGCGGCATAACGCCGCGGCCAATATCATTATGGTGTCAACCATTCAGCATCGCCAGTCGCAGGAAGCGGGCCAGAGGCCGGTCTGCTGGGCGCGGCCTCCAGATCTTGCGTGTCGGCAGGTCGAGGGGACTGCCTGGGGGCGGCCCCGGCGGGCTGCTCCCCAGGCAGCGCGGGGGTACTAGTCGGCGGGGCCGCCGGGGTTGATGGGGGTGTGCACCACGGTGGGCCGGCCCGACTCCAGGCCGCGGCGGACCGCGGGCAGCACGTCCTCGGGCCGTTCCGCGCGCAGGCCGAGGGCGCCGAAGTCCTCGGCCACCTTGTCATAGGCCACGGGCCCGAGCCGGCAACCGAGCACACCTTCCTCGCCGTAGGCACGCCGCTGGCCGCTGGCCACGATGCCCCAGTAGCGGTCGTCGGCCACCACGGCCACGAAGGCCGCGTTGTGGCGCACCGCCGTCTCCAGCTCGGCTATCGTGAAGCCGAAGGAGCCGTCGCCGGAGAGCAGCACGACCGGCCGCTTGGGGAACGCCGTCTTGGCGGCAATGGCGCCACCCAGGCCCCAGCCCACCACGCCGCTGGCGCCGCAGGTGAGCCAGTTCTCCGGGTAGCGATTGCCGAGTGCCATGTGGACCCACTGGCCGATGTTGCCGCCGTCTACCAGGAAGAGCGTCTCCTCGTCCAGCAGGGGGCGCAGGGCCTCGGCGAGGTGGCGCCCGGTGGCCGGCGCTGCCGGCAGCGGTTCGTCCCAGCGGCGGCGGAACTCCAGGTAGCGGCTCCGGGCTGCGTCCGCCCAGGCGGAGAACGGCGCCGTGTCGCGGCGGGCCAGCTCGTCGGCCAGCGCGGTCAGGGCCGAGCGCGGGTCGGCCTGCACGGCCAGGGCCGGCTCGACCCCCTGACGCAAGGCGGCCGAATCGACGTCGATGCGCACCACGCGGGCGTTGGCGTCCACGGCGGGTGGCTCGAGGTAGCCGGTGCGGTAGTCCACCTGCGCGCCCACCATTAGAACCAGGTCGGCTGCCGGCAGCAGCTGCGGACCGCCGCTGGCGGCACCGACGACGCCCATGAAGTAAGGCGTCGGCTCGGGCACCTGAGCCCGATCCCAGATCGGCACCTGCACCGGGATCTGGAAGGTGGAGGCGAGCCGGTGCAGCGCCTCGCCGGCCCGGGCGTAGAAAATGCCGCTACCGGCCACGAGGAGAGGCCGCTGCGCCCGGTGCAGGAGGTCGGCCGCGGCGGCAATGGCGGCTGGGTCGGCGGCGGCCTGGGGCCTGACCACCGCCGGGGCCGAGCGCAGTTGCCAACAGGCGGGCGGGTCGATTTCCTGGTCGAGTACGTCGAGGGCGGCCGTGAGGTGGACCGGGCCGGGGCGGCCGCCCAGGGCGCGAGAGCAGGCCTCGTTCAGGTAGAAGGCAAAGCGCTCGGCACGGTCGACCTCCTTGGCGTACTTGCACACGGGGGCCGCCAGAGCCACCTGGTCGAGATCCTGGAAACGCCCGGCGTCGGCGCGCCTGCGCTCACTGGCACCGGTGAAGAGCAGCAGCGGCGCGCCGTCGAAGTAGGCGTTGACCAGGCCGGCAAAGGCGTTCACGTGGGCCACGCCGCTACTGACGGCGCAGACGCCCAGGCGGCCGGTGAGCCGGGCGTAGGCATCGGCGGCGTAGGAAGCGGCCTGTTCGTTGCGGAAATCGACGATGGGCAGGCCGCCGCGCTGGCAGGCGAGAAAGAAGGGGTTGAGACCATTGCCGGACAGGGTGGTGACGAAGGGCACCTCGCGCGCCTTCAGCGAAGCGACGAGAAAGTCGGCACCGTTCATGGCGTGTCCTCCTTGATTCACCCGGCCAAGGTGCCGCCCGACCTTGGCCGGCTCTGGCTAGCTCAGAGCATAGCGCAGCCGTCGAGGGAGGTCAACGGTCGCCAGGTTCAGATGCCGTTGCGGTATAATGAGGTTGCCGGTCAGGCAGGGAGGAAAGGCAGGTGAGGGCGAATGGACTTGGACTTCGAACGGGGCTCCAGCGCTGAGCCGAAGGGGCATGCGCTCATCTACTTTCGCACGCCGCAGGACCCCTCCGCCGTTCTGGCGAGTTACCTCATAATTCCACCCGTGCCGATGAACCTCGCCCGCTACATGCCGCCGATGTTCGCGGCCGGGATGCCCGCTCAGGGCGTGCAGGCCTTGGGCGCCGTGCCGCTGCCACCGGTGCCGGAGGCGTTCGCGGACGGGCGCGGCGCGCTGGCGCGCCTGGCTGAGGCGCGCGGCGACGACCTGCTGGACGGGGGCACCCTCGACCCGGAGGACGCCCAGCGGGGTTTGCTGCTGGTGAGCGAAGCGGCCCGCCAGTACCAGCAGCTGTACGAGGACTACCTGCGGCGGCTGCCAGCCCCCGAGCTGGAAGAGGCCGGCACGGTGGACGTGAGCGACGTGCTGTTCAGCCTGATGACGGAGAGGCAGCGGCTGGGGGAGCTGGCGAAGCTGGCGGGCAAGCTGCGCTATGCCGTCGAGGGCCGGGACGCGCGCCAGGTCGCGGAGACGGCGCGGGAGATGGAGGCGCTGGGCAAACACGTGCCCGAGAAGTACCGGGTGGGGGAGGTCATCGCCGCGGCTCAAGAACCGGGTCAGCGCGGTGAGCGACTGAGCCAGCTGTACATCGATCGCTGCTATCGCCTGGCTGAGGAAGACTACGCCGGCCTGCGCCAGATCGAGGAAGAGATCAAGAAGCTGCGGCCGTGATCGCCGAGGCCCTGGCTTCTGTCGTAGGGCGGCCGTTCTCTGGCCGCCGCTACGAACCTCCGGGCAAACAAGGCCAATTGCTTGACCGCACGGCAAACACCTGTCGGTCCGCTCCGGGCCGTGTTCGCGGTCGGGTCGCCATCAGGGCCGCTTGCGGAGCCTACTTGTCGTCGCTGGGCCCGTGGGACCCTGGCGCCGTCGACCCTACTGGCAGTGGCGGCGCCGGTCTGTTACTCTGCTCTCTACGAAGAGGTGACTGCGCACTCAATCAATTCTTGCCGAAGGAGGGACGACCCTTGTCGGCCATACGTCTCACCCGCCGTTCCTTGCTCACTCTGCTCGTCGGCTCGCCGCTTCTTGCCGCCTGCACGCCCCAGGTGCCGGCGCCGCCCGGCCAGCCCGCGACCGTGACCACGCCCACCCCCCCGCCGGCGCCCACTCCCACCGCTGCCCCCGTCAGCTGGCCAGATAAGGCGCGGCAGCTGGCGACGCAGTACTTGCAGGCCTGGGAGCGCAATGACTACCAGGGCATGTACCAGTTTCTTTCGCTGCCCGCCAAGCAAGCGATCCCGCAGGATCGCTTCGTGGCGCGCTATCAGGCGATTGTCGAAGGAGCAGGGATCAAGAAGATTACCACCAATGTTGACCAGGTTAGTCTGGTGCCGGAGGCCGGCACGCCCAGCCAGGCTGTTGTGGCCTTCACCGTGACGATGGACTCCACCGAGGTCGGCCAGATTCAGGAGAAGAATACGCTGCCGCTCCTCCTGGACGGCCAGCAGTGGCAGGTGGCCTGGACGCCGGACCTTATCTTCCGCGACCTGGCGGGCGACCGCGTGGTGCGGGTAGAGTCGGGCGCGCCGCCACGGGCGTCCATTCTGGACCGCAAAGGCAAAATGCTGGCCGGGCCGGGCACTGTGCTGGAGGTCGGCGTCGTCCCGGGCAACGTCAAGGACGAGACCAAGGTGCTGCGGGCGCTGGCCAGTTTCACCGGGTCGAAGCCCGAGGACATCAAGAAGCGCTACGCCAGCGCGCAGCCGGATTGGTGGGTGCCCCTGGGGCAGTACCCCGAGAGCAGGCGGCAGGACGCGCAAAGCAAGCTGGCGAACATCGAAGGCATCGAGGTGCGCGAAGTCACCGCGCGCGTCTACCCGCTGGGGGCCGCGGCGGCGCACGCAGTGGGCTACCTCAGCCAGGTCAACGCCGACGACCTCGCCCGCCTGGCCAGCCAAGGCTACGCCGAGGGGGACATGGTGGGCCGCAGCGGCATCGAAGCCTCAATGGAAAAGGAGCTGCGCGGCCAGGCAGGCGGCAAAGTCTACATCGCCGACAACGCCGGCAACGAGGTGCGGGTGGTGGCCGAGCGCAAGGTGGTACCCGGCGCGCCCGTCCAGCTCACCCTCGACAGCGACCTGCAGCAGCTGGCGGACAAGGTGCTGGGCGACAAGACGGGCAGCCTGGTTCTGCTCGACCCGCGCGACAATTCCGTTCTGGCCATGGTCAGCCATCCGGCCTACGACCCCAACGCCTTCATCACCGGCATCTCGACCAGCGACTGGCAGAGGCTGACGAGCGACACTCGGCACCCGTTCCAGAACCGGCCGGTGTTGAGCTCGTACCCGACCGGTTCGATCTTCAAGGTGATCACCATGGACGCCGCGCTGGAGAAGGG
This sequence comes from Chloroflexota bacterium, assembly GCA_023473795.1. Taxonomy (GTDB): domain Bacteria; phylum Chloroflexota; class UBA6077; order FW602-bin22; family JAMCYS01; genus JAMCYS01. The sequence goes on along the minus strand of JAMCYS010000050.1, from coordinate 790 downwards.
CGGCTTCCAGCCGACGACGCCTTTCGACTGCAACGGCACCTGGAAAGGACTGCCGGGAGTAACGCTGGGCGATTGGCTGCCGGGGGGCCACGGGCACCTCGACCTGGAGGAGGGCCTGACGGAGTCCTGCGACATCGTCTTCTACGAGCTGAGCAAGAAGCTGGATTCGATCGACCCGAAGATCCTGCCTGACTTCGCCCGGCAGTTCGGTCTGGGGGCGCCGACCGGCATTAACGGTCTGGACGAGGTTGGAGGCACCGTGCCCGACCCGGACTGGAAGAAGCAGACGCTGAACCAGCCCTGGTACACGGGCGATTCGGTGAACCTGGGCATCGGCCAGGGCTACCTGGAGGCGACGCCGCTGCAGATGGCCAACGTGTACTCCACCCTGGCGAATGGGGGCGAGCTGCGAACGCCGTTGCTAGTGCGCAAGGTGGGCGAGGGCGCCACGGCCAAGGACTACCAGGCGACCACCGTGCGCAAGGTGCCGGGCTCGCCGGCCACCCTGAAGTCGATTCACGACGGCATGGTGCGGGTCGCCTCCACGCCCAAGGGCACGGCCTACTATGCCTTCCAGGGCTTCAAGGTGGCCACGGCGGCCAAGACCGGCTCGGCGGAGAACCAGAACCCCGACGCCCACGCCTGGTTTGCCGGCTACGCCCCGGCTGGCAAACCCGAGGTGGCGGTACTGGTGATGGTCGAGGGTGGCAAGCTGGGCGGCGAGGTGGCGGCTCCGCTCGGTCGCCAGGTGCTGGAGGGCTACTTCGGCAAGCGGTAGGGGCCGCGGATT
>JAMCYS010000117.1 GCA_023473795.1 Chloroflexota bacterium | reverse complement strand
TGATGCCGCCTTTGGCATTGATCTGCTCTTCCAGCAATTGGGCCGTCTCCTTCTCGGGCGTGCCCAGGGGAGAGTTGTTGCCGGTGACGGCAAACAAGGCGCCGATCTTGTAGGGCTCGGCGGTAGCACTACCGGCCGAGCAGCCTGCTAGAACCGGCAGCAAGAGAAGGATAGCGACCACGAGTTGGAGTAGACGACGGGGCGCTAACATAGACCTCTGCTCCTCCACCTATTTATTTCTGAGTGGCCGCGGGGCAGCAAGCGCGAAGACGAAGGCCGCGGGTTCCCGCCTGCCCCGCGGCCTTTATGATTGGTGCTTTTGGTAGCTACTTACGGGGAGAACTGAAAGGCTGCGGGCGGCTAATGGAACACGCCCTCGGCCCTGGCTTCGCGTCTAACTGCGCACGGCAGCCAACGCCAGCAACCTAAGCGTGCCCGGCGAACGCGTAATAAAAGTAAAACGCGAAGCCCACGGCAAACGCACTTCTTACCTGGCCCTATTCCGTTTGTCTGACCTTGCGGTCAGTGGAGCAGAAAATACCACAAGTAGGGGACGGATGTCAACAGCGTTGTGAGTGAAGGATGTGTGACAAGCGGTGAGCGATTAGCCCACTACCGAAACCCTCGGCGACACGGTCCGTTGTACGGGGAAGGGAGTACAAGATGAACAACCACGCCGAGAACGATATTACCATCGTGGCCGCGCTGCTGGTGCTGCTCGCCGCCATGTGTGACCCCAGGGTGGGCGTCGCTTTGGCAGGCATCTTCCTGGGCGCCGCGGCCGTCCTCAGATTCACCTTCGGGCGCTAGAATGTCGGTCGGCAGCGGCCCCTGGCATTGCCCTCCACGTCCCCCTCAACAGGCAACCGCCTCTTACGCGCGGCCGAATGACTGGTAGGGCAACCTATCCACCAGTCGCCGCCCCTTTTCGGTGAGTATCCACAGCCGTGTCTCCAAGGGCAGCGCGCAGCTGGTTCTGCTGGGGCAGAGGGGACACAACCCAGCCTGGCAGTCGTGCGTGAGGGAGGCGAGGTACCCTAGGTGGACCAGTTCCTCAACCATGTGCCTGAAGAGGACCTCGCTCACCCCGAGCTTCCGCGCCAGGCTGGATGTCGCGACCACGCCGTCCGATTCGGCGATTAGGCGCAGTAACTGGATCAGCACGTCAGCCCCCCAAGGCCAGGAACCGCGCCGCCTGGTAGGTGGCTATCCTCATGGCCAGCGAAAGCACAAGCAGGTAGAGCAGCGCGAGACCGGTCCAACGCCAGCTCCTCGTCTCCTGCTGGATCACCCCGATCGTGGCGACACAGGGGATGAAGGTGACCTGAAGGACCAGGAAGGCCAGGGCGGCGGCCGGCGTCAACATCTGGGGCAGCGCCGCCGCGAGACTGCTCTCCTCGCCGCCCGCGGACAGGACGGCCATGGTGGCGAGAGCGTTCTCCTTGGCCACGAAGCTGGTTAGCACGGCCACCATCATCCTCCAGTCCAGCCCCATCAGCCCGCCCAGCGGCTCCAGCAGCCTTCCCACCTGGGCCAGGTAGCTCTCCTCGATACTGCCGGCCGGCTGGTCGGCCAGCGCCCACACCAGCACCGACACGACCAGGATGATCGTCCCCGCCCGCGCCACGAAGGCCCTGGTATGCTGCCATACCTCCAGGGCGATGGTCCGCCAGTTGGGTAGGTGGTAAAGAGGCAGCTCCATGATGAAGGCCGGGCGCTCGCCCCGAAAGAGAGTGCGGTCGAGGAGAACCCCGGAGATCGCCAGCAGGGTGAGGCTTAGGGCAACCAGCCCCCAGGTCACGAGGGGAGCGGCGTCGCCGAAGAGAGCCCCGGCGACGAAGACCAGCACCACGATCCTGGCGGAGCAGGGCACCAGCGGTGCCAGAAGGATGGTGAGAAGCCGAGCGCGGTGCGACTGGATGACCCGCGTGCCCAATACGGCCGGCACGTTGCAGCCGAAGCCGAGGAAGAGGGGGAGGAACGACTTGCCGTGGAGACCCATCAGGTGCATGAAGCGATCCGCCACGAAGGCTGCCCTGGCCATGTAGCCCACGTCCTCCAGGAAGGCCATACCCAGGAAGAAGATCATCAGAATGGGGAGAAGGACGAGGACCGTACCCACGCCCCCCAGCACCCCATCGACCAGCAGCCCCGCGACCCAGGGAGGGGCGCCGGCCAGGGACTCCCGCAGCAGGTCGCCGCCGGCTCCCATCGCCCCGTCCAGGAGGTCCATCGCCGGCCCGCCGACCCGGTAGACCAGCCAGAAGAGGACGCCGAGGAGTCCCAGCAGGATCGCGGGTCCGACAAGGGAGTGGGTTGCCGCGCGATCGAGCCTGTCGGTCAGGGAGATGGCCCCCTGGCGAGGAGCGACGACGGCCGCCCGGACCATCCTCTCGATCCACTGGTAACGGGCCCCGGCGATGGACACGACGGCATCCTCGTTCTCGCGCAGCAGGGAGTTGAGCTGCTCCCATCGATCCCCCGGAATGTTCGCCCGGGCCAGCTCGATAGCGTCCCTGTCTCCCTCCAACAGCTTGAGCGCCAGCCAGCGGCGGGGATGGGGAGGTGGAGTCTCCTCGCCCAGCAGATCCTCCACGCGGCCGACCAGCGCGCCCAGCTCCGGTCCCGGCTCCGGGCGCTTCGGGATGTAGGGATAAGCCCCCAGGGCCAACCGGGCGATGGTGTCCACCAGCTCTCGCACGCCCTCTCCCCGGGATGCCACCATCGGCACCACCGGCACGCCCAGGGCGGCCTGAAGCACCTCTGGCTCCACCCTCATGCCTTCCCTCTCCGCGACGTCCACCATGTTGAGGGCCACCACCACCGGCGACGGCAGCTCCAGGGCCTCGGCCACCAGGTAGAGGGTCCGCTCCAGGTTGGCCGCGTTCAGCACCACGGCCACCACATCCGGCCGCCTCTGGATGATGTAGTCGCGGGCCACCTGCTCCTCGGGGGAGTTCGCCGTGAGGCTGTAGGTGCCGGGGAGGTCGACGATCTCCAGCTCCACGTCACCCTGGTGGTGGACGCCCGTCTTCACCTCGACCGTCTTACCCGGCCAGTTGCCCACGTGCTGGGAGAGGCCGGTGAGCAGGTTGAAGACGGTGCTCTTGCCCACATTCGGCGCTCCGACCAGGGCGACGACGGCCTTACGCTCTGTCTGTCCCTCGGCTGGAGACCTAGCCCCGACCAGATCGGCTATTCTGCCCATGCCCCTACTTCCTAGTGACGACGATCTTCTCGGCCTCGCCGCGGCCCAGTGCCACGCGCGTGTCGCGCACGAGGACGATCACCGGGCCGTGGCCAACGTTTTGCACCATCTTGGCCTCCACGCCAAGCGTGAAGCCGAGAGCGAGACAGCGGGCGACAAAGGTGTGCCCCCCGTGGAAGTCCCGAACCACCCCCACCTCCCCCGGCGCCAGATCGCCAAGGAGGGAGATGCTGTCCTCCTCGACCTCTTCTGGAGAAAGGGGCACGACCATTATGTGAGCGGCAATCTCGCGCTCTACCTGCCGTTGCTGTTCCCCCACCCAGAGCGAAACCGTCCCTTCTCCCCGTGCGTCGTTCCCCGGCCGCACGTTGACCCCCGGCCTGATCCCCAGGGCACCGATCCGGCGTAAGAGCTCCGCGGGCTCCTCAGTGACTCTGACGACGCGCGCTGTCTGGCCGGCCTTCAGTTCCGACAGCGGCACTAGGAATGGTAGGTCCGTCTCGCCGTCGGGACCGGGGATGGCGTGGCCGTGCGGGCAGGTGTCAATGTTGCCCAGCGCTTCGGCCAGTCGCCGCTCGACCTCCGGCGAAGTCGCGTGCTCCAGCGCGCAGGCCTCGTCGTACACCTTATCCCACTTGAATCCCAGCACGTCGTGCAGGAAGCGCTCCCACAGTCGGTGGCGGCGCACAACCGAGGCGGCTCGCCTGCGGCCTTCGGGGGTCAGCCTGACGCCCTTGCGCTGCTCGTACGTCACCAACCCCTGCTCGGAGAGGCGCCGAAGCATCTCCGTGACCGAGGGAGCCGCCACGCGGTGCTCGCGTGCCAGGGCGGAGGTAGTCGCGTAGCCTGCCCTCTCCTCTAGTTTGCGAATGGCCTCGAGGTAATCCTCAATCTGCTGGCTCACGGTCCACACCGCATTCCCTTAGGTTACCCTAAATTAGGCTGCCCTAATTATAGCATCGTCGCAACGTGAGGGTCAATACCCGCGGTTGAGCCAGCGCACGTTTTCAACGAGGACGACGCCGACGCTTGGAGCCTCCCAGTTGGCCTTAAGTACGCAGGCGCCGACGGAGCTCGGCGAAGGGAGGACGGCGTGCCCTTCACCTAGTATCGTGGTCCTAACTAGCTCGTACTGTGCCAAGTTGTCGGAGCGCAAGACGATCTATCATCCGCTGCGCCTCTACGCCGAGCACACGCGGGAAATTGCACTCGACGCCTACGTCGCCTGCGACGCGTATGCCCTGGACCCTACCGAGGAGACGTCGCCGCGGCCGCACCGAGTGGCCGACCTGGGGCCGTTCCCAGTGCTGGACTTGGCGGCGAGCCGCGACGCGGCGGGCAAGAATCTGGTGCTGGCGGTGGTCAACCGCGACCCCGAGCGGGCGCAGACGACTGCGATCGAGTTGGCAGAGCCAGCCCGCGTGTTGGCGGGCACTGCCTTCGAGGTCAATGGCACAGACCCGACGGTTGTCAACTCCTTCGCACAGCCGGAGGCGGTGGCGGTGCGCGAGCGCCCGCTGGGCGCCCGGCCCCTGCCGCTCTCCTACACCTTCCCGCCCCATTCGCTGACGCTGCTGCGGCTAGGCCTGGCGGTCCTGTGACCGCCGTAGACCCTCCGCGCCCGGGCTGGTAGAATGGGCCGGACAATCGCTGGGAGGTGGACCTTTGCAGTTCGAGGAGCTCGCGGCGCTGGTGCAATCACGCCGCTCGATACGCCGCTATGCCGACAGGGAGGTGCCCGACGAGTTGCTGCAGCGGGCGCTAGACCTCGCCGTCTGGGCGCCCAATGGCGGCAACCGCCAGTCGTGGGCCTTCTACGTAGTCAAAGATCGGCAACTGATCGGCAAGCTGGCGGACGCCGTTAAGGCCAAGACCGAGCTGATGGCGGGCTGGCCGGAAGCGGCCCGCTTTGGCGAAAGCGTGCGTCGCTGGCTGCGCACGTCCGATTTCTTCCGCAACGCGCCCGTCTGCATCGCCGTGGCTACGGGCTGCTACGAGAGCGTGGCCGACCAGGTACTGGCCGCGCGGGGCGCGGCTGACCCGCAGGCCGTTCAGATAGGCGAGGCCCGCCGAGTGGGCGCTTCGCGGCTGCAGTCCGCGGCGGCGGCGATCACTACCCTATTGTTGTCGCTGCACGCGCAGGGGCTGGGCGCCTGCTGGATGGCCGGGCCGCAGCAGGCCAAGCAGGAGATCGAGCGTCTACTGGAGATCCCGCCCGAACTGGACTTCGTCGCCTTGCTGCCCGTCGGCTATCCCGCCGAGGAGCCACAACCCGGGCCGCGCCGGCCCAGAGACGAGGTGGTGCGGTTTTTGCGTTAGGGCTGGCGGCCCCTGCTCCCAAAGGAAGAAAGGCGCAACGCGGCCGTCGTTGAAACGGGCAGGCAGGGGTGCTAGAATAGGGGCCAATAACCCTGGGCAGGAGTGGCCGGTCCTTGGACGTTCCCCCCGAGCAGTCTGTGCTCGTGCTCAACCAGAATTACGAGCCGTTAAACATCTGCAACGTGCGCCGGGCTTTCGTGCTGCTGCTGCGGGGGAAGGCCGAGGTGATCGAGCAAGGAATGAGGGCGTTGCAGACGCCCTCGCATTCTTTTGCCCGCCCGTCGGTGATCCGCATGGTCTACCACATTCGCCGCCCGCGGCCGAAGGTGCGCCTATGCCGGCGGGAGGTCTTCTTGCGTGACAACTACACCTGCCAGTACTGCGGCGTTCGCACCAAGGATCTGACGCTCGACCACGTGCTGCCTCGCCATCGGGGGGGCACGCACACCTGGGAGAACCTGGTCAGCGCCTGCGGGGCCTGCAATCATCACAAGGGCAGCCGCAGGCCGGAGGAGGCGCACATGCGCCTCATCCGCCAGCCCTACGAGCCCAAGGCGAGCAACTACTACATCCTCTACCGGCACATCAACAGCTGCGAGCAGTGGCGCAAGTTCATCCCCGAGTGGGAGCTGGACAGGGTGGTTGGCGTTGTCAACTGACCGGCCGGCTGGCTGATTCTGTCCCCATTAATTAGTAGGGGGTGGGCCAGCCCGCAGTCCCCCTAGCCCCCCACCTTCGCCGAGTGCCCGCTCCATGCCAGACATCAGCACGTTCTGCTCGTCGGGGCTGAGGTTGGCTAGGGCGTGCAGAACGACGTAGCACGTCTGAGCGTCGGTCGCCTGCAGTACGGCTCTGGCCGCTGCGGCATCCGGCGGGAGTGATAGGTCCTCGAAAGCGACCGCGTCATGGCGTGGATGCGGCCTGCCTGTGACCGGAGGCAAGGCAGGTGAGTCGAGAGACGACTGTACCACGCCATTTGGCTCGCTTGGGCACTCGGGGCAGACGTCGGTCGAGAAAGCCATTGCCAGTGAGGCATCGAGGGTAGAGCCCTTGTGGGCTAGCGGCAAACCCGATACCGACCAGCCCACCGTCAGCGCCGAGAGAAGGATGAGAAGCAAAGCGAGGGGTACAACCCTGCGGAGCGATCTGCGCTTCATTGTCGCCTCTTGGCCGACTACCGGCAAGGGCTACATACACCTGGCTTGCCGTGAACGGGCGTCTTTCGTGCCGGTGGCGGGACGAGCGCCGCTTGCACCCGCGGGCTCATCGTCTGGCCGTCCGCGGGGCAGGGCAACTGGCACCGCTCGATAATACGCAGGAATACGCAGGAATTGGGCCAAGCTTGGTCCAGCCCAGTCCGTGGCACAGCGAGCGCAGGGGCGCCGCCAGCTGGGTCGATGGACTCCCTGGCCAGGATTCGCAGAGAGGACGAGGGGAGGATGCGGCGAAGCGGGGAAAAGCGAAGGTGGCGGGCCGGGAGGGGCTCCGTCACCTTCTATACAAGGCGGCGCCGGGCGAGCGGGTGGAGGCGCCACCCGCCCGCTCGAGGTCGCTCGTCAGTTTACTGCCGCCAGTGGCAGAGTCAGGCCGGCGTTGCCAAAGGAAGGGGCGGGCGCGGCGCCCGACCGGCCGGACAAGCCGGCGCGGTTGGGCACGGTGGGCACCACCGGAATAGTGGTGGTCGTGCGACTCACGCTAAAGCTGCTGCCGTCGCTGCCCAAGGCTGATGGGACGGCGAGGGCGTTGCCCTGGGAATCGATCATGGTGATGGGCTGGGCGCCGGCTGCTTTGAGGGAGACCTTGTTGCCATCTTTGATCGCCGAACCAGCGGTGAACTGTACGGTGCCGAACTGGTCCAAAGGTACCACACGACGCCCAGCGCTAGGTGCCTCCTGCACCCACTCCGCCGAGGAGAGGGAGGACTGGTACTGCACGTTCGTCTGGTAGCTCTTGCCGGTGGTATTATCCTTCAGTACGATCAGCCACTGGCCGGCCGACTGCTGGGTGATGGAGACCGTCACCGAATCACCGGGCAGCACTGTCAGCGGCACCGACTGCGACGCTTGGGGCAGCGTCTCGATCCAGGCGTTGTAGTGGATGGTGCCGGAGCCGTCGCTGGTCTCCTGGGTGCCGGCCTGAATAAGGTCGTGGCTGGAGACGCCGCCAATGCCGACCCAGGTGGCGCTGGCGCCGAAGCTACCGCTGGTGTTGGCTGCCGGCAGGGTCCAGGTCCCGGTCACGGAAGTGAACGTGCCACCCTGGGCGGCGTAGCCCGACCAGTTGCGGGACACGCCGTCGCTGCTGATTGGGGCGACGGGGGCCACTGGGTTGCTGGGCGACGTGGGCGACGTAGGAGCAGGCGGATTGGTGGCCGAAGAGCCACCGGGCTGCTGGTTCAAGCCGCTATCGGGGTGCTGGTCGGTCTGGATCTTCCAGACGCCCTGCTCCTGCACCAGAGTGTAGATATTGCGGTCGCGGCTCTGGTCGGTGGAACCGTCGGAATAGTTCGTCTGCCAGGTCTCCCAGTTGGTGACCTGGGCGGACGTGCCATTAATGGTCACGGGGCCCCATTCGATCTTGAGCAGCTTGATGGCGGTGACACCGCCCTTGGCCATGTCGGTGTTGATCTGAGTCAACTCGTTGTAGTAACTCGTCGTCGCCGTGTCCTTCATGATCGTCGGGTCATGCTTGGCGAAGGCGTCTTGTTGTTCCTGGTCGGCCTTCTGGATCACCGCCTGGACTGCGGCCACGGCCGGGTCGTTGCTGGTGGTGGTCGACGCTGTCGCTGACGTCTGTGACGACGTGGACGTCTGGGTTGAGCTGGCCGACGGCTGGGTCGTCGGCGAGGGCGTGGCGGCAGGAGCGGTCGAAGCGGGCGCGGTTACTGCCGTTGGCGTACTACTGGCGGACGGTTGGCCCAACGCCGCCCCCGGCCCTACGCACCCGGCGACGGTAAGAGCTAGAATCAGAACCAATGCGGTAAGCATCCTGTTGTTCATATTTGGATCCTCTGTGTGGAACTCCTTCGTCCCTGGTTTTCTAGTTTCAACTGTAATTGGCAATAGCTAAGGGTTTGCCCCCTCAGCGTTGCCAGATTGTTAAGTTCGCCTGAATTCGTGCGTTTGGACGGCCAAGCGGGCTTGCAGGCCGGCCTAGGGCTAGGTCCCCGTTGACAATCGTGTGCAGTGTGTCTACAATAGATCCCAGCGGCGGTTGGCTCAATCGGTCTTTCGGCGGGTGGTGGTAATGGCGCGCCGTCCTCCTTTCTGCCAGTCCATCACCTCCACTTCGATACACGATCTAATCCTGTCTGGCAGGCTACGTCCAAACCTGTCTATCCCCAGGGCGCACTCATAGGAAAGTTCGCGATCAGCCGCATCCCAATTCGTGACGCGTTGGAGCGCTTGGCTGTCGCTTACTTGATAATCCCGGTCCCCCAGAGGGCGTCATGGCGCCGAGACGGCCGCCAATCTACTCAGTAGGTGCCGGGGCGCGCGGACGACCTCGCGGGAATGTCGAGCCAGGTGAGAACAGCCAACCGACCGGTTGGCCTGGACGTGGAGCAGCGCGTTCCGCGAACGAGGAAGGGGGTGGCCGTCGGGAAAACGTAGGCTCGGCCGCAAGTAAGGCGTTGGGTCCAGAGACCGGGTGTGAGCAGCGTCGTGGTCCGAAGATCGGGAACCAGGGACCGTCGGCTGGACGTTTGCCGTCCGCAAGTTGGCCTGCTGGGCCGTAGTATCTGTGCATCTGCCTTCGTGGCGCTGACAGATCATCAAGGTCGAAGGAGAATGAAATGGAGTCACGGGTCAACGTGTGCTTGTCACGAAGAGAATTGCTGAAAAGGACCGCCTTGGCTGGTTTTGCCGTCGTCGGGGCACCCGTGTTGGCGGCTTGCCAGCCGGCGGCGCCCGCACCAGCCAGCGCGCCGACGGCCGCGCCCCAGGCAACCTCTCCTGCTCCGGCCGCGCCGAAGCCTACTACTGCCCCGGCCACGGCCAAAGCTCCGGCGGGTAAGCTGGTCATAGCCCTCTCGGTGGAGCCGGACACCCTTGAGAACTGGAAGGCGTATAGCACTGACGGTCATCCGGTCCTCCGCAACGTCCAGGAGGCACTGCTCAATCGCGATCCGGTCACGAACGAGTTGGTGGGTGAGCTCGCCACGAGTTGGGAGCAGGTCAACCCCACTACCTGGCGTTTCAAGCTGCGCCAAGGGGTCAAGTTCCACAATGGCGATCCCCTGGACGCTGAGGGAGCGGCTTTCGGCCTGAACTACACGTGGTCACCCCAGAACAACTTCGAAATCATGGCGTACATCGGTCCGCAGTTGACTGCCAAGGCGGTCGACAGTTCAACGCTCGACGTAGTTACCGAGCAACCCGACCCGATCCTGCCGTCGCGACTCTACTTCTCGCCTTTGCCCAATCCGGCTCAGGTGAAGAACGATCCGAAGTCGCTGCCAGTCAAGCCTATTGGCACCGGTCCCTATCGCTTCGTGGAATGGGCCAAGGGCCAGTACATCCGCCTGACGGCGAATCCCGATTGGTGGGGCTTGGCGGCCCCCAAGGACGCCCACGGCGAGATCACAATTAAGGACGTCGATTTCATCTTCCGCGCCGAGTCGCCGGTGCGTACCGCCATGGTCAAAGCTGGCGAGGTTCAGTTCGCGCGGTTCATCTCCCCTGAGGAGGCCAAGACGACGCCGCAGGGCGTGTCGGCGCCTAGCGTCGAGACCGTCTTCTTGCGGTTGGACACGATGCACACGGCGATGAAGGATCAGCGCGTCCGCAAGGCCATCGCCTTGTCGATTGACAAGCAGGGCGTCGCCGATAAGCTCTTCGGCGGCGCGGGCCGTCCGGCGTCGCAGCTCGTCGGGCCCTCGGCTCTGGGCTACAACGCCGACCTCAAGCCGTACCCGTACGATATGGAGCAGGCGAAGAAGCTGGTGGCCGACGCCAAGGCAGCCGGCGTCCAGGTTGATGCTGCCATCACCTGCGCCACCCGTCGCGGCATCTACCTGCGCCACGACGAGTTCGCTGAGTACACCGCCAACCAACTGCGAACTGTCGGCCTCAACGCCAAGAGTGAGGTCGTGGACCCGGCCGCGTTCAACAAGCAGTACTCCATGCCCCAAAAGGATATCCTGCCGACGCGCGGCTGGATCACGAACAACCCGCACGGCAACGAAATTATGGACGTGAGCTCCACCGCCCAGTCGTACTACCGCTGCGCGGGCGCTGCCTCCACCTACTGCAACGAGCAGCTGGACAAGGCGCTCGCAGCCGCCCTGCCGCTGACGGGGGACAAGCGAGTCACGGCGCTGCGGGCAGTCACCAAGATGTTCTACGACGACTACGGCGCCGTGCCGGTGATTCACATGGACCTTAACTTCGGTCTCAGCAAGACTTTCGTGTGGAAGGCGAGGCTGGACGGCTTCATGCTCGTCAAGGAGATGAAGCTCCAGTAGTCCGACGCTTAGGAAGGGCCGGGGACAGTGCCGATGGGTGCTGCTCTCGGCCCGCTCAGTTGCCCACGTCGCCGCTCTTCGCCGCGGCGCTCCAGCAGACGGCAGATAGGTCCACATTGCTGAGGACAGGGGCATGCTAGTACGCTACCTCGCCAGGCGTCTCTTTCACTCGGTATTCGTGATCGCCGGCGTAGTCCTGGTCGTGTTTTTGGTAATGCACATGATCGGCGACCCGGCGAGACTGATGCTGCGCCCGGAGGCTTCGCAGGAGCAGTACCTGGCCTTGCGGCGGCAGCTGGGTCTAGATGATCCACTTTACGTCCAGCTGGGTCGGTTTCTCTCGGGCCTAGCGCACGGGGAATTCGGTGACTCCCTTTGGCAGCGGGTGCCTGCCCTGCCCCTGGTACTCCAACGGTTGCCCGCCACCCTTTACCTGACGGCGGTCACGGTGATCATAGCCCTGCCCACGGCCGTTGTTCTGGGTGTCTTGGCGGCCCTCAAGCCACGCGCGGTCACGGATAGAATCATCACCGTGCTCTCGCTGGGGGGCGTCTCCACCGCCGATTTCTGGCTCGGCCTGACGTTGATACTCGTTTTCGCGGTTCAGCTGGACTGGTTGCCCACCTCTGGGTATGGCGGCCCGCAGTTTGTGATTTTGCCCGCTCTGACGCTGGCCTTCAGGCCCGTGGGGAGGATCAGCCAGCTAACGCGCAGCACTATGCTGGACGAGTTGAGCAAAGCCTACGTGACCACGGCGCGGGCTAAAGGGATACCGGAGCGACTAGTGCTGTTCTATCACACCCTAAGGAACGCGGCCATCCCCATCATCACTCTGGCGGCGGATGAGATGGCCGCCTTGCTAAACGGCGCGGTTGTCATCGAGACCGTCTTTGCCTGGCCTGGGATCGGCATCCTGCTGATTCAAGCCATTGAGCACAGGGACTTTCCGGTCGTCGAGGCCGAGGTCTTCGTGATCGCCTTGATGGTGGTGGCGCTCAACCTAATCGTTGATCTGTCCTACTCGGTCATCGACCCGCGGGTGCGATACTCATGAACGTACAATTGACAGCGCCTGGCACACGCTTCGCGGCGACGGGTCGGGGCGAGTTTGTTCGCGCCCTGCTCCGAGACAGGGTGACGCTGAGCGCCCTCGCCTTCGTGGTGTTCGTGGTTGTTGCCGCGGTGGGGGCTGGGGTTGTCTCCCCGCACGATCCCTACGCGCAAAGTCTCCTCTTGCGCAACGAGGGCCCCATGACGCCAGCAGACCAGGGAATTGCCCACATCCTGGGGACCGACGCGCTGGGGCGAGATCAGTTGAGCCGGCTGATCTATGGTTCACGGATCTCCCTCACGGTGGGCCTTGCCAGCGTCCTGGTCTCCGGTGTCCTCGGCACATTGCTAGGGCTACTCGCCGGGTACTATCGGGGGCGGGCCGACGACGTCATCATGCGCGTCGTGGACGTGCAGATGGGGTTTCCGTCCCTACTTCTGGCCCTGGTCATCCTCTACGGGGCGGGCTCGGGGTTTCTCAACGTGGTCCTCGTGTTGGCGATCACCCGCTGGACGGTCTACGCGCGCGTGACGCGAAGCCTGACGCTATCGTTGCGGGAGACCGCCTTCGTCGATGCGGCACGGGCGATCGGCTGCACCAACCGCCGCATCATCTTCGTGCATGTGCTGCCCAATCTACTCTCGCCCCTTCTGGTGCTTGCCACGATGGAGGTCGCCACCGTCATCCTCACCGAAGCGTCGCTCGATTTCTTGGGGCTGGGCATTCAGCCGCCGGAGTCGTCCTGGGGATTGATGCTGGCGCAAGGGCGCCAGTACATCACCACCGCGTGGTGGCTAGTGACTTTCCCCGGGCTGGCCATCCTGCTCACTACGCTTTCGTTCAATCTGCTGGCAACCTGGGTGCGGGCAGTCACCGACCCAGTGCAGCGTTGGCGCTGGCTGGGCGTTCGACAGTCCAGCCCGTAGGTGTTGGGGGCCTGGCTATAGCGGAAGACCCACGTGAGAAGGCGCATTCTCGGGCTTTATTGGCGCAAACCTCGTGAACTAGGATTTCGCCCGGGGTAAGGCGGCCGGCCTCAGTAGCGTTCGCGCCTTCATCCGCCGGCCTGACCCACTGGTGAGCAGGCGCAGCCCGTGCTAACATTCGTCGCCGGTACCGAGTGGCCGAGACTGCGCTTGGCGAAAGAGGCCCCATGCTGCAGGTGGTCGTCGATAGCACCGCCGATATCCCGGCCAACCTGACCCGGGACCTGGATGTCCAGGTTGTGCCGGTCACGGTACGTTTCGGCAACGATGTCTACCTCGACGGCGTTGACTTGGCGGGCGACGCCTTCTACGAGAAGCTACGGGCCAGCCCTACTCTGCCGACGACGGCCGCCCCGGCGCCGGCAGACTTCGCGGTGGCCTTTCGGCGGGCTCTCGACGCCGGCAGAGACATACTGGCAATCACCGTAAGTAGCAAGGTTAGTTCCACGTACAACTCCGCCCTGCTGGCCGCCGCCGAGGTGGGTCCCGAGCGCGTAGCGGTGGTCGATTCGCTCTCGGCCTCGATGGGTTGTGGCTTGCTGGCGCTGCGAGTCGCCGAGGCGGCCCGGCAAGGGGCCTCTTTGGCCGAGGCGCGACGGCTGGCGGCGGACCTGGTCCCCCGCGCCCACCTTTACGTTGCCGTCGACACCCTGGAGAGCCTGCGCCGGGGTGGCCGCATCGGCCACGCCTCGGCCTGGCTAGGGACCCTGCTCAACATCAAGCCTCTCATTGCGGTCGACGACGGCGAGGTGCACCCGGTGGAGCGGATACGCACCTTGCTCAGGTGCCTGGCGCGAGTCGCGGAGATGACGGGGCAACGGGCGCCGGATGGCCGCGTGGCCGTGGGCTACACGGACGCGCCCGACTTGGTGCGGACGCTCGTCGGGCTGGTGGAGCAGGCCGCTCCCGGTCGGGAGGTCATCGTCTACCAGGCGGGGCCGGCCGTGGGCACCCACGCCGGGCGCGGCGCCGTCGGCGTGGCCTTTCTGGGCAGCACCCAGCGGCCGTAGGGGAGGCCCGCGCCAGGACCGGAGCGGACTGAAGTCCGCACTACGAACGGAGCGGGCGTTGGCTTGTAGTGCGGAGTAATGAAGGTTGGCAACATAGACTGGCAGTGGTGGTTCCTATGCTGGCTATCGCTCGTATTGCCTCTCTGGCATTCATGCCAGAGACCTCGTTCCCAGCTTTTTGCCTATTCGCCCCAGAAGCGCCGGCAAACCCGGCCGATGGCGAGGGCCAGCCATAGCTCCAAGTCGCCCTCGCCGTCGCGCAAACGCGTCACCTCCCAAAGTCCAGTGGCGACCTGCCGCTCCGCCAGCCAGGCCAGACCATTGGCGACGGCCGGGTGGTCGCCAGAGAAGCCTAGCCGGGAGAGCGAGTCCAGCGCCGAGAGCAGGTCCCCGAACCAGAAGGGAAACGAGAACTTGCCCCAGAACTCCCTCCCCTGCCGGTCCGGATACGGGTCCCGCCGCCAGAAGCGCGACGCCAGCAACTCCCCCGCCCGCTGGGCCTCGACCGAGTACCGCCGGCGCTCGTCGGCGGCGAAGGCGCGCAGCACCACGGCCGTCACCCAGCCGGAGGACCGCTTGTCCGGGTCGCCCGGCAGGGCCTCGGGCGCCGCCAGCGCCTCGTCCAGGTTGAGAGCCAGCGTCCGCACGGGGATGGCCCAGCCGCCGTCGCGCTGGCGAGAGGCCAGGAGCCAGGCGAAGGCCTTCTCCAGCCTCTGATCGCCCTCGTAGCCGGCCTTGAGCAGCAGTTCCATTATAGCCGCGGTGTAGTTGGGGCTGTATTGCTGGCCGTAGATGCCCCGCAGGTCGCCCTCGGCGCTCTGGTGGGCCAGTAGCCACCCTGCCGCCCGGGCCAGAGCGGGATGCTCCCGCGTGAGGCCGTACTTCTCTACCAGGATGCCCAGCGAACGATAGGTCTCAATCTGGTCGTAGTCCTCGCGCGCCCGCAGGTGCGCTTTGCCGCCACCGGGGTAGGCCCATGAGCCGTCGGGCCCTTGCCGTGCTAGGAGGCGCCGGACCCCCGGCAGCTGCCAGAGGTCATCTGCCGGCGGCACGTCCTCCCCCAGCAGGTCGCGCCGGGCCCAGTAGTCCAAGGCGGCGTTCCCCGCCGCCAGCAGCGGTGGCAGGGGATCGTAGCGCAGGCGCGAGCGCCAGCCACCGGCGATCTCGGCCTTTCCCACACTCACGGTCGCTTAATTGGCTGGGAAACCGAGAGACGCTGCAGCCAGGCTCGCAAGAACGCGTCGGGCACGTGATAGGCGCCGTCGGGCGTCGACTCGACCAAATCGTTCTCCAACAGGTAGGCCATGGCTCTTTGTACCGAGGAGGCGGCGCCAAGCCTGTGCTGACGCCGGTATTCCTGCGAGTAGATGCCGTTGCCGCCCGCGCTGGCCACGGACAGCAAAACCAGGCGCCGGTAGGGTGAGAGGCCTTCCCAAAGCGTGGTGTAACGGGCATCCTCCGCGTCGATGACCCGCTCGAGCGCCCTGACGACGGTGCTGGCGCCTGCCGGTGCGCCCTCTGACCTCGCCATCTCCCAGGTAAAGTAGCTCAGTTCCTGCGTATCGTGGGGGTGACAGCCTGTGGCTGTCAGAATGCGCTCGACGGCTTCGCCGGTGATCCTCTGCCCGCTGCTGGCAAACTGGCTGGCGATGAACTCAGCGAAGTCGGCCGCAGGAATAGCACGCAACGGCAGCGGTTTCGCCAGCCGGTACATAGGCTCGTTCTCGGCGGTGAAAACTCGTTGTAGCAAGTGCTGGCGACTGCCAAGGAAGACGTGAGCCACTTCTGTCTGCAGTTGAAAGACGGCGCGCATCACGGCCGGCAAGTGCGGGTCGATGTCCACCGCCTGCTGGAACTCATCGATAACAAATGCCACTCTGCGTTGCCGTTCCTGGGCGATCTGGCCCGGCAGTCCGAGCAGCGCTTCTATGGCTTGGTCGACGTCGCGCTCCCGCTCGCCGGGAGCGAATTCGAACGAGGGGGCACCGTCCTGGTTGATAGTGATCTTGGGATTGAGCGGCAGGTTACGGAAGACATCCGTGGCCCGCTGCCACAGGCGCCCGAATGGTGCGACCAGACCGCCGTAGATCGATTGTGCCAGATGGGTCGCCAAACGGTCTTTGGACGGCGTACGAAACATGTCCAAGTAGGCGACAAGGACCCCTTCTCGTTTTAGGCCGTCGATAGCCTGGAAGACGAGCGAGGTCTTGCCGTAACGGCGTGGCGAGATGATGACGACGTTTTGCCCGTTGTGAATATCGGCCGTCAGCTCCGCCAGCTCAGTTCGACGATCGGTGAAGGCGCGGCCGGTGACTATCTCACCATAGCGAAACGGATTCTCCAATGGCCCACTCCGAGAGCATTACGCAAGTTGCGTTACGCAACTTGCGTAATGGCGTCGGCTTCAGTATAGCGCAGCCGGGGTTCTCAATCCACCCACTGCCCAACTTGCGATACAGGCTAATCCCGCCGCAGCCGCTCTCTTACCAGCCGCGCCACTTCGGCGGGGGAGTCGGCCACGGCTACGCCGGCCGCCGCTAGGGCGGCCACCTTGCTCTGGGGCGTGCCCTGGCCGCCACGGATGATCGCCCCGGCGTGGCCCAGCTTCTTCTCGACCGGGGCGTTGCGCCCGGCGATCAGCGCCACCACTGGCTTCGTCATCTCCTTGATGAAGCGAGCCGCCTCCTCCTCCGCCGTGCCGCCGATCTCCCCCACCAGGGCCACCGCCTCGGTCTGGGGGTCAGCCTCAAACAAGCGCAGCACGTCCAGGAAGCGACTGCCGGTCACCATGTCCCCGCCCACGCCCACGGCCGTGCTCTGGCCCAGGCCGGCGGCGCTCAGGTTGCCCGCCACTTCGTAGGTGAGGGTGGCCGAGCGGCCCACCACGCCCACCGGCCCCGGCCGGAAGAGGTTGCCCGGCATGATGCCGAGCTTGCCCACGCTCGGGGTCAAGAGGCCCGGGCAGTTGGGCCCCAGCAGCCAGGCCCCGTGCTCCTGGGCCATTCTCTTCATCGCCAGGCTGTCGTGCACCGGCACGTGCTCGGTGATTACTACCACCAGCTTGAGCCCGACTTCGAGGGCCATCTGCACGGCCGCCTTGGCGGCGGGCGCCGGCACGAAGATGACCGAGGCGTTGGCGCCGTGCCTCTCCACCGTCTCCTGTACCGTGTCGTAGACCGGCAGGCCGTGCACCGTCTGGCCGCCCTTGCCAGGGGTCACTCCGGCGACGAGGCTGCTACCGTACTCCACCATCCACTTGGTCTGCACGGAGCCGACGCGCCCGGTGACGCCCTGGACGATGCCGCGGGTGTTCTGGTCTAGAAGGATCATCGCCCGACTCCCGCCAGCAACTCGGCCAGCTTGCCGGCCGCCTCCTCCGTTTGCACCACCTTGACCACCGGCACGCCCTCCGCCTCCAGGATCGCCCAGGCTTCCTCCTGGCGGTTGCCTAGCAGCTTCACCACCAGCGGCTTGCGCCGGGGCATAGCCCGCAGGGCGTCCACGATGCCCAGGGCCGCCTCGACCATCGGATTGATGCCGCCGTAGAGGTTGACCAGCTCGCCTCTTACCCCGCCGGGGTAGAGCGTCAGCTCCACCGCCCGGCGCATCAGCTCGCGGTTGATGCCGCCGCCGGTGTCCAGGAAGTTGGCCGGCTCCAGCCCCGCCAGGCGCAGCATGTCCAGACTGGCCATCCCTAGGCCGGCCCCGGAGGCGATCAGGCCCACGTCGCCGTCGAGGGCCACGTAGGAGACGCCGATCTCCTGCGCCCGGCGCTCGCGTTCGTCCAGCAGGGACTGCTTGTAGGTCTGCCATTGCGGCTGGCGGTAGAGCGCGTCGTCGTCCACCTCAATGCGGCAGTCGGCCGCCACCAAACGCCCGTCGGCCAGGAGCGCCAGGGGGTTGATCTCGGCGATGATGGCGTCGCGCTCGCGGAAGGCGTCGTAGAGGCCGGCCAGTATCTTCTCTAGTTCCGGCAGCAGTTCCTCTTCCACCAATCCCGCGGCCAGCTGCCGGGCGGCGTCGGCGGGCAGACCTTGCAGCGGGTCCAGCCAGAGCCGGCGCACCCGCGCCGGGGTCTGGGCCGCCACCTCTTCGATGTTGATGCCACCCTGGTCGCTGAACAGCGCCAGGTATCGGCCGGAGCCCGGCTCGACCGCCAGGCCGAGGAAGAGCTCGTGGACGATGTTCAGTCGCTCCTCGACCAGCACGGAGCGCACCTGGTGGCCGAGCAATTTCTTATATAGCAAACTGCCGGCGGCCATGCTCGCGGCCGAGGGGTTTGGCACCCGCAGGATGCCGCCGGCCTTGCCCCGCCCGCCGACTGGGATCTGGGCCTTCACCACCACCCGGCCGCCCAGCGCCACCGCCGCCTCGTAGGCGGCGTCGTGGCTGGTGGCGACGATGCCGCGGGGCACGGGCAAGCCGCGGGCGGCCAGTTCGGCCTTGCCCATGTGCTCCAGGAGCATCATGAGATGGCGCTCCGCAGCTCCCGCGCGGCCGCCAGGCCAGCCCGGAAGGCGGCCAGGTTGCCCTCGGCGGTGCCGCGGGGCGAACGGGCCGCCACCGCCCTGGCCAGCGAGTCGGCCGAGACCAGGCCGGCCAGGGCCGCCACCGCTCCCAGCGCCACCATGTTGGCGGCGATCTTGCGCCCCAGCCCCTCGGCGGTCTCGGTGGCTTTGACGGCGCAGGCCCGCAAGGGGCGCTCGGGCAGATTCTTGACGTATAGCGGGTCGTAGATCAGCAGTCCGTCCGGCACGAGGTCGCGGGCGTACTTGTCGCAGGCATCCTGGCTGAGAGCGACGAGCAGGTTGAGGCGGTAGACCCCCGGGTACTTCACCGGCTCGTCGCCGATGATCACGTCGCACTTGCAGGCCGAGCCGCGCGACTCTGGGCCGTAGGACTGGGTCTGCACGACCTGGCGCCCCTCGTGAATGCCGGCGGCCTCGGCCAGAATGATGCCCGCCAGGATCACCCCCTGGCCGCCCAGGCCGCTCAGGCGGGCCTCGTAGCGTTTCATTCGGCAGCCTCCTGCCCGTACCTGTCGATCAGCGCCTGGTATTCAGACACGAACTCGGGCTCGTCCTTGGCGACGAACTCGCCGATCACGATCTTGCCCTGCAGCTCCTCCGGGGAGAGACCCTGGGCCGCCGTCACGCTGACCGCGCTCTCCTTCTGCCAGCGCAGCATCGCCGCCGGACTAGCCTCGTCGTTGTAGCGCCCGTAGTAGATCGGGCACTGGCTCACCACTTCCACGAACGAGAAGCCCTTGTGGGCGATGGCGTTCTTGAGGAGGCGCTGCAGCTGCTTGATGTGATAGACCGTGCCCCGGGCGACGTAGGTGGCGCCTGCCCCTATGGCCAGCTGGCAGAGGTCGAAGGGCCGCTCCACAGAGCCGGTCAGGGCCGTGCTGGCCCGGTCGCCGAAGGGGGTGGTGGGCGAGGACTGGCCGCCGGTCATGCCGTAGATGCGGTTATTGATGACCAGGGCAGTCAGGTCGATGTTGCGCCTAGCTGCATGTATGAAATGATTGCCGCCGATGGCCCCGCAGTCGCCGTCACCCATGATCGCCACCACGGTCAGTTCGGGCTTGAACAGCTTGATGCCGGTGGCGAAGGCCAGGGCCCGCCCGTGGGTGCCCTTGATGACGTCGAAATCCTGGTAGGCGCCCACCCGGCCCGAGCAGCCGATACCGTTGACCTGGGTCAGGCTGTTCTTGTCGATGCCCAGCTCGTCGACGGCGCGGACCAGCGCGGCGGCGATGGCGCCGTCGCCGCAACCGGCGCACCAGATGTTGGGCAGCTTGTCCACAAGGTAGTATTTCTCGAGCATCTGCGCGGTCGATAGCATCAGGCCAGCTCCTTGATCCGGGCCAGGATCTGCTCCGGCCGGGGGATCAGCCCGTCAACGCGGCTGAAGTGGGCCACCGGGCAGCGCCCGGCCGCCACCCGCTGCACCTCGCCCAGCAGCTGCCCCAGGTTGCCCTCGGCGACGAGGATGGCCTTGGCGCGGGCGGCGACCTTGGCCACGGCGGGGTCGGGGAAGGGCCAAATGGAGATCGGCCGCAGCAGGCCGGCCTTGATGCCCTGGGAGCGGGCGACGTCCACTGCCTCTGAGGCCGAGCGAGCCACCGAGCCGAAAGCGAAGACCACGATCTCCGCGTCCTCCAACCGCTCCTCGCTCAGCCAGTGGATCTCCTCGGCGTAGTCGTTGACCTTGCCCACCAGGCGCCGCACCAGCTTGTCGCCGACGGCGTGGTTGTTGGTGGCGGGGAAGCCGTACTCGTCGTGGCAATTGCTGTCGGGATGCCAGCGGTAGCCGGAGCCGAAGTCGGCCATGGCCGGGATGCCCCGCTCGTCCGGCCGGTAGGGCACGTACTCCTCGCGGGGGCAATTGGGGCGCGGGCGGTCGATGGTCTCCACCGACTCGGGGGGCGCGTAGACCTCGCGCATGTGGGCGATCTCGGCGTCGGAGAGCAGCGTCACTGGGGTGCGGAAGCGCTCGGCCAGGTTGACGGCGCGGACGGCGGTGGTGAAACACTCCTCCACCGACCAGGGGGCGAGGGCGATGGCCGGGTGGTCGCCGTGGGCGCCCCACTTGGCCTGCATCACGTCCATCTGGGAGGGGAGGGTGGGCATACCGGTCGAGGGCCCGCCGCGCATGACGTTGACCACCACGCACGGTATCTCGGCGATGATGGCAAAGCCGATGTTTTCCTGCTTGAGCGAGATGCCGGGCCCGGAGGAGGCGGTCATGGCCTTGGCGCCGGCGACGGAGGCGCCGATGACCGCGCCCATCGAGCCGAGCTCGTCCTCCATCTGGATGAACTTGCCACCGAGGCGCGGCAGCTTCCGCGCCATCAGTTCCAGGATCTCCGTGGCGGGGGTGATGGGATAGCCGGCGAAGAAGCGCACGCCCGCGGCCAGCGCCCCCTCCACCAGAGCCTCGTTGCCCTGCAGCAGTCTGGGGGTGGTCATAGGTTGGCCTCCCTTTCCAGGCTGATGGCGTAGTCGGGGCACCACAGCTCGCAGAGGCCGCAGTCGACGCAGCGCTCGACGGCGGCCAGATAAGCCTTGCCGGTGGCGGGCTCGGAGCCGAAAACCTTGGCGGGGCACAACTCGACGCAGATGCCGCAGCCCTTGCAGTAGCGCGGCGTCAGCAGGATGCGCAATCTCTGACCCTTGCGGGTCACGACGCTATCGGGCATAGGCTTGCACTCCCGTGGCCAAAACGGCAAGCTCGCGCCAGTGCGGGCTTGCCTTGCTGCGGGCAGCATAGACGCGGCCTGGGCAAAAGTCAAGGCAAACACCGGCGCCGCCAACGCCCCCAGCCTGCCCTGGCGCTGGCCGAGGAGTACTAGTCCGATCTAGCCATTGTTCCTGGCAAGTTTGAGTATTAGCGATTACTAGACTATTGACTGGGTTGCCGATGATCAGTATAATCGGGCCACTTTGGACAACTGCTGGCCGGGCCGGCTATTGGCTTCTGGTAGAAGCGGCGGCTGGACGGTGCTCTGGCTGGCGGCAAACCGAGAGAACGGGAGATCCCATTCTCTGCTGGAAGGCGTGCGGGCGATTGGGCAGAGCGCGGCGCCAATCCTCGCAAGGAAACAGGAATACATCCTCGTTCTAACCAGCGGGGGTTTGCCACCATTAGGACATCTTGAGCGCGTCGGACGGCTGGCCCTAGCGCTGTTCTTGGCACTCGGCCTGGTCCTCGGTTCGGTGCTCACCGTCTCGGCCCAGAAGGCGTCCCCTGAAGTCACCGCCGATGCCACGACTGTCACCATCACTGGCAGCCCGCTGAAGATCTTCATCAACAACGACAGCTCGTTCCAGGTCCAGTACAACAACGTAGGCCAGTTCTACCCAGGTGGCAGCACGACCACTGTTTACCACGGCATCTTCGTCTGGGTCGGCAACGTGTCCTACGGACCTTGGTCCAACTTCATCCCAGTCAGCCAGACTGGCCCGACTGGAGATGGCTCGGCGGGGAACCCCTGGGTGGTAACGAATACCGTGGACGCCGGCACCACCGGCATCCGGCTGGTGCAGAGGATCATCTACGTCAACGGCCAGCCTTACCTGCGCCAGGACGTGACTCTGACCAACCGGGGCACCTCCGCCGCCACCGCCACCTACTTCCACGCGGCTGACCTCTACCTGCAGGGCAGCGACAATGGCTATGGCTACTACAATGCCTCGACCGGCGGCGTTGGCGGTTACAACCAGGCTCAGAACTGGTACATCGTCTTCCAGCCTATCACCGCAGGCTCCCGGTACGAGGAGAACTACTACGGCACCATTTGGAGCGAAGTCGGCCTCTCTGGCACACCAGGTTCGGGCTTCCACAACACGATCAGCGCTGCGTACCAGGACAACGGCGCCGGCCTGGAATGGCAGAACATCGCCTTGACGGCCGGGCAGTCAAGCACGATCAGCGACTACGTCAGTTTCGGCACGGCCCCTGTGGCCGTGCCCACGGCCACGCCATCGCCGACACCATCGCCGACGCCGACGCCGACGCCGTCGCCGGCCCCGCCCGCCACAGTGCCGGAGCCTGGCTCGCTAATGCTCCTAGCCACCGGCCTCTTGGGCCTGGGCGGCTACCTGCGCCTGCGCCGGTCGCGTTAGCTAACGACAGCCACCACTACGGACGCGAAGAGCGCCGTGCCCCGCCAGGGGCACGGCGCTTCGTCGTTTCAGTCTCCTGCTGCCGGCTACTCGTTGCCTGGGCAAGACCTCAATGGTATACTCCGCGCGTTATCCGGTGGGCTGACTCGCCGTGTGGAGTATTGGTGTGAGTTCTATTGGCCAAGGGGGGCGACGGCAGCGACCGAATGTTAGGCTGGAAGGGACCCTCGTCCTACTGGTGGTGGCACTTGGCGGGGCGCTATTCGTTACGCCCGCCGCTTGGCTGGTGATGGCTTGGCTGAGCGATTCCTACTACAGCCACGGCTTCCTGGTACCCCTGATCTCTCTGTTTCTGGTCTGGCGACTGCGGATGCGCCTGGTTAGCCTCCCCTCCCAGCCCGTTCCGCTGGCAGTCTTGCTGCTGGCGGCCTGTCTGGCTCTGGCAGCGGAGTGTATCTGGCGGCAGGCGTACTTTGTCGCCTGCCTGGCTTTCGTCGGCTGTTTGGGCGCCACGGCGTTGTACCTCCGAGGCTGGGCCTGGGCCCGCCTGCTGGCTTTCCCATTCGGCTATCTCCTCTTCATGGTACCCTTGCCCTTTGTCAACGACCTGGCCATCGAACTGCAGGTTGTGGCCAGCACGCTGGCCGCGGCGCTGGCCGGCATCGTGGGAGTGCCCGTGCAGCAACAGGGCGCGGCAGTGAGCATCCCTGGCGCCAGCTTCGTCGTGGGGTTAGCCTGTAGCGGTCTCAACTCCCTAATCGCTCTGCTGGTGCTGGGGGCGCTGTTGGCCTATCTGTTACATGCCAGCAGTTGGGCCAAGTTGGCGCTATTGTTGCTGGTGGTGCCGATCGCCGTGCTGGCCAACGAAGTGCGCATCGCCTCCCTGCTCTGGGTGGCCCAGCACTTTGGCAACGAGGCTGGAATAGCCTATCACGACCTGGCGGCAGGTTACCTCTCCTGGACCCTGACGCTCGTTCTTATGGCATTGGTGTGCAAACTACTGCGATGTCAGCTGACGCCCGCCGCCTCGGTCTAGTCGCCGCTCTGCTGCTATTGGCTTTGCTGGGAGCCTACGCGCGGCCCTACAGGGCCGTGGAGACGGCGCTTTCCGGGACCGCCACGGCGGTGCCGGCGTCGGCACCCTCCGTTCCCCAAACGGGAGCACCACGGGGCCCCGATCCAGCCTACGTGCTGCTCGCCGATAGCGATTGGTGGACGCGCACGACCGACGAAGCGCTGCTCGCCAGCCCCTACGACCTGCGGCCCCGCGGCGACCTGGCGAGTCTGCCACGCCAGCTAGGCGAGTGGCGGGGCGTGGACGAACCGGACGGCGATACTGAGAGTCTAACGCTAGGGGCGAAGCAGCACGTGCTACGCCGCTACACGAACGAACGGGGCGAGATGCTCTGGCTGCGGCTGCTGGCGAGTGCCGACTGGAACATGTTCTACCACAACCCGCCGACCTGTTACCGGGCCAACGGCTGGCAGCTGGAGCCCGAGAGCCGCTACGCCGTGCCGGTAGGAGACGCCACGCTGCGCCTGCGCGGCTTCGCGGCCAGCCAGCCCGAAGGGGAGCATCTGGTTCTCTTCGGCTTCCTTTGGTCCAACCAGTATCGCGACATGGCCGATGGTACGACGCTGTTAGAGATTGTGGTGCCGCTGGCTGGCGATAGAGACCAGGCAGCGCGACTCGCGGTCGGTTTTGCCGGACTGCTGTTCAGAGGCAGCCCCAACCTCGCCTCGGTATACGCCGGCCGGGCACAACACCAGTTGGCGGCCAGCCTTGATGGGCAAGTAACCCTACTAGGCTATGACCTGGACCAGCAGTCAGTGCGGCCGGGCGAGGCGCTGCGGGTCACGCTCTATTGGCGGGCGAACCGCAACCTGGCCGCCGACTACACGGTGTTCGTGCAACTGTTGCGCCCGGAGGGAGCAGCAGCGGACCAACGCTTGCTGGCGCAACTGGACCATCAACCTTACGCCGGCCTTTACCCCACCTCACGCTGGCGAGTGGGACAAATTCTCAAAGAGACGTACGAGCTCAAAGTCCCTCCCTCTACGGCTGATGGACAGTACGAATTGATCGCGGGAATGTACTCTCTGCCGGACGGACGGCGGTTGGGCGAGAGCATCCATCTTGAGATGGTTCCAGTCGCGAAGCAGTAACGTAACCTAGCCCCAGCGGAGGATAAGTCGGGACACATGGTAACCATAGAGCTGCTATATCGGGTCACGAAGGCATCCGACCTGCCGGCGCGGATGCGCGACGGCACGCTTCTGCGGGCCGACGTCTACCGGCCGCTGGCGGACGGCCCCTTCCCCGTGCTGTTGGCCCGGACCACCTACGACAAGCGGCTCACGGCCCAGGCGGACCGGGTGGAGGAACTGGCGGCCCACGGCTACGTCGTGGTGGTGCAAGACGTGCGCGGGCGCTTCGCCTCCGAGGGCGAGTTCGACCCCTACTACTCGCCCACGCGCGGCAACGCCTGCGTGGCCGACGGCTACGACTCGGTGGAGTGGGCGGCCGGGTTGCCGGGCTCGACCGGCGAGGTGGGCACCTTCGGGGTGTCTTACCTGGCCTGGACCCAATGGAAGCTGGCGCCGACGCGGCCGCCGCACTTGCGGGCGATGTTTGCTGGTGGCATGATCCCCGATTCGCGGGGCACCTGGCTGGGCATCTTCGCCCGCGACCGCCAGCTGCAATGGCTGCTGAACGAGCTGGTGCCGGAGTCGCGGCGGCGCCTGGGTCTGCCCGGCCCGCAGGCCGCCGCCGAAGCCAAAAGGCGCTGGGCCACCTTTGAGCGGGCCAAGTCGCTCTGGTTCACGCCCCTCGCCGACCTGCCCGAAAGCGCCCTGGCCGGCTTCAAGAAGGACTGGCTCTCCCACCACCACGAGGACTGGTTCCGCTTCGCCGAGCAGTGTCCCGAAATCGACGCGCCGATCTTCCACGCCACCGGCTGGTACGACCGTCTGAACGGCACCGTCGGCCTCTATTCTGAGATGGTGAAGAGCGGTCGCTCGGCGAGGGCCAGGCGTGGCCAGAAGCTGATGGTGGGGCCCTGGACGCACGGCTTCGCCTTCTTCCGCAAGGTGGGGGTGATGGACTTCGGCCCTGAGGCCGAGCTGTCCTTCCCCACGGTCGCCGCGCGCTGGTTCGACTACTGGCTGAAGGGCGGCGACGGCGGCGTGATGGACGAGCCGCCGGTGCGCCTCTTCGTGATGGGCGAGAACAGGTGGCACGACGAGGACGAGTGGCCGCTTGCCCGCGCCATCCCCACAGACTTCTACTGCCACAGCGGTGGCCGGAGTCTGCCACGCCAGCTAGGCGAGTGGCGGGGCGTGGACGAACCGGACGGCGATACTGAGAGTCTAACGCTAGGGGCGAAGCAGCACGTGCTACGCCGCTACACGAACGAACGGGGCGAGATGCTCTGGCTGCGGCTGCTGGCGAGTGCCGACTGGAACATGTTCTACCACAACCCGCCGACCTGTTACCGGGCCAACGGCTGGCAGCTGGAGCCCGAGAGCCGCTACGCCGTGCCGGTAGGAGACGCCACGCTGCGCCTGCGCGGCTTCGCGGCCAGCCAGCCCGAAGGGGAGCATCTGGTTCTCTTCGGCTTCCTTTGGTCCAACCAGTATCGCGACATGGCCGATGGTACGACGCTGTTAGAGATTGTGGTGCCGCTGGCTGGCGATAGAGACCAGGCAGCGCGACTCGCGGTCGGTTTTGCCGGACTGCTGTTCAGAGGCAGCCCCAACCTCGCCTCGGTATACGCCGGCCGGGCACAACACCAGTTGGCGGCCAGCCTTGATGGGCAAGTAACCCTACTAGGCTATGACCTGGACCAGCAGTCAGTGCGGCCGGGCGAGGCGCTGCGGGTCACGCTCTATTGGCGGGCGAACCGCAACCTGGCCGCCGACTACACGGTGTTCGTGCAACTGTTGCGCCCGGAGGGAGCAGCAGCGGACCAACGCTTGCTGGCGCAACTGGACCATCAACCTTACGCCGGCCTTTACCCCACCTCACGCTGGCGAGTGGGACAAATTCTCAAAGAGACGTACGAGCTCAAAGTCCCTCCCTCTACGGCTGATGGACAGTACGAATTGATCGCGGGAATGTACTCTCTGCCGGACGGACGGCGGTTGGGCGAGAGCATCCATCTTGAGATGGTTCCAGTCGCGAAGCAGTAACGTAACCTAGCCCCAGCGGAGGATAAGTCGGGACACATGGTAACCATAGAGCTGCTATATCGGGTCACGAAGGCATCCGACCTGCCGGCGCGGATGCGCGACGGCACGCTTCTGCGGGCCGACGTCTACCGGCCGCTGGCGGACGGCCCCTTCCCCGTGCTGTTGGCCCGGACCACCTACGACAAGCGGCTCACGGCCCAGGCGGACCGGGTGGAGGAACTGGCGGCCCACGGCTACGTCGTGGTGGTGCAAGACGTGCGCGGGCGCTTCGCCTCCGAGGGCGAGTTCGACCCCTACTACTCGCCCACGCGCGGCAACGCCTGCGTGGCCGACGGCTACGACTCGGTGGAGTGGGCGGCCGGGTTGCCGGGCTCGACCGGCGAGGTGGGCACCTTCGGGGTGTCTTACCTGGCCTGGACCCAATGGAAGCTGGCGCCGACGCGGCCGCCGCACTTGCGGGCGATGTTTGCTGGTGGCATGATCCCCGATTCGCGGGGCACCTGGCTGGGCATCTTCGCCCGCGACCGCCAGCTGCAATGGCTGCTGAACGAGCTGGTGCCGGAGTCGCGGCGGCGCCTGGGTCTGCCCGGCCCGCAGGCCGCCGCCGAAGCCAAAAGGCGCTGGGCCACCTTTGAGCGGGCCAAGTCGCTCTGGTTCACGCCCCTCGCCGACCTGCCCGAAAGCGCCCTGGCCGGCTTCAAGAAGGACTGGCTCTCCCACCACCACGAGGACTGGTTCCGCTTCGCCGAGCAGTGTCCCGAAATCGACGCGCCGATCTTCCACGCCACCGGCTGGTACGACCGTCTGAACGGCACCGTCGGCCTCTATTCTGAGATGGTGAAGAGCGGTCGCTCGGCGAGGGCCAGGCGTGGCCAGAAGCTGATGGTGGGGCCCTGGACGCACGGCTTCGCCTTCTTCCGCAAGGTGGGGGTGATGGACTTCGGCCCTGAGGCCGAGCTGTCCTTCCCCACGGTCGCCGCGCGCTGGTTCGACTACTGGCTGAAGGGCGGCGACGGCGGCGTGATGGACGAGCCGCCGGTGCGCCTCTTCGTGATGGGCGAGAACAGGTGGCACGACGAGGACGAGTGGCCGCTTGCCCGCGCCATCCCCACAGACTTCTACTGCCACAGCGGTGGCCGGGCCAATACCCCGGCGGGCGACGGCTTCTTGAGCCCCGAGCAGCCGGCGGCGGAGGAGCCCGACGGCTTCCTCTACGACCCGCGCGACCCCCTGATGAGCCTGCACAACCTCAACGGCCACGCCGCCCCGGGCGACGTGCGCCTGCACGACGACCGCCGGGATGTGCTCTGCTACAGACGCCGCCACTGGAGCGGGCCCTGGAGGTCACCGGCCAGCCGGTCTTGAAGCTCCACGCCGCCTCTTCGGCCCCGGACACCGACTGGGCAGTGCGCTTGGTGGACGTGCATCCGGATGGGTTCGCCGTGGACGTGAGCCGGGGCATCGTACGCGCCCGCTACCGCGAGTCCTACGAAGCCCCTTCCTTTCTGACGCCAGGTCGAGTCTACGAGTACACTATGAAGATGACGCCGACCAGCAACTTGTTCCTGGCCGGGCACCGTCTCCGTCTGGACATCTCGTCCAGCGATTTCCCGAACTACGACCGCAACCACAACACGGGGCGGGACTACTGGGAGGACAGCGCCTTCGTCACGGCCCGGCAGACCGTGTTCCACGACGGCCCGCGCCCGACGCGGGTGACCCTGCCCGTCGTGCCAAGGGGGTGAGATACGGGCGGCCAGAGACCGGCGTGGGGTTAGTTGCCAAGAATCATGCGGACACTTTCGCGGGCGACCAACATAGACGACAATGGCCTGTCATGCTGAAGCGAACATAGCGAGCGAAGCATCTCCTCCTTCGCTCCGCTCTGAACCATGTGGTCGCTGCGGCGGAGGCTCGCCTGCCGGCGCCAGGGGATGCTTCGGGCCGGTGCGACGACCCTCGGCATGACAGGGCAGGCGGGCGACATCCGCTCGGCCCTGGAGCGGGCTCTAGCCGCCAACCAAGCGGGTCAGCCCGCGGTGGTCGAGTTCGTGGTCGGCCCCTGGGACTACTCGTGGGGCTTCAAGGATTACTACCGCCGCCTGGGTGAGCTGCCAGGTGGCATGGAAGCGGGGTAGGCGGCATGGTTACCTCCCTTACCTCCCGCCAGCGGGTGGAGCTGGCGCTGAGCCATCGCGAGCCGGACCGCGTGCCGCTGGACCTGGGCGGCAGCGGCGTCACGGGGATGCACGTCAGCAACGTCTATGCCCTGCGCCAGGCGCTCGGCCTGGACGAGCCCGGCAGGCCCGTCAAGGTGGTGGAGCCCTACCAGATGCTGGGCGAGATCGCGCCCGACCTGGCGGCGCGCCTGGGCACGGACGTGGTGGCCCTGGGCAAGCGGGAGACGCTGTTCGGCTACCGCAACGAGGGCTGGCGGCCCTGGACGACCTTCGACGGGACGCCGGTGCTGGTCCCGGCCGGCTTCAACACCGAGCCCGAGTCCAACGGCGAGATTCTAATGTACCCGCGGGGCGACAAGAGTGCCCCGCCCAGCGGCCGCATGCCCGCCGGCGGCTTCTACTTCGACGCCATCATCCGTCAGGAGCCGCTGGACGACTGGCAGGAGAACCTGGCGGACAACCTGGAGGAGTTCGGCCCCGCCTCCGACGACGACCTGGCCTACTACGCCGCCGAGGCCGAGCGCCTCTACACCACCGACCGGGCCATCCTGGCCAGCTTCCCCGGCCTGGCCTTCGGCGACGTGGCGCAGGTGCCCGCGCCCTGGCTCAAGCACCCCAAGGGCATCCGCGATGTGGCCGAGTGGTACATGAGCACCGCCACCCGCCGCGACTTCGTCTACCGGCTCTTCGAGCGGCAGTGCGAGATCGCCCTGGCCAATCTGGAGCGTCTGCACGCGGCGGTGGGCGAGCGGATCGCCGTGCTAATGGTCTCAGGCACGGACTTCGGCACCCAGACGGGGCCCTTCGTCTCGCCGCGGACCTACCGGGAGCTGTACCAACCCTTCCACAAGCAGCTGAACGGCTGGATTCATGCCCACACCCGCTGGAAGACGTTCATCCACACTTGCGGCTCGGTTGTGGCGCTGCTGGAGGACATCGTCGCCGCCGGCTTCGATGTCCTCAACCCGGTGCAGTGCTCGGCCGCCGGCATGGACCCTTGTTTCCTCAAGCGCACCTACGGCGAACGGGTCGTCTTCTGGGGAGGCGGGGTGGACACGCAACGCACGCTGCCCTTTGGCACGCCAGAGGAAGTAAGCGCCGAAGTGGCGGAGCGCCTACGGGTATTCGGGCCGGGGGGTGGCTTCGTCTTCAACACCGTGCACAACGTCCAGGCCGGCGTGCCGGTGGCCAACGTCCTGGCCATGTACGAGACCCTTCGCCGCCGCGGCCGCTATCCCCTCGCCTAGTGGCCTGACTCTGCGCCTGTCTACGGCGCCCCCTGACGCCAGCCTGTACACGAAGGCCGGCCAGTCGCATTGTCGCCGGAGAAGACCATTGGCATCAGGCCGCTGGGCTGGAAACCCGTACTGTGACCAGACGCGCGTGCGCCATTTCGGACGGTGCGGCTTCCCCCAGTTCGGCCAGACTCTGCAGGTACAATTCGATCGCGTCGCGCGCGTTGGCCAGAGCTTCCTCCTCGGTATCGCCCTCGGTAGTGATCCCTGGGAGGGCAGGGACGGTCACCGTGAAACCGCCTTCTTCCGGGTCGGGCAGCAGTATGACTGAGTATTCCTTCACAGTAACCTCCTGAACTCATCCACCGTCAAGCCGGCATCCTTGAGAATCTTGGCCAGCGTTCCCAGGCGGACGGTCCTCGCCGAGTGCATGGGGATCACGACCAGTCCGGGTTTGCTGGGATGCCTAAGCGAGACGTGCGAGCCACTGCGTCGCACTTCTGTCCAGCCGTCCTTCCGCATGACCCGCAGGACCTGCTGGGCGGTCACCCTGGGCATCGTTGGGTTCAATTGCACCACTTCTGCGAGCAGCTACTGGTCCAAGTACGTATTATCCGAGGTCGTCGACGGAATAGCAAGCAAGGGCAGCTGGCACGGCAAGCGTGGCGATAAGACGAAGAGCCCGCCGGTCGGCGGGCTCTTCGTCTTGATTAGCCTATGTGGTTGTTCCTAGCTCCGCCCTAGTGGGCGCCGGGCTTGCGGCGCGGGAACTTGTCCACCAGATAGCCTTCGCCGTCGAACTGCATCGCCACCGGCCCCTCCAGCACCCGCAGGTCCGGCCGCGCCTTGACCTCGGGCAGGAAGTCCTCGGAGACGTAGATGTCCTCCAGCTCCAGCGTGTTCTTGATCCACATCAGCTTCATGGTCTTCTCGTCCTTGTCGCCGATGGTGGTCATGGCGTAGATCAGGGCCTGCTTGTCGCTGTCGCAGACCATCGGGATGCGGGCGCCCTCCGGGGCGCCGCCGGTGACGCAGTTGATGTAGGTGGAGGCGTAGTCAATCTTCTCGAACAGCCGCCGGGTGGTGAAGTCGGCCTTGCCCATGCCGGTGGCGTTGCCGTGCGTGGCCTCGGTGAGGTCGCGGGTGATGAGGCGGGTGATCTTCGGCCACTCGGCCTCCTCCGAGGCCCGGTTCTGGATGCGGCCGATCACGTTGGGGTCCATGCCGGCGCCGGTGATGTCCTTGCCCTGCTCGTCCACCAGCAGGATGTCCATTTCCTGAAAAGGCAGGCGGGCGAAGAGCCGCTTGGCCAGGGCCAGCAGCTCCATCTCGCGCTCCTCCACCTCCTCGCGCTTCACCGCCTGGATCTTGGCCGTCTCGTCGTAGGCGTTCTCGACGGTGACGACGCCGCAGACGATGGGCGCCTCCTTGAGCACGACGCGGGCGATGGAGGGGATGGTGTGCTGGAAGCCGCGGGTCATGGCGCCGCGGTGGGCGGCGAGCGCGCCCTTGTGCTTGCCCAGGCCGATCACCATCATCTTCATCAGACCGCTCTCGATCGGCCCCTCGAAGTCGGTGTGCGGCTTGACGCGGGCGATGACGATAATGCCGTCGGCCTCGGAGGCGTTCTTGTCGAGGTAGACGGGCACGCCGTCGGCGGTCTTGCCGATCTGCACCACTTCCAGCGAGGATAGGATAGGCACGCCGACCGATTCCTCGGTGATGCCGATGTTCTTCAGCACGTTGCGCTGGCCCTCGGGGGTGGCGCCGCCGTGGCTGCCCATGGTGGGGATGACGAACGGCTTGGCGCCCAGCTCCTTGAGGACCTCGCCGGTGGTCTTGATGATGGGCACGATATTGACGATGCCCCGGCTGCCGGCCGTCAACGCGATGCGCTGGCCGGGCTTCACCAGCTGGGCGATGCCGATGCGCCGCAGCTCGGCCCGCACCGCGGCCGGGACGTCCTCGACCTGCGGCACTTCCAGCTGCTGGCGAATCTTGTACATTTTGGGCATTGGCAGATCGGTTGGCAGATCCATTGCTCTATCGCTCCTCATTCTCCCCAGAATCTGCGACGGCGCCATTGGCGCTTATGCCATCTTAGCACCGCGCCTGGTGCTCATCAAGTCCTAGCCCGCCCGAGGGTTGTGCCACAGGCCGGATGGTCGGCTCGTCGGCAGGGGTCCTTCCCTGGCGGGCCGGGATGGGTTACAATCGGGGCACACGGCGCCGTCCTGCCGCACGGGCGGCGCCGTCCATTTCGGCCGAGGAGGCGCCTCACTAGCCATGCAGAAGATCAGCATTCGCGTCAACGCCTGGTTCGGGGACAACGAGATCGACCTTTCTTTTCCCGGCTACTGGGACATCAAGGAGTGCCGGATGGCCGGCCACGACCTGCCGGCCCTCGACGACGAGCAGATGCGGGCCGCCCTGCTCAACCCCATCGGCGCGCCGCGCCTGGCCGAGCTGGCCAGGGGCAAGAAGGAGGTCGTGGTGCTCTTCGACGACCTGCCCAAGCCCACGCCCGCCAGCCGCATCGTGCCTTTCGTGCTGGAGGAGCTGCACGCGGGCGGCATCGAGGACCGGCACATCCGCTTCCTCTGCGCCCCAGGCACCCACCGGCCGCTCATCTATCCCGAGCTGGCCGCCAAGCTGGGCGAGGAGATCGTCAAGAAGTACAACGTGTACAACCACAGCATCTGGGACAACCTGGTCAACGTCGGCGCCACCAGCCACGGCACGCCCGTCTGGGTGAACCGCGAGTTCGTCAGCTGCGATCTGCGGGTCGCGGTGGGCAGCCTCATTCCCCACCCCAACGCCGGCTTCGGCGGCGGCGGCAAGCTGATCATGCCCGGCATCTCCGGCCTGGAGACCATCGACTTCCACCACAAGAAGTACATGGGCCACGCCACCTCCGGTTTGGGCAAGGTGGACGGCAACGAGTTTCGTCTCGACCTGGAGGAGTGCGCCCGGCTGGCCGGCCTGCACTTCAAGGTGGACGCGATCCTCAACAACAAGCGCGAGGTAGTGGGGCTTTACGCGGGCGACTTCGTGGCCGAGCATCGCCAGGCCGCCAAGCAGGCGCGCGAGGTCTACTACACCGAGGCGGTGCGTGAGGCCGACCTGCTGGTGATCAACGGCTACCCCGACGAGAGCCAGTTCGCCCGTTCCACGTGGTGCGTGCCTCTCTCGCTGCGCGAGGGCGGCGACGTGGTGCTGATCACCTACTCGCACGAGGGCCAGAACCTCCACCAGTGGTCGGGCCGCTTCGGCACCGACTTCGGCGGGCGCAACTGGAAGCCCGGCGGGCGGGCGAAGAACCTGGCCAAGGCGAACAAGGTCATCGTCTTCGCGCCGCGCCTCTCGCAGCTCGACCGTCAGGAGCTGGGGGCTGAGGAGAAGGTGATCTGGTGCAAGGATTGGGGCGAGGTGCTGGCCGAGCTGCTGCCGCGCCACGGCGCCGGTGCCAAGGTGGGCGTGTATCCCTACGCCTCGGTGCAGATGGAAGTAAAGTAGAGTGCTCACCAAACAAATCTCCATCCTCATCGATAACCGGCCGGGACGGCTGGCGCGGGTGACGGCCCTGCTGCGCGACGCGGGGGTCAATATCCGTGCCATTTCGATGGCCGACGCCCCCGATTTCGGCATCTTCCGCCTCGTGGTCGACGACACCACGCGGGCCCTCAAGGCACTGAAAGAGGGCGGCTTCCTGGCCGACGTCAGCGACGTCGTAGCCGTCGAGCTGGTGGACAAGCCCGGGGCGCTGGCCGCGGTGCTGGCGCTGCTGGCGCGCGGCGACGTCAACATCGAGTACATGTACGCTTCGCTGGCGGAGGAGGCGGGCAAGGCCGTCGTCTACCTGCGCTTCGAGGACTCGCTGCGGGCCCTGGCCGTGCTGCGGGACGGCGGGGCGAGGATCCTGGAGCAGTAGGGGGCGGGGGATGATCTGGGACAGGGAGAACGAGTGCCGGCCGCGCGCCGACCTGCGCCGCCTGCAAAACGAACGCCTGCGGGAGACTCTGGCCCGCGTCTACGAGACGATGCCCTTCTACAGGGAACGGTTCGACGCCGCGGGCCTCAAGCCGCGGGACGTGTGCTCTCAGGCCGAGCTGGCGCGCCTGCCTCTGCTGACCAAGAACGACCTGCGCGATCACTTCCCCTACGGCCTCTTCGCGGTGCCGCTCAAGGAGGTGGTGCGCGTGCACGCCTCCTCCGGCACCACCGGCAAGCCAACGGTCGTCGGCTACACGCGCCAGGACCTGGAGACCTGGGCCGAGGTGATGGCTCGCCTGGTCACGGCGGCCGGCGTCACGGCCGAAGACGTGGCCCAGGTCTCCTTCGGCTACGGCTTCTTCACCGGCGCCTTCGGCCTGCACTACGCCCTAGAGCGGGTGGGTGCCACGGTGCTGCCCGTGTCCGGCGGCAACACCGAGCGCCAGGTGGAGACGATGCTCAACTTCGGCAGCACGGCGCTCATCTGCACGCCTTCTTACGCCCTGCGCATCGCCGAGGTGATGGGCGAGATGGGCATCGATCGCTCCCTGCTGCGCCTGCGCTGGGGGCTCTTCGGCGCCGAGCCCTGGTCGGAGAACATGCGCCGTGAGATCGAGGCGCGGCTCGGCATCTTCGCCACTGACAACTATGGCATGAGCGAGATCATCGGTCCTGGCGTCTCGGGCGAGTGCCAGGAGCGCAGCGGCCTGCACATCAACGAGGACCATTTTCTGGTGGAGGTGCTCGACCCCGACACGGGCCAGCCGGTGCCGGAGGGTGAGCCGGGCGAGCTGGTCTTTACCAGCCTGACCAAAGAAGCCTTCCCGGTGGTGCGCTACCGCACCCGCGACATCTCCAAGGTAACTCTCGAACCCTGCCCCTGCGGCCGCACCACGGCCCGCATGGCGCGGGTCTTCGGCCGCACCGACGACATGCTGATCATCCGCGGGGTGAACGTCTTTCCTTCTCAGATCGAAGAGGTTCTGCTGGCGGTGGAGGGCGCCGAGCCCCACTACCAGATCGTGGTGGAGCGCTCGGGCGCGCTGGACGACATCGAGGTTCAGCTGGAGGTCTCCGAGCGGACCTTCTCCGACGGCGCCCGTAAGATGTTCACCCTGCGAGAGCTGGTGGAGCACCGCCTGGAGGTGGCGTTGGGCATCGGCGTGCGTGTCAAGTTGATGGAGCCCGGCGCCATCGAGCGCAGCCAGGGCAAAGCCCAGCGCGTCGTCGACAAGCGCAAGCTGTAGCCGTTTCTCCAGTTTGGGGCCGGGCGGCAAGCCTGGCCCTTCCCACCAGCGCCACTACGATCGCCCGCGCGGGTGGCTGGCTGTTCTCCCCTACGCTGCCGCGTCTTCGTCGCCCAGCTGGCGCAGCTTGTGGGGCCAGACGATGGCCAGGGCCAGGGTCTTGTGGCCCACGCCGCGGAAGAGCACGGTCACGGTGTCGCCAGAGACCCGCGCCACCGTTCCCTCGCCCCACTCCTCGTGCGTCACCCGGTCGCCTAGCGCCAGCGGGCAGGAGGTCATGGCTCGGTTGCCAAGCTGATCGCCTGGTTTGTCGTCTCGCGCAGGTCGCTGTCGCAATGCAGGCAGCGGCCGGCGGGGTACTCCTCCATAGCGGTCCACCTCGAATGAATAGTAGACCGCCTTGGATTCACATTTCGTGCCACTCGGGCGCGCGACGCCCTACTCCAGGCTCTGCACGTCCACCCGGTGCCCCTCGCGGGAGGAGACGCGCAGCGCCTCCCCCACCAGCGCTGCTTTGTAGCCGTCCTCGAAGCTGGCGCCCTCTGGCCCGGCCTGCCTGCCTTCCGCCACGCAGGTGAGCAGGTGATTCAACTCGCCCACGAAGGTGTTCTCCCAGGCCAACACGTGGCCGCGCGGCCACCAGTGCTTGAGCAACGGATGCGCGCCCTCGGTGACCACGATGTCGCGGAAGCCCATCTTGAGCGGGTCCTGTTCGTCCAGCAGGTACACCTGCAGCTCGTTCAGCCGCTCCAGGTCGAAGCGCAGGCTGCCCCGGCTGCCGTTGATCTCCAGCACCAGCTGGTTCTTGCGGCCGGTGGCGACTTGCGTCGCCTCCACGAAGCCGGTGACGCCGTTGGCGAACTCCAGCAGACCGTGGGCGGTGTCCTCTTCCTTCTCGGGGATCAGCTCGCTGGCGCCGGCCGCCGCCGGTCGCCTGGCGATGTGGTTGACCACGACGCCGGAGACGCGGGCGATGTCGCCCACCAGATGGTAGGCCAGGTCGATGGCATGGGCGCCCAGGTTGCCGACCACCCCGCGGCCGCGACCCTCGGGCGAACCGCTCAGCGCCGGCATCGTCGGGTCACGCCGGAACTCCTGCAGGTAGCTGGCGCGGAAGAGTTGCAGCTCGCCCAGGGCGCCGCTCTGGACGATCTCGTAGGCCAGGCGGATGGCCGGCACGAAGCGGTAGTTGAGGCCGGTCATATGGACCTTCCCCGACTGGCGCGCGGCGTCGCGCATCTGCCGCGCCTCGGCCAGGGTCGGCGCCAGCGGCTTCTCGCAGAGCACGTGCTTGCCCGCCGCCAGAGCGGCCAGAGAGGGCTCGGCGTGCAGGAAGGGCTGGGTGCAGTTATCGACGATCCGCACCGCCGGGTCGGCGATCAGCTCCCGCCAGTCAGTGTAGTAGCCCTCGTAGCCCCAGCGCTGGGCGGCGGCGCGCACCCGCTCGCCGTTGCGGCCGCAGATGGCCAGCAGCCGGGGCAGCACCTTGGGCGGCCAGTAGGCATCGATCTGGCGCTTGTAGCCTAGGGAGTGCGCGCGGCCCATGAAACCATAGCCGATGACGCCGACGCCGATCTGAGGCACGCCGGCCAGCTCGCCGGCAGGCTGGAAACTGGAACCTGGCATTGATATCCTCCTCGCGCTTCATTGTCCACCACGCGGGCGCAGTGCGGACAACCGGAATATGGTAAACCACCGAGTCACCGAGGACACCGAGACCGGATAGAGAGACGGATGACACCGCTGGGAACGGAGAGAGCGCTGAGCAGAGAACTAGGAGAAGCATGAACCACTTGGACACTGAGAGCACCGAGAGAACAAAAAGGAGACCTCGCTCGCCCTAGAGATCAGAGAGCGGGACGCCATTCTCCTTCATCTGCTTTCGTCTGGTCTCGGTGTTCTCGGTGGTTAGTCTCTTCTCGATCCCCGTGCTGTTCTCTGCGTCCTCTGTGCCCTCTGCGGTGAAGTCTCCGTGCCCTCAGAGTATCGCCCAGACGCCGGCCACGGTCAGAACCGCCCCGGCGACTGTGGCACGCGTCACCGGCTCGCGCAACAGCAGGGCCGAGAGCAGCAGGCCCCAGAGCGGGCCGGTCGCCGCCAGCAAGCCCGCCCGCGCCGCGCCCGCGTTCTGGATCGCGAACAGCCAGGCCAAGGGAGCGCCGACGCCGCAAATGCCCGCTGCCGCCAGCAGCCCCACGTAGAAGGCGGGCGCCAGGTTGAGCCAGGCGCCGCGGAACGGCTGCCGGCGCGCGAAAACGAACAGGAACACGGCGGCGCAGGCCAGGCGCAGGAAGGCGGCACCCGCCAGATCGATCGACTGCGCCTGCATGGCGATCTTGTCGGCGATCACGCCCACACCCCAGGCCAGGGAGGCCCCCACCCCCAGGAGCACGCCGGTGCGCCGGGCGCCCGCGGCCAGGCTGGCCTTCGCTTCGCCCGCTCGCGGTCGTGCCACCAGGTAGGCCCCGCCCAGGATGAGGACGGTGCCCAGCGCCAGGCGCCAGCTGGCGGCCTCGCCTAAGAAGGCAACGGCCAGCACCACGGAGACGAGCGGATAGGCATTGGCGATGGGCAGACCGCGCGCGACGCCGATGTGCTGGCAACTCATGAAGAACAGCGAATCGCCGATGGGCACGGTGATGATCGTCGAAGCCGCCAGCCAGATGATGGTTTGCTGAGGTAGGCCCAGCAGGCCGGCGGGCCCGCTGAAGACGAGCAACACGACCAGCATCAGCACGGCCGCGACCAGGGTGCGAAAAGCGTTCAGCCACACCACGTCGACCTTCATACCGCCCCAGCGCATGAAGATCGAGTTGAGGCTGAAGAGCGCGGCCCAGCCGAGCGCCGCGGCCTCGCCCACTAGGGTAGCCCCTCGCCGCCGGCAATCCTGTGCACAGCGGCGACGACGTTGGCGGGCTCGGGGAAACCGCCGTCGCGGTACATGGAGTGCACCCGCTCACCGCCCACCACGACCTCGAACGAGCCCTCAACCCAGGGGATCAGCTCCACCCCGCTCAGCTCGTGGCCGCAGGCCAGCAACAGCGCCTCGGTCAGGGCCAGCGTTTGGCGCTCGTAGCCGCACTCCGCGCAGTAGGTGATGGTGACTTTGACCGGTCGCCTAGCCATCGTCGCCCCGCTACTTGGCGCGTTCGACGATGGCGCGCAGGTCGCGAATGACGGCCTGGTCCTGGGAGGGCTTCAGTTCCTCGCGCAGCGACGCCATCCACTGCATCAGACCGGCCCGCGCCTCCTCCGGCAGCTGGTCGATGGGCGTCTCGGGGGAGCCGTACTCCGGGTGCTGTCCGTACAGCTCGCGCCGCTTCCGCTCGCGCAGGCGGCTGATGTCGTCCGGGCGCTCGATGAAACGGCCCAGTTCGTTGAAGTACCGGTCGAAGAAGACGAAGGCTGGGATGGAGCGATACTTCCCCTCCTTCAGGTACTGGTCCATCAGGTCGAGGTTCTGATCGCGCAGGAAGACCCGCACGTTCAGCTTGCCGCTTTCCTGCGCCAGCCGGCCCAGCACCGGCAGGTTGGCGATGACGTCGCCGCACCAGTCCTCGGCCAGCACCAGCACGTCCAGCGGCTGGGGCAGCGCCTGGAACGCGGCAAGGTCCGGCGGTTTGATCTGGACCTCGCGCTCGTTCTGCTCGAACCGCTCGCGGTTGCGGGTCATCTGCTGTTTGTACTGCTCGAAGGTGAGGCCGGAAGCGAAGCGTTCCCGGGTAACTGCCATTGGCTGCTCCTCCTTGTGCCGGGGCGCGCGCCCGCTGTCTGGCGCCGCGGCCGGCCGCGCAGATTATATGCCTGGCGGCCGCGCGCGGGCAACCCGCCCCGCGACTGTTCACCGCGCGGCCAACCCCGTATAATCCGGAGCAGACGGCGGCAGGAGAATGCCGATGGGCAATTGCGGCGATCCGGCGATTCTGCGCACCCTGCGTGGTTGGGGGCCGGGCAATCTGGCGATGGCGGTGGGAGCGGTGCTGCGCGGCCGCCGGCGCTCGCTGGCGGCGGACGCCGCTCGCATCCTGCCCGCCTTCCAGCCCCCGCCTGTGATCGAGGGCAGAGAGAACATCCCCGCGCGCCAGGCCTTCGTACTAGTGGTCAACCACTTCCAGGCGCCGGGCCTCTGGGTGGGCATGGTGGCCCTGGCCATCACCCGGGCCGTGGCCGAGGCGCGGGCGCCGGGTGGGCAGGAGCTGCACTGGCTCGGCCTGGCCGATTGGCGTTGGTTGGAGTTCCGGGGCCGCTGGCTGCCCAACCCGCTCAGCGCGGTCGTCTTCCCTCGCGCCCTGCGCGTCTGGGGCTGCGTGCCCACCCCCTCGGACCCTGCCGACGTCGCCGGCCGGGTGCGCGCCCTGCGCCAGATTCTGGGCTACCTGGGCAGGCGCGGCCGCGGTGCCGCCGCCGAGCCGCAGCCCGTGGCCATCTTCCCCGAGGGCACCGGCACCATCGCCCTCCAGGAGGCCCGACCCGGATCGGGGGCCTTCGTACAGCGCCTCAGCAACCACGGCTTCCCCGTGCTGCCCTTGGGCCAGTACCAGGGACCCGACGGGCGCATCGTCATCCGCTTCGGCCGCCCTTTCCACCTGGGCGAGCCGCCGCCTGAGAGCGACCTCACCCTGGACGACTGGGCGCGGCAAAGGATGATGGGCCGGGTGGGCGCTTTGCTGCCCCGGGAACTGTGGGGCGTCTACGCCGCGGCGGCGGAGCGAGGCCTTGCCGAGCAGACGGGCGCGCCTTGAGGAAGTGCGGCGAGCGGACTGAAGTCCGCACTACAAACAGGGGCTCCTCGTCGTTCGTAGTGCGGACTTCAGTCCGCTCAGGTCCTACCGCGGAGGACAAGCCCCCCTGTCGGGGGACATGGCCCGCGCGCTACGACCAGAGCTGCCCCATTTCTTATCCACTCCCGCACCGCAGGGTCAACCCACACCAAACGCTCTAGCCGGCCCTCACCCTCGGCACGAGCATAGGTGTGCGCTGCTTGTACTCCGACCACTCCTCGCCGAACTCGTCGGCCAGCGCCACTTCCTCGCGCCGCGCCCGCGTCATAAGCGCCGGCGCGTTGAGCGCGATGAGCAGCATAGCCCAGTTGCGGAAGATCAGCAGCGCCCCCAGCTCGGCGACGATGCCGCCGAGGTAGAGCGGATGGCGCACGAGGGCGAAGGGCCCCGTCGTCACTAGCTTGTGGTCGGCGTAGAGCTGCACCCCTAGGCCGCTGGAGAGATCGTACATCTCGCCCATCGTCCGCCGGCCCCAGAGGAAGAGGGCCAGACCGGGGAAGTAGAGCAAGGCCCCCACTAAGCTCAGCGCCAGGCGCAGCGGCGCGGGCAAGCGTAGCGGCAGCGGCTTCCAGATCTTGTAGAGGAAGCCGACGGCGACCACGCTCATTGGCAGGTAGCTGGCGCGTAGGGTGCCCAGCGTCCACACCGCCGGGCCGCTGCTGCGGCCCTTGGGGCGCCGCGCCGAACGGGCCAGCCCCTGCATCACCACCCCGATGAAGACCACTAAGCCCGCGCCCGCGGCGCGGCGAAGCCACTTCTCCAGAGACTCGACGCCCATCGGCGAACCTCCCTCGTACGCGGAGTTGTGCTCATAGACCGTCTCCCCCTTCCCGTCGCGGGCAAGGGGGAGACTGGGTGAACTGGGCAACCAGTCCTGTCAGGCCGCTACTACTTGCCCCAACTGACCGGCCGCTCGTGTACGTTCTGGTAGTCGATCGTCAAGTCGCCGGTGGGCACCATCCGCTGGTTGCTGCCGTCGGCGTTCATAACCCATAGCTGCCACTTGCCGGTCCTGTCGCTGAGGAAGGCGATGGACTTGCCGTCGGGCGACCAGCTGGGCGTCAGGTTGTTGGCCGGGGTGGTGAAGGGCGGGCTCGACGTCAGCAGGTGGAAGCCATTCCCCTGAGCGTCGATGACGCCGACCTCCTCGTGGTCGTGCTGCCGCCACTGGAAGGCGAAGTACTGGCCGTCGGGCGACCAGCTCGGCGACTCGAAAATGGGCGTGGTGTTCGGCAGCTGGGTCACCTTGCGGTCGTGATCGATCTGGTTCAGGATGTAGATGCCCTGGATGCCGTTGAAGCCAAGCCGCGTATCAGGCGACCAGGTGGGGGACACGCAAACGTCGTCCGAATCAACCTGGTGCACCTGGCCGGTCTGCACATTGACGGCGGCCACCCGCCAGAGGTCGACAAGCACGGGAACGAGCTGGAACCTGCCGTCGACTTGGGCTGGGCGCAGGCGTTCTCCCTGATACTTCTGACTGTAAGCGATGAAGCGCCCGTCGGGAGACATCTGGGGCGACTGTAGGTACTGCTCCAGGTAGACCAGGTGGGGGTTACTGCCGTCGGCGTTGGCCATGTAGATGCCCCAGGGATAGTCCCAACTGGCGTAGATAATATGGGTGCGGTCGGGCGACCACGAGGGATCCAAGCCGTGGGCCACCTTGCGCAGGTCGCTGCCGTCGGGGCGCACGGTGTAGATGTCGCCGCCGTTGGTCTGCTGGAAGAGGATCAAGTCGTTATCGGCCGCCGGGGCGGTAGTGCCCCCGGCCACGGGTTGAGGCCCCAGGCCCAGGTACTCGCGGCCCAGGTCCCCCAACTGCACCGGGTTGGCGGCGTCATCCGGATACCACTCGAAGCGGGCCCGTTGGGTGTATTGCACGATCAGGCCGTTTTCCACCAACTGCTCGGTGGTGGGATAGCCGAAGATGTCGAGCCCGCCGTGAGTCTCCCAGAAGGTCCTGAAGCCAAAGGCCAGCACGTGGCCCGTCTCGGGGAAGAAGCGGCGGTTGGGGTCGCCGCTGGTGTCGGCCTGGATGGGGGGCTGCACCTTGCCCAGCTGGACCGCCAGCAGTCCCAGTTGCACCTGGTAGCCGGGCGGGTTCTCGGGCCACAGCTCGAAGCGAGCCTTGGCAAAGTACTGCACCGTGCGCC
The DNA here is from genome assembly GCA_023473795.1 of Chloroflexota bacterium. Classification (GTDB taxonomy): domain Bacteria; phylum Chloroflexota; class UBA6077; order FW602-bin22; family JAMCYS01; genus JAMCYS01. The sequence continues at coordinate 15,438 of JAMCYS010000117.1, read as the reverse complement.
CGTTCTCCACCTGTTCGTCGGTAATCGGCGCCCCAAAGATCTGTGATCCGCCTTTGGCATCGTAGAAGTCGAGGAAGGCGCCCTGCACGGTCTTGCCCGTTTCGGCGAAGGTGCGGGCGTCTTGCGCCGCCGCGGGCGTGGCGAGCGCGGGCAATAGGAAGGCGACGGAGAGCAGAATGGCCAGAATCCGGCGCACTTGGCTCACTCCTTTCAGGCCGGGGGTAGCCAGACCACCCGGCCGGCGACTATCTGGACAAGGTATCGCTAAATGTAAATGCTAACTGCCCGGGGTTAAGGCCGCGTTATGGGCCTGCAAAGACCGCGTAATGCGTCCGGACATCCTTGCGGCAGGTCGTCAATAGTATAGACGTGCCTCAGGTGGCGAGTCAAAAGCCATGTGGCCGGGACTGAGGCCTGGTCAGATGGCCAGTAGTTGGGGCCTCTTCCGCTTTGTGCGGGGCCGCGGCCAAGCTGTAGAATGGCCTGGGACGCCCCCCGAGCCAGGGGCGAGGAGGTTGCCGATGCGCATCGTGATCGCCGGGGGCGGCGGCTTGCTCGGCCGCATCCTTAGCGCCCCTCTTGCCGCCGAAGGCCACGAGGTGGTCGTTCTCAGCCGCAGCCCTGGCCGGATACGCGGGCTGCCGCCCGGCGCGCGGGCTGAAGCTTGGGACGGCCGCACCGCCACCGGTTGGGCGCCTCTCGTGGACGGCGCCGGGGCGGTGGTGAACCTCACGGGGGAGAACCTGGCTGGCGGGCGCTGGACGGAGGCGCGAAAGCGGCGCCTGCGCGCCAGCCGCATCGAGCCGGGGCTGGCCCTGGCGCAGGCCATTGAACAGGCCAGGGAGAAGCCTCGGGTGCTATTACAGGCCTCCGCCATCGGCTACTACGGCCCCCGAGGCGAGGCGGTCATCGACGAGTCGACGCCGGCCGGCAGCGATTTCCTGGCCAGGCTGTGCCAGGATTGGGAGGCCACGACGGAGCCGGTGGAGGGGATGGGCGTGCGCCGGGTGGTAGTGCGCAGCGCCCCCGTGCTGGCCAAGAACGCCGTCATGCTGCGCTTGATGTCGCTGCCTTTCTACTTCTTCGTGGGCGGACCGGTGGCGGGCGGGCGGCACTGGTTCTCCTGGATCCACCACGCCGACGAGAGCGGGGCTATGCGCTTCCTGCTGGCCAACGAGACGGCGCACGGCCCCTTCAACCTGGCGGCGCCCGAGCCGGTGCGCAACGCGAGCTTCGCCCGCGCCCTGGGCGCCGCCCTGCACCGGCCCTCCTGGTTCCCCACACCCGGGTTTCTCGTGCGCCTGGTGTTTGGCGAGATGGCGGAGATGGTCCTGGGCTCGCTCGCAGAGGGTCGTGCCCCGGCGACTGCAGGAGCTGGGTTTTGCCTGCCGCTTCGCCGAACCCGAGCCTGCCCTGCGGGACGTGCTGGGTTGAGCGTTCGCCCCTCGCGCCGCTGGTTCTGGCTGATCCCAGTGGTCGTGGTATTGGCCCTGGGGGGAGGCCTCGTCTGGGCCAGCCTCGCGGCCCAACCGACGGCGCGGGCGCTGGCGGCGCTGCGGTCCGACGGCCAGGTGCAGGTGGAGAGCGGACAGTGGCTGGTCTTCCGCCCTGCCAGTCCTCCCGTGCCCACCACCGGCCTTATCTTCTACCCGGGCGGGCGGGTGGACTACCGTGCCTACGCGCCGCCCCCGCGGGACATCGCCGCCCAGGGCTTCCTGGTGGTGGACACGCCCATGCCCTTCAACCTGGCCGTGCTCGCCCCCGACAGGGCTGCCGAGGTCATGTCCGCCTACCCTCAGGTCAAGGCGTGGGCCGTCGGTGGGCACTCGCTGGGCGGCTCGATGGCGGCGCGCTTTGTCCACTCCCATCCCGGGTCCGTGCAGGGGCTGGTGCTCTGGGCCTCCTACCCCGACGTCAGCGACGACCTCTCCGGCTTCAACCTGCCGGTGGCGTCGGTCTCCGGCAGCCGCGACGGACTGGCGACGCTGGCCAAGATCGCCGACACTCGTCGCTTGTTGCCGCCCAGCACCAGGTTCTTGGTCGTCGAGGGAGGCAATCACGCCCAGTTTGGCGCCTACCGCCCTCAGCCCGGCGACAACCCGCCTGAGGTCAGCCCTGAGGCGCGGCAGGCCCAGACGGTGACGGCGGCGGCGGAGCTGCTGCGGCGGGTGGGAAGGTAGCCGCGTTCGCTACCAGCACTACGGCGAGTCCATGAGCGACATACCGGAGAACCGGGTGCTGCTGGAAGAGCTGGATCGCCTGAACGCGGCCGCGCCCAACGCATTGGCATAGCCATCTCTTCGTGCTACTCTACGGGCGGACGGGCGCCTCGGCGCGAGAGCGGGCGACGTTCGGGAGGGAGATGGCGGAGATGGAGCCTGCGCCGGGCCAGGTCGTGCTCTTCGGCTCGGGCGAAACCGCGCCCAGCGGCCGGCGGGTCTACGAGTGGCTGCTGAAGCTGATCGTCCCGCCCGTGCGCCTGGCCATTCTGGAGACGCCGGCCGGCTTCCAGCCCAACACGGCTGTCGTCGCCGGCAAGGTGGCGGACTACCTCCGGGTGCACCTGGCCAACTACCGTTTGCAGGTAGACGTGGTGCCCGCGCGGCGCAAAGGGAGCGAGTTCAGCCCCGACGATCCGTCCTTGATCGAGCCCCTACTGCGCGCCTGCGCCATCTTCCTGGGGCCCGGCAGCCCGACCTATGCGGCGCGTCAGCTGGAGAACAGCCTGGCCTGGCGGTACTTGCAGGCCCGCCACCGCCTGGGCGGCGCGGTTATTCTGGCCAGCGCGGCCACCGCGGCGGCCAGCGCCTACACGATACCGGTCTACGAAATCTACAAGGCGGGGCTCGACCTGCACTGGGCCCAGGGGCTCGACTTCTTCGCTCCCTACGGCCTACGGCTCGTGCTTGTGCCCCACTGGAACAACTGCGAGGGCGGCGCCGAGCTGGACACTAGCCGCTGCTTCATGGGCCGGGAGCGCTTCGCCCGGCTGCGGGAGCTCCTGCCCGAACCTGCCACCATCGTCGGCATCGACGAGCACACGGCGCTGATAGTGGATCTCGCTGCGGGCCGTTGCCTGGTGTTTGGCCGGGGCGGGGTGACGATACTCCGACAGGGCGAGGAGCTGTGCTTCGGCAGCGGTCGGCGCCTGCCGCTGGACTACCTGGGCGATTTCCACCCCGACCCGACGGATGACCTGCCTGCTGCCGTCTGGGACGCGGCGCGGGCGCCGCAGCTCGCCGCGCCCGCCGTCGAGTCGGGGCCGCCCGACGCGGTGTTGCGGCTGGTCGCCGAACGGGAAACGGCGCGGGGCCGCCGGGATTGGCCCGCCGCCGACCGCCTGCGCCAGGCCATCGCCGATTCCGGCTGGCAGGTAGCCGATAGCAGAGAAGGCCCAGTGGTTAGTAGGCTGCCTGTCTAGAAGCTCGCCAGCCCTGGGTAAGATGTAGACCGATGCGCGTTTTGGTCATCTCGTTGCTGTTGGTCCTGTTCTTTATCGGGCTGAGCATAGGCCTCTGGGTGCAGACCGGCGGCGCCAACCCCCTGATGCCGCTGTTGCTGCTGACCGAGGTTACTCTCGCCCTGGCCCTCGTCTTCCTGCTGGTGCTGGCCCGGAGCCAGCGCGCTTTGCCACCGCTCTCGCCGGAGGCGGAGGTGATTCGCCACCGCCTCTCGACCGAGCCGGACTACAGCCTTCGCGCAGGTGTGGCCGACCTGCTGCGTCTGGACCAGAAGCTCGAGGCCATCCTTGTCTACCGCCAAGTGACCGGCGCGGGGCCGGGGCAGGCGCGCGAGGCCGTGGAGATTATCGAGCGGGAGTTGGGCCGGTGAGAACGCTCGGGCGGGATAGGGGGAGTGGGGAATGAAGCGCTACACGGCCACCTTCCGCTGCCCGAACGAGGCCGGTGGCGAGCTGCGGCGTAGTTTCGACCGGTACCTCTACGGATCGCTACCGGTCTACGCCCTCGGCGAGGACGCCGCACCCGAGCCCGGGCTCTGGCAGGTGGAGCTGGGCAGCGACGCGCGGCAGAGGGAAGTGCGGCGAGCGCTGGAGAGTTTCGGCGAGCAAGCGGGGCTCGGTCTGGTTCGCCTGTCCTGGGGCTGGTCGCTCTCGCGAGCGGAACCAGAGGGGTGCGACCGCGCGGTCCCGCCCCCGGTCCACAGGCAGTACCAGGTGCGCTTGCGTCCCGTCTTCCTCAGTCTCGGCGTCTACCTGAGCGGGCTGCTGATCTGGGGCTGGGTACTGGCGTTCGGCCTCAACAATTTCGCTCTGCTGTGGCCCGCACTCGTGCTGACCGTGGGTTGGTCCTTCGCCCTGACCAGAGTCGGGGGCGCCTTCACCTTTGTCTCACGTCTGGAGATCGACGAAGAGGGTCTGGAGGCGGGTTACTGGCTGCCACCCTGGGCGCGCTTGCTAGACTGGCGCGAGGTGGACTGCCTGCTGTTGCGGCCGGCGGGCGGCGGCTGCCAGGTGAATGGTGCCGGCAAGCGGCTCGAGCTGCCGTTGCGGCTACTGGCCGGCCGGGAGGAGAGCCGCGAGCTGCTGCGGGCCATCGTCTGCCGGGCGGGGCTGGTGCTGGCGGAGGACAAACCCATGGGTGGGGCCACCTATCGCCGGCCCGACGTGGCCTGATGGCCGGCCGCCCTGGGGAAACGGATCAAAGCGAGCCTGCCATACTGAGCCCCGCTGCGGCGGGGCGAAGCATCTCCTTGCCGCCCTAGCGGCGGGTCTGGGTCCCGCTTGTGCGGGGGACTGCGCCCTTAGGCGAAGGAGATTCCTATGAAAATGGGCACTCGCTGAGCGACCGTGGGGGCAACGTGGAGTGCGGCGGCTTGCCGCCGCCCTCCAGGGCGTCCAGGGCCCGGCGCCACCGACCGCCTCCACGAGGAATGCCCATTTTCATTCTCGGTGGTGGCCCGCCAGGGCAATGGACGATTCTTCGCGGCCTGCCTGCCGCTCAAAATGACAGGGCAAGCACCTGACTGCCACTATGTCATTACCTAACCGGAATGCAAGCGGGTGCCCAGCCCCGATTGACTCCGACACGTCTGCAACCTATTATGTCCGCGAGACTGGCGGCGTTGAATCGCCTGGAAGGGGTGGGACAGACGATGGCAGCACCCAAGCCCGAGGAGTTTGGACTCAGCGAAGCGCGGATCGACGAGCTGGACAAGCAGTACTGGCGCCTGCGGGTGGGCGTGGCCGTGCTCGCCGGCCTGGCGTTTCTCGCGCTGGCCCTCAACATCGGCTACGGCTACGTCTTCGCCCGCAGCATCGGCGATCCTATGTTCAACTTCTACATGATGGCCGTGCCCTTATCTATCTTCGCCGGCCTGGCGGGCGGCATGTTCTTCTTCCTCATTATGCTCAGCGTGCCGCTGCCGTTCTGGACGGAGCAGGAGAAGCTGAAACGGTATCGCCGGGAGCTGAAGAACGCCAAGGAACGCGACAAGCAGAGCCGGCACAATTACTGGAGCATGATCTCGGGCGGCCGACTGCAGCGCGAAGTGGCCGACCTCTATCGCGGACTGGGTTACGACATCCTGCCGCCGCTGCCCGGCACGGAGCAAGTGGTGGATTGGGCCATGAAGAAAGAGGGTCTGACGGTGCTGGTTCACTGCCGCACGCAGCGGGAATTAGTGGACTTTCCCCCGGCCAAGTTCCTCAATGACCTCATCAAAGCCAAGAAGGCAGACCGTGCCCTGGTAGTCTCCATTCCAGGCTTCACGCCCAAAGCCAAGCGCTTTGCCACCGGCAAGCAGGTTGGCCTGATCGGCGTGGCCGAACTGGCCAACATCAAGAGGTATTTGGAGGAGCTCGCCAAGGCCGAGGCCGCCAGCCAAGTCCAGCAAGCTTAGGCGGCAGGCCTGCGCTTGCCGGCCGTCGCCTCACCTCCGCCTGCCTGTAGCTCGCCTACCATGGAGTCGATGGTCTGCCCCGCCCGACCGTAGGTTTCGTTGACGAAGGCAAAGAAGTCCGAGACGGTCTTGAACCACCTGTCGGTGTGCTTGACGGTCCACTTATCGACTTTGATCCCGTGCTCGTCGAGGACCGTGATCCTGTAGTACGGCGACAGAGGGCCGTTGTCCTCGATATCGTCGGGGCTGAACTCGTCGAACAGAACCGTGCCGCTGCCGAGGCAGAGAGCGAACTGCCGGGGCACGGTCGTCTCTTGCCAGGCAGTCTTGCTATCATAGGTCGCATCCATCAACGTCACCAGCAGGTCAACTCGCTTCTCCAACACTGTCCCCTCGTGCCCCCCTACTGATGTTTGCCCACCAGGAGCCGCTGGCGCGGACGCGCGTGCCAACGTGGCGCCGCGCTCCATTGCCAGTGCACAGCGCGTACCGGGGCCGCCCCGATGCCTTCTGTCACAACCGAAGCTGACAAGCTGCCCATCCGGTCGGTCCACTGCATCCATAAGGAGAGTTGGGGGTGGCGCCCCGGACCCTACCCCGGAACGGCTCCCGCCAGAGCCGTGCGCGCCGGGCGCGGGCAGCCGCCCGGCTAGTCGGCGACCTTCAGAAACCGCCTGATGTAGGGCAGGATCCGGTCGTCCTTTTGCGTGCCTGCATGGTCGCCGCCGGGCAGCGTGACGAACGTGGCCAGGGGCACGTGCCTGGCTCCCTCCGCGGCGCCCACCAATAGGGCGTCGGCCTCCCCGGCGTAGATCAGGCAGGGGACGGCGATGGTGGGCAGTATCGCCTCGGCGCCGGGCCACACGGTGAGGGAGGTTATCGCCTTGGCCGCCGCCAGCAGGGCCAGCGGATCGTCCGCCAGCACGAGCGCCTTCTCTGCGGGAGCGAGGGGGCCGAGCATCTTCTCCATTCCGGCCACGTAGGCGGGCATACCGTGGGCCACGGCCATCTCCAGACCCCAAAACAGACGCTCGCCGGGCTGGCGCTCGGCCTCTGTTTGCGTCCCGTAGGGGTTGCGGCCCCCCCAGGATTAGGGAACGCAACCTGGTGGGGGCCAGGCGCACCGCCTCGAGCCCCGTCATCGCCCCCAGGGAATAGCCCCAGTAGTGGGCCGAGGCCAGGCCGAGCGCAGCCAGTACCGCCGTGAAGTCGCTCACCAGCGATGCCGGCGTGTAGGCGGCCGGATCGTGGGGCTTGTCGCTGGCCCCGTGGCCCCGGGCGTCGATCAGAATCAGTCTATGTTCATCCCGCAGGGTTCTGGTGAAGCCGGTGCTCTGCCAGATGGCCAGGCTATCGGTGATGGCGTGTTGCAGCACCAGAGGCGGGCCGTCGAGCTCGTGTTCACCGGCCTCGACCGAGGGGTGCAGGGAGGCGTCGTGCAGGAGTACCAGCGGAGCCTCAGCCTGGCCGAGGCCGGGCGCGACGAGGTGCTGCTCGCCTACGCCCTGAACGATCGTCCCCTGGAGCCACAGCATGGCTATCCGGTTCGCCTGCTGGTGTCCGGCTGGTACGGGATGAGGAACGTCAAGTGGCTGCGGCGCATCGACGCCGTCGCCGAGCGATTCGAGGGCTACCAGATGGCGGACGCCTACCGCTACACCTCCTCGGGCGAGTCGCGGGGCGAGCCGGTCTCCCTTCAATATCTCAAGATACACCAACCCCGACCGCTGCTGCGGCTCCCCGTACAGTGGCACACGCTGTTCTGAGCATTACTCAAACGTATGATCAGTAAGGAACAGGCTTGTTAGATGTGAGGCACTTAGTTGGACACGCTTGTCCGGGGGAGCTATAATCAACCCGCACCCTGAATGCTATCAGAATGCAGGCAGTGACCAGAAGTGCCCGATTTATTGGGGCAAAGTGAGAAAGAGATGATAGCCAACCAGTGGTACGCCGTTCTTAAGTCGAACGAGGTCAAGCGCGGGGAGCCGGTGGTTTGATGCGGCGCCCGGCTCTGCTGCTGCTCGCGCTCTGCTTGCTGGCCGCAGGCTGCCAGACCGCCGTGCCGGCGCCGGCCCCGCCGCCGGCCACCGCCACTGTGCCACTCGCCGTGCCCCCGGCTACGCCCACGATCTTACCGGCCCTGCCCACCGCCACATCTCGGCCGCCGACCTCGCTGGCGACGGCCACCCCCGGCCCGGCCGGCCAAACGCCGGCCGCCACTCCCTCCGCCCGGATGCCGTTGGTTATCGCCGCGGCCGCCGGCCCGGTCGAGGTGCAGGCGGAGCTGGCGCTCACGCCGCAGCAGCGGGAGCTCGGCCTCATGTTCCGCCGCAGCCTGACCGACGGCGAGGGCATGCTCTTCGTTTTCCCCGCCGACACCACCGGCGCCTTCTGGATGCAGAACACGCTAGTGGCGCTGTCGATAGCCTGGATCGCCGCCGACGGCACCATCCTGGGTTTGGACGACATGGCGCCGCGGACCGAGGACCTGCACTACCCGCCGCAAGCCTACCGCTACACCCTGGAGGTACCCCTGGGCTTCTACGCCCGTCGTGGCGTCAAGGCGGGCGACAAGATCGGTTATCTAGAGGGCGGCAGCCAGCAGCCCCTCAGCCAGCTGCCCCAGGTGGCGCAGGCGAGGTAGGCGGTTACTAGGCCGTGTCGCTGCGGCCTGGTGGCGGTTCTCGACAGATTGGTTCCAGTTCGCGGTGGCAAGCTCTTCCGTGTTCCTCGGACACAAGGTCATATCGCGCAGAGGGGACGCCACCGCTCGTTGCCCAATGCGCCTCGCGGGTCTCTGGGAAACGGCTGCTTGGCAGACTGCGCCATGCCTCCGCGTTTGCAGGCTAGCCCAGGTCCACCACGCTGCCGGCGTTGTTGTAGAAGAAAGCCGGCCCGAAGGCCCGCGCCAGCTCGGCCGACGCCTCGGGCCCCGTGCAGTGCGACACGCCCAGGCGCTCGATGCCCATCTCCCGCAAAGCAGCCACCGACGGCGCCAGCTGCTCCTTCAAGCCCAGACCGAGGTGGGTGCCGCCGACCACGGCGTGGAGGCGCCGCTCGCCCGTGAACTGCCGCGCGTGGGCCAGGGTATTGACGATGCCAGCGTGGGCGCAGCCCAGCACCACGATCAGCCCTCGGGCGGAGGTGACCACCAGCGCCTGGTCGTCGAGAATCTGGTCCTGGCCCCAGCCGTCGGACAGGCGCACCTTGAGGGCGGGGTCCAGTTTCTCGAAGTCGTTGCGCCGCGGGACCTCGCCCGTGGTCCAGATGCCGGGAAACACCTCCCGCGGGATCGCGGAGTAGTGGAAGCGCGCCCCCAGGGCCGCCATGCCCTCCTCGCGGTAGGGCAGGCCCGTGAAGCGCGGGCGCTCGCCCTCTCGCAGCGAGTAGCGGGCCGTCCAGAGGTCGGGATGGGCGTACACCGGCACCTCGCGGCCCTGCCGGGAAACCTCCCGCAGCACGGCCCTCAGCCCGCCGGTGTGGTCTTGGTGACCGTGGCTGAGCACGATGGCGTCGACGGCGCCGAGGTCCAGCCCGAGGGCCCGCGCGTTGCGCACCGCGGTATCCGTTTGGCCGGCGTCCAGGAGAACCCGCTTGCCATGCGCCTCGACCAGGATGGAGAGGCCGTGCTCGGCCAGCAGGCCCAGCTTGCCCGTGCGCACGGCGTTGTCGGTCAGGGTTGTCAGGCGCACGCTCATCTTAGACCTGCTCCACCAGGGGCAGCAGTCGACGCACGGCGTAGATGACGAAGCGGCGGCAGCGCTCGTCTTTGGCGGTGCTGGCTCTGTAGGCCTGGAAGCCCTCCGCGGTGCTGAGGTCGAAGCCGGACAGCGGCCGGCAATCGACGTCACCGAACTCCGCCTGGAAGTCGCGGTAGAAGGGCAGCACCAGCTCGCGCGCCTTGTCCTTGGCCTGCCGCACGTCCGCCACGTGGTCACCCACCAGCTCGCCCACGGCGACCGCCCCTCCCAGAATGGCGCCGCAGACATCGCCCGCGTGGCCAACGCCCCCGCCCAGAGCGAAGGCCGGTCTGGGGTCGACCCCGCCCTTCACCGCGTAGGCCTCCTGCAGAACCTGCAGGACGGACTGTGCTCAGTTGTAGCCGCCGTAGAAGTACTCGATCGTCTTGGCTTCCGCTTCGTCGCCGGTCATCACCGTGCCAGGACCTCCCCACTGTTTTCGCTCGCTTGGGCGAAGCGGGCCGGGCCATCATAGCACAGGGGCGTCGGCCTGTCTGCGGGTGGCGTTGAGAGTAGTACGTAGCGTGACTCCGTTCACGGGTCGGATGCAGCGACTAACCCGGCGTTTCCTTTGCCTCTCCGGCGGGCGGGCGGAAGCCGAGGCCGACGACGTAGCGCTCCCGGCTCTCTTCCCGCGTGGCCTGGGGCTGGAAGACCTGCACCTTGGCGAAGCGGCTCCGCGCCAGCACGAGGATGCGGTTGAAGTCCTCGCCCATGAAGACCTTGACCACGAAGGCGCCGCCCGGCTTGAGGAAGTGCTCGGCCACGTCCAGTGACGCCTCGGCCAGGGCGAGGGAGCGAGCGTGGTCGGTGAGGGCGATGCCAGAAACCCTGGGAGAGACGTCCGAGAGCACGAGGTCGGCTGGCCCGGAGAGCGCCGCCGCCATCTGGGCCCGTATCGCTGGGCTGGCGATGTCGCCCTGGATGAGCGTGGCCCCCGGCACCGGCTCCATCTCCTGCAAATCGACCGCCGCCACGGTGCAGTGGCCGCCACAGCGCCGCAGCACCACCTGCGTCCAGCTGCCGGGCGCCGCACCCAGATCGAGCACCCGCTTGCCCGGCCCCAGGAGGTGGAACTTGGCGTCGAGGTCCAGCAATTTGTAGGCCGAGCGGGCGCGGTAGCCCTCCGCCTTGGCCCGGCGGAAGTAGGGGTCGCGGCTCTGCTCCTTGCGCCAGCCTTTGGGCATCTACGCCTCCCCGCTTGCCCAGCGCCCGTAGATTGCCAGCGAGAGCGCCCGCCCGGCGCCGTCCAGCAGCGCCAGCTCTCCTGCCTCCAGCCGGCCGCCGCGCGCACCCAGCCACTCGCGCAGCAGGTTATGCAGGGTGAGGCTCGAATCCTCGGTGGCGTAGGCCGTCACCAGCACGAAGAGGGGACGCTCCGCCAACAGCGGCCGGCAGGCGTCCAGCAGGGCGGGGAACGAATCGCCGAAGCGCCAGAGCTCGCCCTTGGGGCCGCGACCGAACGCCGGCGGGTCCATGATGATGCCGTCGTAGCGCCTGCCCCGCCGGCCCTCGCGTTTGACGAACTTGAGGGCATCGTCCAGAATCCACCTGATTGGCCGGTCGGCCAGGCCGGAGAGGGCGGCGTTGTCTTTGGCCCAACCGAGGGTGGGGCGGGAGGCATCCACATGGACGACGCTAGCCCCGGCGGCGGCGCAGGCCAGGCTGGCGAGGCCCGTGTAGGCAAAGAGGTTCAGCACCTCCAACGGCCGGGAGGCGGCCGCAACCAGACGCTGCAGCCACAGCCAGTGGGACGCCTGCTCGGGAAAGACGCCAGTGTGGCGGAAGGGTGTCAGGCGGGCGTAGAAGGCGAGGTTGCCAAAACGCAGGGGCCAGCGCTCGGGCAGGGGCCGGCGCCGCTGCCACTCGCCCTCGCCCCGCTCGGCCAGCGTGAAGACGGCGTCGGCCGCCTGCCAGCGCCGGGCGGGCAGCGCCTTACGCCATAGCGCCGCCCTCTCCGGCCGCGCCAGCACGTAAGGCCCGTAGCGCTCCAGCTTCTCTCCCTCCCCCGAGTCGAGCAGCTCGTATTCCCCCCAGTCGGGGGGAGTGAGCGGCAAGATGGGCGGCACGGCACTTGCGCCTGGCAAGCAAGTTCTCCAACCAATGTAATGGGCACTCGGCCGCTGGCAGTGCCAGTTCCCGCGGGCGGCGAAGCGTTCGTTCAGAACGCGCCCGGCACCTGGCTACCATTATAACCTTTGACAGTCTACCCCGGCACTGCGCTCCCGCACCGGGAGGGCGAGGACGCATGACCGGCTTCCTGTGCGGTTGCACCAACAGTCGGGGGGTTGCTCTGTTAGTCAGGCGAACCCTTTGTCATTCTGAGTTCGCCGCGAGGCGGGCGAAGAATCTGCTCGCTGCCGGGTTGGTGGCCTACTGTCGCAGTTGGCCTGGCGGAGGAGGCCCGTCCTGGTACTCGTCAGATTCCTCGGCCGCTAGAAGCGGCCTTGGAATGACACGGGAGTGGCCAGCTCGCCTAACCAGCTAGCCCCCCGATTTGTGGTAGAACCAGCCCAGGCCGGCCTATTTGCATGCCGCCGGCAGAGTGGCTATCATGGCGGGCGATCGCTAATTCTGGGAGGTAAGGCCGGCATGTCCTGGAACACCGCCTCGCCCTACTGCACGATTCTGGTGGCCGTCGACGGCTCCGACACGGCCCGCCGCGCCGCGGCCCACGCGCTGTACCTGGCCCGCGCCCTCACCGCCCGGGTAGTGGTGCTCTACGTGGTCGACACGCATCACACCCAGGTCCTGGGCATGCACTACCAGGAAGCGGTCCGCGAGCTGCGCGGCGCGGGGCAAACGGCGCTCGACGAAGTGCTGGCCGAGGCCAAGGAACTCAACGTCAACGCCGAACCGGTGCTGGCTGAAGGGGCGCCGCCCCGTCAGATCTGCCAGATAGCCGGCGACCGCCAGGCGGACCTGATCGTCATCGGGGCGAGAGGGCACTCACAGCTGGAAGACCTGCTGCTGGGCAGCGTCTCCGACTACGTGCTGCACCACTCCCAGCGCCCCGTGCTGGTGGTGCGGGGCTAGAGGCGGTCGGGTTACTCTAGCGTGCCCTTGGTGCTGGGGATAACATCCGCCCGGCGGGGGTCCAGGCTGGTGGCGTCGTCCATGGCCCGCGCCAGGGCCTTGAAGATGGCCTCGGCCCGGTGGTGGTCGTTCTCGCCCGCCAGCAGGCGGGCGTGGATCGTCAGCCGTGCCTCGCGCGCTAGCGTCTCGATGAAGTGGCTCACCAGATCGGCCCCCAGGTCGCCGATCCGCGAGTAGGTGAACGGCGCCTCGACGAAGGCCTGGCCGCGGCCGCCACAGTCCACCGCCACCAGCGCCAGGGCCTCGTCCATCGGCACCACGGCGTGCCCCATGCGCCGGATGCCCCGGCGCTCGCCCAGGGCCTCGTTGAAGGCACGACCCAGGACGATGGCCACGTCTTCCACGGTGTGGTGCTCGTCCACCTCCAGGTCGCCGCTGGCCTCTACCGTGAGGTCGAACAGCCCGTGGCGGGCGAGGGTGTTCAGCATGTGGTCGAGAAAGCCGATGCCGGTACGCACCTCCGAGGCGCCGCTACCCTCAACAGCCAGTTCTACGCGGACGTCGGTCTCGCCCGTCCGCCGCTCAACCTCTGCTCGCCTCGCCATGGTGTGTCCTCCTGACAACGATCGCCGCCCGTCCGGCTCCGGCCTGTAGCGCGGGGGCTTGTCCCCCGCGGCGTGCTCTCCGCGCGGTAGTTCCAGCATACCATAGTGAAGGCGCGCGCTCGTATCGATGCGTCAGCGCGAACGCGCCGCCAGGCAGACGAAGAATCCAGCTGACGCGACGCAGAAGTGCGCTCGTCTGCCAAAGTGGCAGCGAAGTCGCGCCCGTTGCCCAGCGAGGAGATTCTTCGGCCCCTGCGGGGCCTCAGAATAACATAACCTATGGCTATCGTCGCCGACCCGGCACTCTCAGTGTACCACGCGCGCCGCTTGTTCTGGGCGCGCTCAGCCGATGCCCATCCGCTTGGTGATCTCGGCCATCCCGGCTAGCAGCGCCTCGCTGTGTTCCGGCTTGCCCACGGTGATGCGGAAGCCGCCGCGCAGGTACGCCTCGTCGTAGTAGCGCACGAACACTCCCCGCTTCTCCAGCGCCTTCTTCACCGCCAGGGCGTCGCCCCGCAGGAACTTGATGTAAATGTAGTTGGCCGCCGAAGGGTAGACCTGCAGGTAAGGCAACTTCTTCAGCTCCCCGCTCAGGCGCTCCCGCTCCGCCACGATCCGCCGCACGTTGCCCATCAGATAGTCCACGTCGGCCAGCGAGGCGACGGCGGCCGCCTGCGCCGCCACGTTGACGTTGTAGGGCGGCTTGATGCGCCAGAAGTGCTGAATGAGATTGGGGTGGAAGACGCCGTAACCCACCCGCAGACCGGCCAGCGCCGCCCACTTACTGAAGGTGCGCAGCACCACGATGTTCTCGTAATCCTTGGCCCAGGAAGCATAGGAGAAGCCGGCGAACTCGGCGTAGGCCTCGTCCACCACGACCACCGCGCCGGTTTCCAGCAGCCGCCGCACGTGCTCGGGGGCTATCGGGTTGCCGGTGGGGTTATTGGGCGTGGCCAGCATCACCATCTTGGTGCGATCGTCGATCGCCGCCAACAGCGGCTCCAGCTGGACCTCGAAGTTCTCGTCCCGCGGCACCTCGACGATCTGGCCGCCGAAGGAGGCGGTGTTGAAGCGATACATGGGGAAGGTCGGCACCGCCGTCACTACCTTGTCCCCGGGACTCACCAGCAGGCGGCAGAGGAAGTCCAGCAGCTCGTCCGAGCCGTTGCCCAGAGCGATCTGCGTCCTGCTCACGCTCAGGAACTTCTCCAGGGCCTCGCAGAGCTCCACGCCGTAGGAGTCGGGATAGATGTGGTAGCGGTTGAACTCGGCCACGGCGTTCTGGGCCCGCGGCGAGCAACCGTAGGGGTTCTCGTTGGCATCGAGCTTGACGATCTGATCCAGGGGAATGCCCAGCTTCTCGCTCAGGCGCTCGAAGGGCTCGACCGGCGTGTAGCCCTGAAAGGTTGAGATGTCCGGACGCAGCAGTCGCGTCAACTTGTCGCTCGCCACTATTGGCCTCCCTTGGGGAATCTGGTTCGGATGGCCGCGGCGTGGGCGTTCAGCCCCTCGGCCTCGGCCAAAGCGATGGCGTCGGGGGCGAGGGCCCGGAACTCGGCCTCGCCCAACGCCACCAGGTTGGTGATCTTGAGGAAATCGTCGGTGCTCTGCGCCGAGGCGAAACGCGCCGTGCCGTTCGTGGGCATGACGTGACTGGGGCCGGCGATGTAGTCGCCCATCGTCTCGGGCGAGCGCTCGCCCAGAAAGACCCCGCCCGCGTTCTGCACCAGCGGCAGGTAGCGCCAGGGGTCGGCCACCAGCAGGCAGAGGTGCTCGGGCGCGTACTCGTTGGCCAGGGCCAGTCCCTGCTCGACGCTCTCCACCACGACCGCGCCGCCCCGGCTGCCCAGAGACTGCCGGGCCGCCTCCGGCCGCGGCAGCGCCGCCAGCTGGCGCTCCACCTCCACGGCGGTCGCCAGGGCCAGGCGCTGGCTGGTGGTGATGAGAATGGGCGAGGCCAGCGGGTCGTGCTCGGCCTGGGCCAGCAGGTCCGCCGCCACGGCAGCGGCGTCCGCCCCGTCGTCGGCGAGGACCACGGTTTCCGTGGGCCCGGCGACCTGGTCGATGCCCACCTCGCCGTAGAGCCGCCGCTTGGCCAGGGCAACGAAGATGTTGCCCGGGCCGACGATCTTGTCCACTCGGGGCACCGTCTCGGTGCCGTAGGCGAGGGCGGCGATGGCCTGGGCGCCGCCCAC
>JAMCYS010000103.1 GCA_023473795.1 Chloroflexota bacterium | reverse complement strand
TCGGGCAGACGGTCCTCGAGGTCTTGCGCCAGCCGCTGGAGGACGGGGTCGTCACCATAAGCCGGGCCGCCGGCAGCGTGACGTATCCGGCCAAATTCACGCTGGTAGCTGCCATGAATCCCTGCCCCTGTGGCTTTTTCGGCCACCCCACTCGGGAGTGCACGTGCTCTAGCGCGATGGTCAGCCGCTATCAGAAGCGCCTCTCGGGGCCGCTGCTGGACCGCATCGACATCCACGTCGAGGTCCCGCCGGTGGAGTACGACAAGCTTGCCGACGAGCGGGTAGCCGAGCCATCTCACGCCGTCCGGGCGCGCGTGGAAGCCGCTCGCGCCCTGCAGCGCCAGCGGCTGGCCGGCACTCCCCTCATCTGCAACGCCGAGATGGGCCCGGCCGAGGTACGAGAGCACTGTCGAGTAGAAGGCCCCGCGGCGGCGCTGCTCAAGGCGGCGATGAACCAGCTGCACCTTTCCGCCCGCGCCTACCACCGCACGCTGAAGCTGGCTCGCACCATCGCCGACCTGGCCGGCAGCGAGCGCCTGAGTCCCGCCCACGTGGCCGAGGCCATTCAGTACCGCCAGCGCAGCCGGGTCTAGCTGCATCGTAGCCGCGCCAGGGACCGCAGGCTTGCTCGGCTACTACGGACTGGCAGCCCGGCCGCCACCCCCGCTCGGGCCCGGCCACTTGGCTCGTGGTCTGGCGGCTGGGGTCCGCTTCTCAATCCACCGGACTGTCGTGGGGAGCACCGGCCCAAGCGTGGGCCTGGGGCGGCGGGTTTGACAGGCCGCCCCAGGCCCTATATCATCCCGCCAGTTTGAGCCTGCTGTTGCCTCATTCGGACCTCGGGAGGCGCGTTCGGCAGGCATCCATGAGGAGTGAACCGTGAGCAGTAAGGTTGTTCTGGGTTTGGTCGGCAGTCCCAACCGGGACGCAAGGACTTATCAGCTCGTTCAGGCGGCCCTAGCCGGAGCGGAGGAAGCGGGCGCACGGACGGAACTGGTGCAGATGGCCGACCACGTGGTCGACGCCTGCAAGGATTGCCTGCCCTGGGTTTGCAGGGACAATCTCAAGTGCACCTATGACGACCCAGCGTTCGAGCTCCTGAGCGAGAAGGTGCTCAGCTGCGGCGCATTGGTACTGGGCACCCCCATCTACTGGTGGGACACCAGCGGCATGGTCCGCTACTTGATGCTGAAGATGTTTCGCGTCTATGCCCGCCAGGCGCCGCTCAACGGTTTGCCTGCCTTCGGCATCGGCGTGGCCGGCGGCACAGGCAACGGTCTGGTGTCGGGCCTACGACCCGTCTACCACTTCTTCCAAATGATGCGGATGCGTGTCCTTGGCCCGGTGCCGGCCACCCGCTTCAACTTCGCCGAGGCTCAGGAGGCAATCAAGGCACGGGGCGTGGAGCTGGGCAGGATGGCAGAGGAGAGACGCCCGTTCGCTACAGATGAAGAACGTTTCCTGTGGTATGACGAATTGCCATACCTCGGCCTCAGTCGCCAGGAAGAGCGGCGGCTGTTAGCCGGGATGACCACTGCCGCGGCCGGCGAGGACTCCGGCCCCCGTCTGGCCCAGCAGCTGGTGCACGCCGATGCGCTGGCCCTGGCCGGAGACCAGCCAGCCGCCCTGGCCCAGATCGGCCGGACCTACGACGCAGGGGTCAAGGCTTTCGAGAGCCGCTAGGCAGCCACGGCGAGGCCCAGATGGCCGATCCTGAGACCGGGTGTCTGGGCCTCGGTTTAGCAAAGGAGAGATCGCCTAGCAGTGTGGCTTCGGCGCCACCCACGCAGGCGCCAATTCACATCGCCGAACTGCCGCCAATCCTCGGCGCTTCGGGGTTGAGGCCGCCGCCAAAGAACTTCAGCACGACCAGGTCGCCGTCGCCGGTGTTCTCCACCAACAAGGGTTTGGTGGCTACCGCGTGCGAGACGACAAGCTCGTCGCGGCCGGGAACATTGCCTTCGACGGCCCGGCCGCCGTAGCGACCCTGGCCCCGCCAGGCAAATACGCCGTAGGCGCCGTTGTCTTGCGTCACGAGCGATTGTCCTGGCTTGACGACCAATTTACTGCCGCTGAACTTGTCGCTATTGTAGAACACCCAATGCTCGGCGCCCCCCGGCTGCTCGGCACGCACTTGCGGGCTGAGATGCCGATTCTCGTAGAAATACGGGTCGCCGTTGAGCTGCCAGTCGACCATCCGCAGAACGTAGCGCTCGCCTTCCTTGGCCCAGTCTCCCGGGCGCACGTTCTTGCTCAGCCTGGCCTTGGGTAGGATGCGCCCCGCATTGAGCGCCTGGAAGGTAACGCCTATATCGGACTCCTCCTGCAGCTCGATAGTGAGCGCCGTGCCGGGCGCGTGAAGAATGCCGGACGGCACGTGGAAGCCCTCGTCCGGAACCTGCAGGTAGGCGCGCGAGTGTTTGAGGATGTCGGCGCTGTCCCAGCTCAGCAAGTAGGGGAGCAGGAGATCATACCTCTCCTCGGCCACGATGTACGGGTGAACGCCGAAGAAGGTCTCCGGGTGCTTGCCCAAGGGAACGTCGGCTGGGAAGTAGTACGCTTCCTCCTTGGGGCTCTTGCCTACGAGGGACGCGTGCTCGGCCTTCGGATGCAAGTGGTAGGGCAAGCGGTCCTCGCAGTCGAAGATCTTGGCCAGGTAGCCCAGTGTAGAAGACTGGCTGGCCCGTTCCTCACCTAGAATGGCAGGCGCAGCCACGGCCAGCGCGTCGAGAAGGATGCAGCACGGCTGCCCGTCCTGTGCCAGCCAGCTAAGCCCTTCATCGGGCACATCGCCCGCGTTCTCGGCCCGGGTGCAGGAGCCTAGCCAGCGCTCGCATATCCAGCCGCGCTCTCCGCGGTCATAGGCCTCCTCGGGCAAACCGAGCCGCCGTCCGGGCGGCACGGTGTTGCGCGCCACCCAGGCAGGGGCCAGGCGCAGCAGACCACTGCCATCGGCCAGGGCTCGCTCAATCGAGGCACGCGTCGGCTTATCGTTCATAGCGTTGGGACGCCTCCGAGCAAATTGCACAGGCCGCAGCCGGCCCGCGCCGGCAGTATACCCCCGAGACAGGTTCGCCTGTCAAGCAGTGCAGCCGCTGTACTGCAGACCGTACAATAGGTAGGCAATTGCTGTCTTGCAGAGGTACCGGGCCGGTGATAGCATAAGAGTGCTGATAGCATAAGAATTGGGCGCGGACGCATAGTTGGCCACGCCGCAAAGCAACAAATGGAGGAGGAATTGCCAATGGCGACGACTGACAATCTACAGAGCGCCTTCGCGGGCGAGAGCCAGGCCAACAGGAAGTACTTGGCCTTTGCCAAGAAGGCCGAAGCCGATGGGTTCGCCCAAGTAGCCAAGCTGTTCCGGGCAGCCGCGGACGCGGAGACAATCCACGCGCACGCCCACATGCGGGTCCTCGGCTGGGTGAAAGACACCGCCGCTAACCTGCAGGCTGCCGCCGAGGGCGAGGCCTACGAATTCAAGAAGATGTATCCCGAATTCCTCCAGATGGCCAAAGACGAGGGCAACAAGCCGGCCGAGATCAGCTTCCGCAATGCCTTGGCGGTGGAGGAAGTACACCACAGTCTGTATCAGCGGGCCATCGAGGCCGTGAAAGCGGGCCATGATCTGCCCGCGCAGGCGCTGTTCGTCTGCCCGATCTGCGGCTACACCGTCGGTCCGGCCGCTCCCGGCAAGTGTCCAGTCTGCAACACGGCCGGCAATCGCTTCGCCGAAGTCAAGTAGACCGCTGGCAGGGGGGCGGGCAGGTTGTCCCGCCCCCGCATCGTGTCCAGAAGAAGTCATAGCCCGCTGGTCAGGGGGGTGCTGCGACTATGCCGGTCAAGGCCTGGAAGTGCAACGTCTGCGGCTACATACACCGGGGGGAGGAGCCGCCGGAATGGTGCCCCGTCTGCGGCTCGCCGCGGGAGGAATTCGAACCTTATGTCGAGGCGGCGCCTGCCGCAGCCGCTCCGGCTCCGGGCGGATTCCGCTGCCTCGTCTGCAACTACCTGCACCTAGGCGCTGCACCTCCCGCACAGTGTCCGGTCTGTGGCACTCATGCCGACCGCTTTGAGGCTGCCCAAGCGCCGCCGCCGATGGTGGGCAGGGCCGGCACTGTCGGTCGGGTGTTGATCGTCGGCGCCGGCATCGCCGGACTGGCGGCGGCCGAGGCCCTGCGCTCGGCGTCGCCCGACGTTCGAGTCACGCTTTTCTCCAAAGAGAGCGAACTTCCTTACTATCGACTCAACCTGACTCGCTTCCTGGCCGGAGAAATCGCGGAGTCCGACCTGCCGATTCACCCCGCGGAATGGTACGAGGAGCAGCGTCTTGGCCTGCGTCTGGGCAGCGAAGTGACACACATCGACCCAGTCAAGGGCAGCCTGCAGACCAAAGCCGGCGGCGAAATCGAGTTCGACAGATTGATCCTCACGGCAGGAGCCCACCCGTTCGTGCCGCCCATCGTCGGCGCCTACCGCGAGGGCGTCACGAGCCTGCGCACCGTGCAGGACACCCGGCGAATCCTGGCGGCGATTGGGCCTGGAGCCAAGGTGGTATGCGTGGGCGGCGGGGTGCTCGGTTTGGAGGCGGCTGGCGGGCTGAGCAGGCGGGGGGCACAGGTCAGCGTCCTGGAGGGCTACGGCTGGGTGCTGCCGCGGCAGTTGAACCGCGACGCCAGCGCCATTCTCGAGCGCTTCCTCGGGAGAATCGGCATCAGCGTCGTCAAGCAGGCCAAGACGGCAGAGATCCTGGGCGACGAACGGGCACGCGGCGTCCGCCTGGAGGACGGGACCGTGTTGCCAGCCGACCTGGTGATCTTCGCCACTGGTGTGCGCCCCAATAGCTACCTGGCCCGTCTGGCCGGGTTGCAGGTTAACCAGGGCATAGTAGTCGACGATTTCCTCTGCACCTCGCAAGCCAACATCTTCGCTGCCGGAGACGTGGCCGAGCATCGGGGCGTCAGCTACGGCATCTGGCTGCCGGCCAAGTCGCAAGGCAGTATTGCCGGACTAAACGCACTGGGCGCCCAGGTGGAGTTTGGCGGCATCCCCCGCTCGAACACGCTCAAGGTCCTGGGGCTCGACCTGTTCAGCATCGGCAAGGTGGAGCCGGAGGACGGCAGCTACACCGAGGTGGAGGCCGAGGAGGACGGCAACTACGCGCGTTTCCTCTTCCACGATTCGCATCTTGTGGGAGCGATTCTGCTGGGCAACGCCAAGCAGTCGGCTGACTGCAAGAGAGCGATCGAGGGCAAAGCGGATTTCTCGCAGATCTTGGCCGGACGGCCAAGCGCGGCTGAGATCCTAGAAAGTCTGGCCGAGCTGCGCTGAGGCAACAACTCACACCTTGACCAGCTGGCGGCCCGGTCGCTAAGATGGGGCCGGATGGTCGTGCCGAGATCCGGCCGGCAATGAAGACGAGGAGCTGCAATTCGTGGATACCGGTCTGAAGGACAAGGTAGTATTGATAACCGGCGGCGCGGGTGGCATCGGCCGCGCTTGCGCTCTGGCTTTCTCCCAGGAGGGCGCCAGAGTCGTGGTGGCTGACCTCAACCTGCCCGCAGCGGAAGCGGTAGCCAGGGAGGTAGGCGTTCACGGCGAGGCGCTAGCCCTGAAGGTGGACGTCACGAGCGCGGATTCGGTACGAGCCATGTTTGATGGCGCCACGGGGCGCTTTGGCCAGGTAGACGTGCTGGTGAACGGCGCCGGCATTTTTCATCGGACGCCGATAGACGAGTTGAGCGTCGAAGCCTGGGAGCAGCTGATGTCCATCAACCTCAGGGGCACGTTCCTTTGCTCGCAGGCTGCCCTCAAGGTCATGAAGCCACGCCGCTCGGGCAATATCATCAACATCGCCTCGATGGGTGGCCAGGTGGGCGGACTGGTAGCAGGTGCCGATTACTCGGCCTCGAAAGCCGGGGTCCTCTGCTTCACCAAGTCCCTGGCAAAGAACGCCGGCCCGTCCGGCATCAACGTCAACGCCGTCAACCCGGGCGTCATCGACACGGAGATGACGCGCCCCTGGGGCCAGGAGATCCTCGACCAGCGCCTAGCGGAGACGCCCCTGCGCCGGTTGGGCACGGCAGAAGAGGTGGCCTGGGTAATCGTCTTCCTTGCCTCACGCCAGGCCAGTTTCGTCCACGGCGCGCATATCGACATCAACGGCGGCATCTACATGGACTGAAGCCAAGTTGACAGGCTGCGGCCGGTCAACCTGGCTCTGCTGTGAACTGGGACAACTGAAGGGCAGCGAGCTAGACTGGGAAGGGGACGCCCAATTCCTCTCCCAGTTTGACCAGTGGCGCCACGACGTTCGGGTGCAGGGGGATGCCGTTGCGCCGTCGTTCCTGCTCGGTGAGATACTCCCTCTCTCCAGGCACCAGCACCCGCTCGACGCCGGGCGCCGGCTTCGTCGCTTTGAGCTCGCGGATCATCTGATCCATCATCGCCTTAAACTCGTCGGCCGGCCGGAAAGCGTCGATGCGCCAGGCACCAAGGAAGTGGCCCATGTCCCACTTTGCTGGATCCATCATTCTGCAGAAGCCGGCGCCAGAGAGCACACCCGAAAAGACATCGACCATCGCCCCCAACCCGTAGCCTTTATGATTGCTGAGCAGCGGGGTACTGCCCAGAGGCAGCAGCCAGCCACCCTTCTGCAGAATGTGGGCGTCGGTGGTGGCGTTGCCGTCCTTGTCGATAGCCCAGCCCTCGGGGATGTTCAAGCCGCGAATGCGGGCCAGACGCAGCTTGCCGGCCGCGACAGCGCTGGTGGCGATATCGATGCTGAACGGAGGCTCCGCGCCCGCGGGAGCCGCCACGGCGATCGGGTTTGTGCCCAGCTTGCCCTCGACGCCTCCGGCAGGAGCCACGTTGGGAATGGTATTGGTCATCGCCATGCCGATCATGTCCTGCTCGGCCGCCATCAGCGTGTAGTGGGCGCTCATGCCAAAATGGCGCGAGTTGGTCACCGCGACGAAGCCCGAGCCGACCTGCTTGGCCTTGGCGATGGCGAGTTCCATTGCCTTGCTGGCAACCACGACACCCAGACCCGAGTCGCCGTCGAAAAGCGCCGTAGAAGGGGTCTCGTGTACGATGCGCGGCCGCGCCTGAGGATTGATGACGCCCTTCTTGAGGCCGACGACGTAGCCCATGCTCTCGGCAAAGTGGGAGATACCGTGCGAGTCCACACCCATCAAGTCCGCGTGCACCAGGGTCCAGGCACCGATACGGGCGTCCTCCTCCGGCACTCCCAATTTGGTCAGCACACCGGTGATGAACTGTGAAAGCTGCTCGGCGCTATAGCGCCCGTATTCCTCCACCAAGTGCGACCTCCGTTACCTAGACTGCCCGGACCAACCTAGAGCCGCTCGGACAGTAGCGATTATAGCCCATCCTGGCCGCCGGGCCGGGACTCGGAGTAGGACCGTGCTATCCGATGCCCGCTAGTCCGAGATTACCAGGGCCAGTTTGATCAGCCGCGACTACGCGCGACGGCCCACGGCCTCCCGCTCCAACTCCTGCCAAGGTCCCCAGGCTCGCCCGTCCGTGCTGGCGCGGGCTTGCACGGTGAGAGACTGTCCACCGCCGTCGGCTTGCCAATGGAAGCCAAGGTGCGTGGCTTGAAAAGGCAGGGGCAGAGTCGCCGAAACGTGAGCCGCCCCTGGACGCAAGCGCTAGGGCGCACCGTTTCTCCCGGCGACCATCTGAGAACCCTCTCCGCGACCGCGAGCGAACTGCGCGGCAGTGTTCTCGATTATGTCCTGAATGAGAAGCGACGGTCTGGTGTCGCTTTGCGCCTGCGCGGCAGGCCGTGACAGCGGCTGCGCCCGGCTACTCCATTTCCACCTGTACGGCCGTACCGTAGCAGAGCACTTCCGTCATGTTCTCGGCCAACTCGGTGGCATCGTAGCGGATGCCGATAACCGCGTTGGCCCCCAGCTTGTCGGCGTGTTGGAGCATCAATTCGAAGCCCTCGGCACGGGCTACCTCGCACAGATCGATGTACTCGTCAATGCGCCCGCCCCCCAGCGTGCGCAGCGCCGCCATCATCTGGCCGCCGATGCCGCGCGAACGGACCGTCACCCCCCTTACTATGCCGAGGTTGCGGGTCACGCGGTGCCCCGGCAGGCTGAAAGTCGTGGTAGTCATTCGCTGATCCATCTTCTACTCCTCCTCCAGAGTCAGTTCTAGACTAGCCGCAACCGCCCACCGGCGCATCGGCCAGGTTGCCTGTCCGCGGCCTGCCCAAGTGGCCAGGTTGCGGGCGAAAATGACACCGGCAATGTCCCCCGCCCGGAGGGGTGCAGGCTCACCGAGAAGATGCCGGGCGAATGGCAAAGACGAGGGGGAAGACGCACTCAGCTGGCCACAGAAAAGTGATTCCCCTGGGCGGGCCACTGGTTCCTTACCGCACCAGTGGTTCCGTCGGTCGTTCGAGACGCGGGGAGTATCCAACTAGCCGGTCGCCTCGTCGGGCACATAGAGGGCTGCCGGCACCGCGGTGAATGCTGCCTGAGGCGCGAAGACCAGCCCGACGAGGCCCGGCCCGGTGTGAGCGCCGAGTACTGGCGCGATCGGTCCGTTCGGCAGCCAGGTGCAGTCGTACATCTCGCACAGGCGCTGTCGGAGTAGCGCGGCACCTTCAGGGTTGTTGCCGTGCAGCACTTGCAGGCGCAGGGCACTACCGGGCGCATAGCGAACTCGGGCCTGATCAGCCAGAGCAAGAATGGCCTGCTTGAGAGTCCGCGCCTGGCCGCGCTGCACATACTTGCCGCTGACTTTGTCGACGCCTATCAAGGGCTTGATGTTGAGCACAGATGCCAACAAGCCCTTGAGGTGGCTGATCCTGCCCCCGTGCACCAGGTAACGCAACGTCGCCACCGTGAAGACGGTCTCCGTCGCCGCTCTCACTTCCCTCAGTAGCTCAAGCACCTCATCCTTGCCCCACCCGGCTTTGACGGCGCGCGCCGCTACTTCCACCTGCCAGCCGAGCGCTCCAGACAGCGTCTTGCTGTCGAAGAAGGTAACGCGGGCTTCAGGCACCAGGGACGCGCCGAGCTGCGCCGCCGCCAGAGTGCCGCTCAGGCCAGATGAGATATGGATCGAGAGGATATCCGGGTCGCTCTCCGCCAGGCGTCGGTAGAGGGCGGCGAACTCACCCGGCGAGGGCTGGGAAGTGGCAGGAAAACCCTCGCTTGCGCCAAGCAGACGGTAGAACTCGTCGGGCTGGATATCGACGCCGCTTTCGTAAGTTCTGCCGTCTAGGGTCAGGGTCAGAGCGGCCAGATGGATATCCAAACCGGCCATCTGCTCCAGAGACATATCCATGGCCCGATCGCTGACAATCTGCATCGCTCGTCCTTTCTTCGGCTGCCGGCGCCCTGGTGGCCCCACCCGCTAGACGAGTGGGACCGGATGGCGCGAGAGGCCGCCTCGGGGGGCCGTCAGCGCGCGCTGCCCGACTGGTTGTTCATCTTAGCACGAATCGGCCTCTGCCGGCAAAGGCGACGAACCTCGAGCGGGTCTCTCGCGCCTGTCGAGCACGTCGCCAAGATCAGTGCGATGAGCCGGTCTGTCGTCGGCGGTGGGTTTTCACCCGAACTAACGGCAGCCTCCCACTAGTCTGGCTGCTTCATCTGGCAGCCAACGTGACGACGGTCTGTGTCCCTCTCTCTGCAAGCTGCCGGCGATCTGAGACTGGGCATCCTGGAAGCAGGGTTGTTCGTCGTCTTGGCCGCCGCCTTCGGCTGGCGCACGACCCGAGACGGCCGTGCGCCAGCCTCCGAGCCAGCGAGCTTAGCCTCGCCCGCGGCCAGTCCCGCCTTGGCTTGATCGACCTGGGCGGCCAGGGCATCCTGCTCCAGCCCCGCCAGAACGTCGCTCGCCTTCACGGCGCTGCCGACATCAACGTAGAGCTTCGGGACGCGCCCGGCCACCTTTGGGACCAGGGCACCTGCCGCTTGGCCTGCATGCTGCCAGAGTAGGAGACGATGTTGGCGAGGGGGCCGCGCCGAACCGCCGCGACCTGTACCGCCACAGGAGATGCTGCAGCAGAGGCCCCACGTTGCTGGCCCATGAGTCTAGCGAGCTGAGCAGCGTCGCCACAGCCCGCGGCCAGAACCGTGAGACCGAGCAAGACGATTAGTGTGCGAGTGATAGCTCCAACCATCGCAAGCACTCCTTCGAGCTGGATTTGCCCTTCCCCAGCAGAACCCCCACACGTACACTTGATGACCCCAATGTGAACCCTTGCGGCACGCGGGCGGCCCTGGCCGGCGATCAATCCGGCGACTGGCCCAGCATCGACCGGGGACCTCGGCTTCGCGGACGGAGGTTCGGTAGGATGAGCGCCACCAGTAGCATCAGGGCGCACACCACCAAGAGAAACCTGGCCACGTCAGCCATTGCGCTGGTCATCCCCTGCATAACCACCCGGTTGCCGAAGAGCGTGGCCGCGATCGCCGTACCGAACGGCCCGCCCAGGTTTCGGAACATGTTGAAGATGCCCGACACCGCGCCCATCTTGCGCGGCTCCACCATACCGATCACGGAGCGGCTCAAGGGGGTAGCGTCACCCCAACGCCGAGGCCCAGGAACGCCATCACGCCGAGCATGTACCAGTATGGCGTGTTCACCTTAACCCACGTGAGCAGGTAGATCGCGACGGCGGTCAATAACGTGCCGGCGAGCACGATCTGCTTCGCGCGGAAGCGATCCGAGATGCGGCCGCCGAAGAACGACGCCCCTGCCAGCGCGACGAAGAGGGGAATCGCCATCGTCCCCACCTGGCGGGCGGCGTAACCCTGCACCTGCTCGAGGAAGAACGGCAGCATGAAGAAGCTGCCCTGAAAGGCAAAGAAGGACAGGAAAACGATCGAGGCCGGCATCAGGAAGACCTGGCTCCCAGCAAAGTGGAGGTCGATGATCGGGTGGCTGGCCCGCCGCTCTTGCCACAAGAAGGCACCGATGCCGATCAGCGCCGAGGCTGCGAGGAGCAGGCTGCTAGCGGAGGTCCAGCCCCAAGCGCGACCCTGGGTGAGCAGGGTGAGAAGACTGCCCACGGCGACGAAGAGCGCGGCGGAGCCGGCGTAGTCGAAGGGCTCCCTGTGTCCTCGCCGCGACTCGGGCATGAAGGCGGCCACCAGCGCAATCCCCACGAGACCGAGGACAAGGCTGACCCAGTAGATTGCTCGCCAGTTGACGGAGTCGATCAGTAGGCCGCCAAGCGTAGGACCGATGGCTGGCCCCACCCCGTTGACCATGCTCCACACACCCAGCGCACGCCCGCGCATTTCCGAAGGAAAGTTCTCCCCGATGAAAGCCATGCCGACCGGGATCACCGCCGCCGCGCCCAGCCCCTGCACGAAGCGCGCGGCGACCATCACCATGAAGTGGGGACTGACGGCGGCCACCAGCGCACCGAAGGTAAACACCGCCAGGCCGACCAGGACGTTCCGCTTTCGGCCGTGGATGTCACCGAGCCGGCCAAACATGGGTTCGAAGACGGTAGCCCCGAGCGCGTACGACAGGCTCAGCCAAGCCGCCCCTTCGATGGAGACGCCGAAGTCCTGCATGATGAGGGGCGTCGCCGCGAAGAGGAAGCTCAGGCTGAGCACCGCGGCGAAGGTGCCGCTCAGCAGCGCGTAGAGCCCAGTCCACGAGACCGTCTGGGGACCAGCATGTTGCTCCACGGCTAGTCTTCCCCCGCCTCGGTAGCAATCAGCGAAGCGACCCAATCCAGATCGGTGTTCAGCCTCGCCACTGCGTAATCGAGCAGCGCCCGGCGATACCGGTTCGTCCGCTCACCAACCCGCTGTTTCTCGGCGAGCAAGGCATCTAGCTTCTCTCGCAGTGTCAACCGGTACGCCCCGGCGACCTGTAGTCGCTGTCGTCGAGTGAGCAGGTGGAAGAAGGCCACCTTCATAAGGAACTCGTTGCGGCGCGCGGGCTCGGACGGGACGTCGATCGAGGTTAGCATCCCAAGGAGGCGTTCTTCCCCTACCGGCGTGATCTGATACACGATGCGATCGGGAGTCTTCTCTTGTGCCTCGGTTGCTTTGGCAAGGCAACCCCGCTCCTCCAGCTTGTTGAGCATGGGATATATCGATCCCCAGCTCGCCGCCCAGAAGTGCCCGACCGTTCTATCGAGCGCCTGGCGAAGCTCATATCCGTGCATGGGCCTGTCTTTGAGAAGGCCGAGGATCGGCAACTCTATGGTCATCTCCTGCAAACTCCTATCGACTCGATATACGCAACTGCCAGCATTATATCGAGTCGATATATCGTTGTCAAGGGCTGCCTGAAGCCTGACGCTGCCCAATGCTAGGTTGCTTCGAGGACCTGGGGGAGGAGGTTGCAGTCTATGTCCCACGTGGGCTCGGTTGGTGCCCGTGCGCAGGTATTCGTAGGCGACGCGCTGATCGAAGGTGGAGGACATGGTGTCGGCCACCTGCTTCAGCGAAATCATGGGTTCGAGCAGCGACGGCTCGATCACCATCCAGCCCACGCGCAGGCCAGGCGCGACCGTCTTAGAGAGAGTGCCCATGTAGACGACTTGTCCTTCGCGGTCGAACGACTTCACGGACGGCAAGTCCGCGCCAGAGTAGCGTATTTGCCCGTAGGGGTCGTCTTCCATCACGACGAAGCCATACCGCGCGGACAGGTCCGCCAGCTCCCGCCGGCGCCCCGCGGCCAGAGTCACACCCGTGGGGTTCTGAAAGTTGGGAATCGTGTACAGCATCTTCGGGCGGTACCGATCCAACAGTCGCGGCAACTGCTTGACGATGATGCCCTGCTCGTCCGTCGGCGCAGCCACCATCCGCGCGCCGACTGCCTGGAAGACCCGGATAGCGGCGAGATAAGTGGGGTCTCCACGAAGACAGTGTCGCCGAGGTTCAATAGGGCACGCGCCAGCAGATCGAGCGACTGCTGCGAGCCGGACGTTAGGAACACCCCTTCCGCGCTGCAGCCAATGTCGCGTTCCCTCATCTGGCCCGCCAGGTACTCGCGCGGCGGCGCATAGCCCTCGCTGGGCCCGTACTGAAAAGCGGACGCACCGTGCGCGGCAATGACCCGGTCGCGCTGCTGGCGCCCCTGCCGCGGCTCCGGGAGCACGCAGCCGCCGTGTTCCGCCAGGCGTCCGGCCGCCCTGGACACGTCTTCAACCTGGGGCACGGAGCCCTGCCAGGGACGCCGGTCGAGCATGTGCAGGCGCTTGTGGAGTTTGTCCACGAGCAGGGCAAGGGGACGTGAGAGGGCCAACGAGGAGATGCGGGAGCCAGTCGTTACGGGGCTTGAGCGCGTGCGCGCTCTATGCGCTATAATCGTACTATCCAAGCCGCTGGCAAGCGGCGCAACTGCATAGTGTGACTGGCTCGCTGGGGGAGCGAGTAGCTGAGAGGCGGGATCAAGCCCACCAACCCCTCGAACCTGATCTCGGGAAGCCGTACGTGGCGCCTCGAACGCGCCCCGGAGCGGAAGACGAGCGTAGGGAAAGCGGCCGAGAGACGGTGGCCATTGTGGCCCGGCTTCGGGCGCGCGATGGCCTTTTGCTGGGCCAGGACGCGCCCCGGCCGTGTGCCTGAGCGTATGACCGACCTCCGGCCGAGGCGGCGGGGCTGAGCGCGACACTCGGCAAGCTCCTTCCCTCCGCGATGCTAGTGGCTAATATCTACCACGCTGGCAGTCGGCGTGGAGTCGGCGTGGCCAGCACGTAGGAGGTGTACGGTGTCTCAGGCATCCCAGAATCTCGTCCAGCCCTTTCCGGCGAGCCGGAAGGTCTACGTCTCGGGCGGGCGGTCCGACGTGAAGGTCCCGATGCGGGAGATCGCGCTCACGCCAACTTCGGGCCGTTTCGGCAGCGAAGAGAACCCGCCCGTCCGCCTCTACGATACGAGCGGGCCCTACACCGATTCGGCGACGACCGCCGACATCCGCCAGGGACTCCCGCCGCTCCGCCAGCGCTGGATTCTCGAGCGGGGCGACGTCGAAAAGTACGCGGGGCGGACAGTTCAGCCCCTCGACGACGGCTACGGGCCCGGCGATCACCGCCCCAACCTCGTGGCCTTCCCGGGTGCGAAGCGCCGGCCTCTTCGCGCCAAACCCGGTCAGGTAGTCACACAGATGCGCTATGCCTGCCGCGGCATCGTCACGCCGGAGATGGAGTTCGTCGCGATCCGGGAAGGGCTCGACCCCGAGGTCGTCCGCTCCGAGGTCGCCCGGGGGCGGGCGATCATTCCCGCCAACGTCAACCACCCCGAGAGCGAGCCGATGATCATCGGGCGCAACTTCCTGGTGAAGATCAACGCAAACATCGGCAACTCCCCAGTGGCCTCCTCGATCGAGGAAGAGGTCGAGAAGATGACCTGGGCGATACGCTGGGGGACCGACACCGTGATGGACCTCTCGACCGGGAGAAACATCCACACCACCCGCGAGTGGATCATCCGCAACTCCCCGGTCCCGATCGGGACCGTGCCGATCTACCAGGCGCTCGAGAAGGTCGGGGGGAAGCCCGAGGCGCTGACCTGGGAGGTCTACCGCGACACCCT
This sequence comes from Chloroflexota bacterium, assembly GCA_023473795.1. Lineage (GTDB taxonomy): Bacteria > Chloroflexota > UBA6077 > FW602-bin22 > JAMCYS01 > JAMCYS01. Next base: position 2,096 of record JAMCYS010000103.1, on the reverse strand, counting down.
CGTCGAGCAGGCGGAGCAGGGCGTCGACTACTTCACTATCCACGCCGGGCTGCTCCTGCGCTACATCCCCCTCACGGCCAGGCGCGTCACCGGCATCGTCTCCCGCGGCGGCTCGATCCTGGCCGCCTGGTGCCTGGCCCACCACAAGGAGAACTTCCTCTACACCCACTTCGAGGAGGTCTGCGAGATCGCGCAAGCCTATGACGTTGGGCTCTCCCTGGGCGACGGCCTCCGGCCGGGGTCGATCGCCGACGCCAACGACGAAGCACAGTTTGCCGAGCTGGAGACCCTCGGCGAACTGACCGAGATCGCGTGGAGGCACGACGTCCAGGTCATGATCGAGGGGCCGGGCCACGTCCCGATGCACAAGATCAAGGAGAACGTGGACCGCCAGCTAGAGACCTGCCACGAAGCGCCGTTCTACACCCTCGGGCCGATCGTCACCGACATCGCCCCGGGCTACGACCACATCACTTCGGCGATCGGCGCGGCGATGATCGGTTGGCACGGCGCGGCGATGCTCTGCTACGTGACGCCGAAGGAGCACCTGGGGCTGCCGAACAAGCAGGACGTGAGGGATGGAGTGGTCGCCTACAAGCTCGCCGCCCACGCGGCCGACCTGGCCAAGGGCCACCCGGGCGCCCAGGAGCGAGACGACGCCCTCTCCAAGGCGCGCTTCGAGTTCCGCTGGAAGGACCAGTTCAATCTCTCGCTCGACCCGGAGAAGGCGGTGGCCTACCACGACGAGACGCTGCCGGCCGAGCCGGCCAAGGCAGCGCACTTCTGCTCGATGTGCGGCCCCCGCTTCTGCGCCATGCGGATCACGCAGGACGTGCGCGAGTACGCCAGGCAGAAGGGGCTGGACGAAGAGGGCGCCCTCAAGGCTGGACTGGAGGAGAAGGCACGCGAGTTTCGCGCGGCGGGGAGCGCGCTTTACCAGCAGACGTAGCGCTCTGGCAGTTCGTGGTGAGGCAGGTCCCAACGGGGTGGACTTCGCCTGCGTACCTTCGCGCGTTCCCCGCACGCGCTTCGGCTCAGTTTCTTCCCGAGTCCTCCACTTCGGCGGGCGCGGGCTGTTCCTTCTCCGAGACTCCTGCCTCGGCGAAGGTTGCCATCTCGGCCAGCACCTTCGTCGCCGCCTCGACCAGCGAGATGGCAAGCGCCGTGCCGGTGCCCTCCCCCAGGCGCATCTGGAGATCCAGGAGGGGCTTCAGTCCCAGGCGGGCCAGCGCGTAGGCGTGCCCGCCCTCGACGGAGCGGTGGCCGGCGACCATATAGGGCACCACGGCGGGGGAGAGGCCGGCCGCGACGAGCGCCGCCGCGCCGGAGATGAAGCCATCGACGACGACCGCCACTCGGTTCGCTGCCGCGCCGAGCATCACCCCGGCCAGCCCGGCGATCTCGAAGCCGCCGACCTTGGCGAGCACGTCCAGGGCATCGGTTGGGTCGGGCCGGTTCAGGGCCAGGGCGCGCTCGATTACCGCGACCTTCCGGGCCAGCCCGGCGTCGTCTACCCCGGTGCCCCGGCCGGTGACCTTTTCCACTGGCGCGCCGGTGATGGCGGCGACGATGGCGCTGCTCGGCGTCGTGTTGCCAATGCCCATGTCGCCGGTGCCCACGATGTCCAGCCCCTTGGCCGCTACAGTCTCGACCACCGCGATGCCGACTTCGATGGCCTGAACGGCCTGCTCTCGGGTCATGGCCGGACCAGCGGCAAGATTAGCCGTGCCGTACGCCACTTTCTTGGCCACGAGCTGTGGGTGCGGCGGCAGATCTATCGCCACTCCCACGTCGACGACGACTACCCGGGCACCGACGTGTCGGGCGAGAACGTTGATCCCGGCCCCGCCGGCCAGGAAGTTCAGCACCATCTGCGGCGTCACCTCGGCCGGGTAGGCGCTGACCCCGTCGCGGGCGACGCCGTGGTCGCCGGCCATCGTGACGATGGCTTTGTGCGCGATCCTCGGGATGGCCTGGCCCTGGATGCCGGCCATCTGGATGGATAGCTCCTCCAACCGGCCGAGGCTCCCCGGCGGCTTCGTCAGGTTGTCATGGCGGGCGCGAGCCGCCGCCATCGCCGCCTCGTCCAGCGGCGC
>JAMCYS010000160.1 GCA_023473795.1 Chloroflexota bacterium | reverse complement strand
TTTGCGATCCGCGGTGGCGCGGGGCCGCCGCCCGTAGACTGTCGAAGTCGCGGGGTCGCCGTCGCCCGGCCATAAATGAGCGGGCTCAGAGACAAAGCCGGCTGAAGGGGGCTGGGGACGTTCCCCAGCCCCCTTCGAGGGGGCTTTGTACCCTGAGCCCGGGGCTTGAGCCCCGGGTGACAGCGCCGTACCACCGCGTACTAAGCAAGACTGTCCGCCCCTGAACTCCCAAAGGGAGAGGGTCGTGGGCCCTGCGGGGCCTTGGCGGGCGACGTCAGCCGGCACATGCACGTGACGCAACATGACATAACTGCTGTTCTTCGTCCGACCTCAACCGCATCACCCGCGACCAGGGAAGGCCCTCACCCCTACATCTCGTCCAGCGGGAAGAGGGGTCGCGTCACCCGCCGGTAGGGCAGGCGCGTCAGCTCGCTGTCTACCGGTCCGGGGGCGTCCAGCTCGATGATCTCCTTGGCAAACGGCTCGTACACCGGCCGGAAGCCGCCCGGCGATTTCACCTGCACCAGTTTCGCCTCCCGCGGGAACAGCCCCACGCTGCGATAGCACTCTTCATCCCAGGTATACACCGGCTTCTCACTCAGCACGATGAAGAGCTCGCCCACCTGCAGCACCGCCGTGCGCCCCCGGTCCGCCGGCAGGGTTGGCACTTTCATCTTGAAGACGCCGTCCGAGATGGTCTTTACCCTGCCGGTCACGGTCACAGGGTGGTAGAACTGGCTGGCGATCTTGCCGCCCACCGGCAGAGTGATCTCGGCCCGCACCCCCGCCTCGACGCAAGCCGCGACCGCCTCCGGGTCGACTATCAACAGCAAGGTCTGCCCCGGCACGGGCGACTGCAGCAGCGCCTCCAGCAGCACGGTGCTGTCGCCCTCACCCCCGCCGGCCGTGCCGTCGGAGGAGTCGGCCAGCACCACCGGCCCGCTCTCTACCTCTCGCGCCCGGCGTAGCGCCTCTGCCACGGGCGTGCGCTGGTGGAGGAAGTTGCGCCGTTCGCGCCAGGCGATCTCGGCGATCTCATCGGCCACGGCCTGCGCCCGCGCACGATCGCCGTCGGCCACCACCACCGACGACCAGCCGAGATTGGGCACGTCCAGCTGTGGCTGGGTGGCGAAGATAGTCGCCGCCAGCACCCCCGGCTCGCGTTCGGCCGCCAGGGCCCGGCCCATCACCTCGCTCATCGGCTTCTGACTAACGCGGTGCGTCTCCGGCGGGGTGATCATAGGCAGCTTGCGGTAGGCCAGCACCGGCTGCACCTCGCCGCGCAGTATCCTGCCCAGCAGCCGCATCGCCCGCATGCCGGTCTCGTAGATATCCTCGTGCGGCCAGGTGTGGTAGCCCACGATGGCATTGGCGCCTTCGATCATCTCCGCGGTGATGTGGGCGTGCATGTCCAGGCTGACGACGATCGGTTTGTCCGGCCCCAGCGCCTGGCGCACCTGGCCGATCAGGTCGCCCTCCGTGTCGTCCACGCTCTCGCCGACCATGGCCCCGTGCAGGGCCAGCACGGCGCCGTCGGCCCGCGGGGCGAAGCGGCGCACCCGCGCCACTATCTGGTCGCGCAGGTAGAAGTAGGCCTCGTCGGTCACCGGGCCGCCGGTGCCGCCGTAGGAGGCGACGGTGGGCAGCAGCTCGATGCCCTCCGCCTCGGCCACGGCGATGATGCCCGCCGGCTCCATCCTTTCCTGGCGTAGCTGGGGGATGATCTCGTCGTCGAACAGCAGATAGTAGCGCCGGAAGGACTCAAGGCTGTGGTGGGTCGGGGCGAAGCTGCACGTTTCCTGGGCGAGGTTAGCCAAGATCACTCGCTTCATCGCGTCCCTTCTCCTCTCGCGTTGGCCAGCCCAGCGGCGGCTCTCCTCACGATCATAGCATCGGCCCCCCGGGTCAACAAGCAGGGCCGTTTGCAGTCAGCGCCTACAGCGTCGACCTCCCGGCACGCCCGACTTGATGGTGTTAGAACGCATACGCCCTGCCTCCCGGTAGGGCCAGCAACTTGGCCGATTCGGAGAAAGGCATCTCGTAGCCATCACGACTGCTTTCGCTAGGTGTTATGCTAGTAGTAACCTGGGGGCGTGAGTGGCAAGCTGGCGCTCCAGTACGTAGGTCGGGGAGGTAACGAAGCAGTGTACGCAAGCGCAAGCACGCCAACTCTGGTCAGCGCCCTGTGGCCGCGCCTGGGGGTCCGGCGCGACGCCGTTCTCGTCCTGGGCGGGAGCGTTCTCACCGCCCTGGCGGCCCAGCTGTCGCTACCGCTGCCCGGCATTCCCGTACCCCTCACCGGGCAGACCTTCGCCGTGCTGCTGGTAGGCGCGTTGCTAGGGGGGCGGCTGGGCTTTCTCGCCCTGACTGCCTATCTGCTCGAGGGTCTGGCCGGACTTCCCGTCTTCGCCCTCGCCCGCGGCGCCTGGAGCCCCAGCGCCGTGCCCGGAGTGCCCTGGATTCTGGGCCCCACGGCCGGCTACCTCCTCGCCCTGCCCCTGGCGGCCGGCGCGGTGGGCTGGCTGGCCGAACGCGGCTGGGACCGTCGCTTCCTGACGGCGGCGCCGGCCATGCTGTTGGGTAACGCCATCATCTTCTCCCTGGGGATGCTGTGGTTAGGCAGGTTCGTCGGCCTGGCGAACGCCGTGCCTCTGGGCTTGTTGCCCTTCCTCCCCGGCGACGCGCTCAAGCTGCTGCTGGCGGCGCTGGCCCTGCCCTCGGGCTGGGCCGTGCTGGGGCGCCTGGGCTTGCGCTAGACGGATACTAACGCGGAGAGCCCAGAGGGCGCGGAGAGCGAAGCGAAACCGGAGCTACGTAACCACCGAGACTGGTGGGAGGCCGAAGACGATCTAACCACCGAGACACCGAGAACACAGAGGCCGGAGAGAGGATGGGAGACAGAGTAGAACCGCGCCCCTCACCTCGCCCGCCTCTTCTAAACAAACGAACGATTGCTGTGCCCGGCCGATGTCCCAGGGCGGCTGACCCTGGCGGTAGGATGCTTCGAAGAGACTCATAGTCTCCATCCTTCACGACGAAATTGGCGCTGCCGGTTACGCCGTCTGCTCCAACAGCGTTGCCGCCAGCTCCAGGCGCTGCCCGCCCCGCAGCACCGACAGCTCCAGCCGCTGTCCCGGCTCCGCCCGGTTGAGCAGCCGGTGGATGTCGTCCACGCTGTTGACCACCGTGCCGTTGATGGCGATGATCACGTCCTCCGCCTGCAGACCGGCCAGCGCCGCCGGACTGTTGGGGGCCACCTCAACAACCTCGACCGCCGTGTTTTTCTGCATGCCAAAGGCGTGCACCAGCGCCGGGTGCAGGCCGCGCAGCTGCGCCGAGATGCCCAGGTACACCCGCCGCACCCTGCCTTCCTTGATCAGCAGGCCCGCCACCCAGCGCGCCGTGGCCGAGGGAATGGCGAAGCAGATGCCCTGCGCGTAGGCGATGATGGCGGTGTTGACGCCCACCACCCGCCCGTGCGAGTCGATCAAAGGGCCACCCGAATTGCCCGGGTTTAGCGGCGCGTCAGTCTGGATGATATTCTCAATCAGCCGGCCCGACTCGCTACGCAGCGAACGGCCGATGGCGCTGACGATGCCCGAGGTGACGGTGGCCTGGAAGCCGAAAGGGCTGCCCATCGCCAGCACCAGCTGGCCCACCCGCAGGCTCTCGGAGTCGCCGAACTCGGCGGCCGGCAGGCCGAGGGCGTCGATGCGCACCACGGCCAGGTCGGCGGCAGGGTCGGCCCCCACCAGCTGGGCCGAAAGCTCCCGGCCATCGGCGACGGTGACGCCGATGCTCTTGCTGCCCGTCACCACGTGGTTGTTCGTCAGAGCGTAGCCGTCGGGTGCGATGATCACCCCCGAGCCGCCGCCCTGCGCCTCAAACGGCCGCCCGCCCCGACGCGGGTCGCGCGCCTCTTTGGTTACGGCCACGTGCACCACCGAGGGCATCACCTTCTCGACCACCGCCGCTACCGCGTCGGAGTAGGCGTCGAGGAACTCGCTCGCGGCTTGCAGCCGCTCCTCTTTCTTGCTGTCTTGCGGTACTACCATGATTTCTTAGCCTCCGCGGCCGGCCCGCGGGCCGCCCGCTTTGCAGTCACATATCACCCGTCGGGACCTCCCGGCCTAAACCGTGAGGATCCTGTCCTAGCGGCCAAGGCCGGGGTTTGTTGGCGCTTCGACCGGGAAGGGCTGAAGCCCTCACTACAAACACGGGGTCTTCGTCGTTTGTAGTAAGGACTTCAGTCCGCTCTCGCCCCCGCCCTGCCCTACTCCCGCTCGCCCACGGTCGCCGGCAGCTGACGCAACTCGCCCCCTCGTATGATGCTAAGAGCAACTTGCACGCCTACGCGCTCTGGGCCCAGTAGGCCCTGCAGGTCGTCCGCGTCCGCGATCGGCTGGCCCTCCAGCCCCACCAACACGTCGCCCAACAGCAGCCCCGCCCTCTCCGCCGGGCTGCCCGGCTCGACGCCGTTGATCAGCAGACCCGACCGCTGGTTGAGCCCGTGGCGCTCGGCCAGTTCCCGCGGCAGCGCCACCGGATAGGTGCTCACGCCCAGGTAGCCACGACGCACCCGGCCCTGTGCCAGCAGCTGACGCACAACTCGTTCCACCAACTCGGAGGGCAGGGCCGCGCCGACGCCGCGCGCCAACAGGGAGCTGTTGACGCCCAGCACGCGCCCGCTCACGTCCACCAGCGGTCCGCCCGAGAAGCCGGGGAAGAGCGTCACGTCGCTCAGTACCAGGTTGTCCAGCGTGCCCCGCCGCCAGGTGCGCCAAGGCCCGGTGAGGGTGCTGACCACGCCCACCGTGGCCGTCAGACTCGCCCCCCACGAGCGCCCCACGGCCAACACCAGTTGGCCCACGCGCAGGTCGGAGAAGGCTGCCGGCTGCGCCGGCGCCAGGCCGCCGCTGCTGGTGCGCAACACCGCCAGGTCGCTCCCCGGGTCACGCCCCACCAGTTCCGCCTCTGCCTCCCCACCGTCGGGCAGGGCTAGGGTGATGCCCTCCTCAACCTCGACCACGTGGTCGGCCGTGACCACGACCCCGTCGTTCGTCCACACCGTGCCGCTGCCCGGCATGCGCCGCCGGGCGTTGACCCGCACCACCGAGCGGCCGGCCTGCGCGGCCGCGTCCGCCAGCTCGCGCGAAAAGCCCACGAGCCCGCCTTTGTTCTCACTGTTCTCTGCCATCGCAATTCCCCCCGTCGAAGATCTCTGACCTAGGTATAGGCGCGCGCCGCGGCAGACGCATCGGTAGAAGGGCTAGATTCACCCTGGACTTATGGCTAGTGCACGAACAGATGACCTCTTCGGGGATCGTCGGACCGAGGGACGTTGGCAGCCGCCCATCAGGGACGGTGATCCGCGCATCTGTGGACAACGGGCATTACCGACGACCTGTTCTGAGGCTGCACTAGGGGACCATGTCCCCGCGTCATTGGCGATCGAAGGGACGCGGGGACGGGAGGAGAGGTTGCCCGTGCGTTCCGGCCCGGGCTGAGGCGGGGAGAAAGCCTATAGAACCACCAGACCCTTGCGGATGGCCAGCGTCACCGCCTCGGTGCGGCTGGCGGCGCCGAGTTTCTGCATGATCGAGCCCACGTGGAACTTCACCGTGTGCTCGCTGAGGTGCAGGCGGGTGGAGATAGTCTTGCTGGGCAGGCCCTGGGCGAGCAGCTGCAGCACTTCCTGCTCGCGGGGCGTCAGAGGCTCGCCCCCGGCCGGCGGCGCCTGAGCAGCGGTGCGCCCCAGCAACTCCCGGGCGACGGCCGCGGAAAGCACCACGAGGCCCTGTTCCGCTGCCCGCAGCGCCGCCGCTAGCTCCTCGCCCGCAGCGTCCCAGAGCAGGTAGCCCCGCGCCCCAGCCTCCAACGCCCGTCGCGCCTGGTCCGCCGCCGCCTCGCCCCCCACCACCAGCACCGGCAGCTGAGGGAGGGACGCCGCCAGGCGCCGCAGCGGCTCCAGGCCCTCCGGGTCATCGCCCACGGCGTCCAGGAGGACGGCATCCGGCCGCAAGGCCGCAGCCTGCTCTCCGACCTCGGCCAGGCCGGTCTGGCCCGCCACCTGGCAGTCCTCCGCGGCGGCGGCCAGCGCCGCCAGCCCCGCGCGCACCAGGGGCCGGTCGGAAGCAATAAGAATCTGCAGCAAGAACGGTCACTCCTCCAGCCGTGGCAGACGGTGCTTGCCGCCGCCAGCCGCGGATCCGGACTCGGTGAAGTTATACCATCTTCTAAGGCGGCACCCCCGGAGCAAGGCTACGATACAGTAGGTTGTCCCCTCCGCCTTTAGATCCTCCACTGACCCCGGCCGTCAAGGTGGTGGGACCACGCTTCGTCCTGTCCCGGATGGGCCAACTTGCCGCTTCAGGCGGTGTCTCGCTGCCGCGGTCCGCCGTGCCCGCGATTGGCCCTCTTGTGGGAGGTCACATTGAGAGCGGTGCTGACGAGGAACGTGGCCGCCCCCACATACCAGAGCGGCCGGCTGACGAGAGCAAGGGGCCACCAGTAGAACATCACGGATGCCAAGTACAGCAGCACGTAGGGCCCGAAGATCGGCCAGCGAATTAGCACTTGCTTTCAAGCCCCCCGACTCGCTGACGCCCTGTTGCCGCGTGGCAAAGCGGCCGTATAATTGAGCCGGCCGCTCGTGCGACAAGAAGCAAGGGCACGTCTTGCTGTCCTTCCACCAGGCCGAGGTGCTCCGGAGCGTCCGCCTCTCCTAAGGGTGCGCTGACGGCCGGCAGGGAGGTAGGGGGGCTATTGTATTGGGGCTGGCTCTTGAGTATACTGTGGGCGGCGGCGCACGCCGTTTGTACCCCGCCTATTCGCTCAAAGTCCCCTTGAAGGTGGCAACGAGCGCCGTCCCCACGCATAGCACCAGCGCTGTTTCGTGCGCGGACCCGAACCTGCCCCGCTTGGCCCCGTGAAGTAGCGCTAGGGAGGCTCCTTCCTCCTCGGGACCAAGGTAAGGGATTCTTGCCCGCGCCCGAAAGGAGCTTACCCGCCGTGTCGCGTCGCCAAACCGGTCCGGCATCGGCCAGCAACCGTCAGCTCTCCCCCGCGCCGGCTCTCGCCGCTGTGACGTCGATTCGCTCAGCCGGCGCCAGAGGGGACGACGGCTACTGCGGCTTGCCCGCGCAGCCGACGGTGCTCATCGGCCGTCAGCGGGAGCTGGCTGCGGCGCGGCAGTGCCTGCGCCGCGACGGTCTGCGCCTGCTCACGCTCACCGGCGCCCCCGGCGTCGGCAAGACCAGACTGGCCCTGGCGATAGCGGCGAGGCTAGTGGGCGAGTACGCGGACGGCGTTTGCTTTGTCGATCTCGCCCCTACGCGGGACCCAGCGGCTCTGGCTGACGCGGTGGCCGATCCCCAGGGGCTCGGCCAAGTGGGGGCAGGTGTGCGCTTAGAGAGCCTGAAACAGGGCCTGCGCCGGAAACGTCTCTTGCTTGTGCTCGACAACTTCGATCAATTAGTGAGCGCGGCGCCGCTGGTGGCCGATCTCCTGGCGACCTGCCCGGAGGTGACGATTCTCGTCACCAGCCGGGAGGCGCTGCAGTTGCGCTGGGAGCAGGTACTGCCGGTGCTTCCCCTGGCGACTCCCGACCCGACACGGGTGGCCACCCCAAAAGAGATGCTGAACTACCCTGCCGTCTCGCTCTTCGTTGAGCGAGCGCGGGCGGCGTCGCCGACGTTTGCCTTCGGTCGGCACAACGCCGTGACGGTCGCCGAGATTTGTACCCGCCTGGACGGCCTGCCCCTGGCCATCGAACTAGCCGCTTCGCGGGTGGCGACCCTCACGCCTCAGGCCATGCTGGCGCGCATGGCCTCGCGGCTGGACTTGCTGAGAAACGGGGCCCGGGACGCGCCCGCGAGGCATCAGACCCTGAGAGTAGCCATTCGCTGGAGCTACGATCTGCTGACAGGCGCGGAGCAAGCGGTCTTCAGACGTCTTGGCGTCTTTGTCGGGGGCTGCACGCTAGAAGCGGTCGAAGCGGTGTGCTGCTCCGGCGAGGACACGCCGCCGGTGCTGGAGATTGTCGCCTCCCTCGTGGGTAAGAGCCTGCTCAGGCAGGAGGAGCAGGCCGACGGGCAACCGCGCTTCCGCATGCTCGAGACGATCCGCGAGTACTGCCTCGAGCTACTGGACGGGCTGGCGGCGGACGAAGGCGAGGCAGTCCGGAGCCGGCAGGCGGCGCATTGCCTCGCCCTAGCCCAGGCTGCCGAACCGGAGCTTTCGGGGCGAGAGCAGCTCCTTTGGCTGCAAAGGCTGGACGGCGATCACGAGAATCTGCGCGCCGCCCTGCGTTGGCTGCAGGACCGCGGGAAGGCAGAGGACTTTCTCCGCTTGGTCGGCGCCTTGTGGCTCTTCTGGGATATTCGCGGCCATCTCCAGGAGGGGAGAGGCTGGCTGCACGCGGCGCTGGCGCTGGGCGAGGGTGCCTCTGCTCGACTGAGAGCGCCTGCCTTGTATGGCGCGGGCATACTAGCGTGTCGCCAAGGAGACTACCCAGCAGCAGATAGGCTGTTGGCGGCAAGCCTGGACCTCTGGCGCGAGCTCCAAGACCGGGTAGGGGTGATGCGGTCGCTCGACGGTCTCGGTCTCGTGGCCGAAGAGCAGGGAGACGATGCCCGAGGGAGTCTACTATTTGCCGAGAGCCTGACGCTCGCTAGGGAGCTTGGCCACGTGTCGGGGGCCTGGGCCGCGCTCAACAATCTGGGCAACGCCGCCGCCGACCGGGGCAGCTTCACGGAAGCAAAGGCGTTCTACGAGGAATCCCTGGCGCTAGGCCGGGCAGCGCGCGATGGTAGGGTAGTCGGTTTCACCCTGGCAAACCTGGCCGGCGTGGCTCGTTTCCTGGGCGACTGGCACGAGGCTGCCGCCTACGGCCAAGAGGCGCTCCGCCTCTTGTACGAGTTGGCCGACGTCCGGGCCATACCGGTTGTGCTCTCGATCCTGGCGATGGTTGCCAGCGCGGAGAAGGAATGGCGGCGAGCAGTGCGGCTGTTTGGGGCGGCCGAGTCTCTGAGCGAGGCGGCTGGGGCGCCGCAGAGCCCCGCCAACCGCTCTCACTTCGCGCAGGACCTGGCCACCGCCCGGTCCAGGCTGGGCGAGGCACAGTTCGCCGCCGCTTGGGCGTGGGGCAGGGCACTGAGGGCAGGAGAGGCCGTGGCCTACGTGCTCGCCGCACCCCGGACCGCTACCGCCGACCCGCGGGCTCGGCCCCCTGTCAGCGGATCAACAGCCACCCTCACCAGCCGCGAGCGAGAGGTCGCGGCGCTAATCGCCCTCGGCCAGAAGGACCACGAAATCGCGACCGCGCTCGTCATCTCCCGGCGCACGGCCGAAAGCCACACCGCCAGTATCATCCGCAAGCTGGGCTTCGCCTCGCGTGCCGAAATAGCCGGCTGGGTCGTGGCCAACGGCCTGGCTGGCCCAGCCGCTCCGTCCGAATAGGTCAGCCCACCTGCCCCCGGGCGCCCAGCCGGCAGCGCCAGGCACTGGCGCGCCAATGCATGCCACATCCGGCACGATCTTTCGCCGCAGCGCGTTCTGCCGACCCCGTCCCTGGCCCCCGATCAGGCTTAGCGTTCTCGGCCCCAGGTTGCACGCCGGCAGACATTACGTTTGCCGGCCGCACTACGGATTCCTTGTCGTTGCTACCCGACGTCCGTAGTTCTACGGATGCCCCGCCTTACTAAACCTGGATAATGACCCTATCTTGATTGTGGGTCTTCTCATGCCCGGCGCCAGGGCCTGTTGGGTTGGGAACGATCTGTTCTGAGGCTGCCCTAGCGTACCGCCAATTGCCAGAGATACCGGCAGTGACAGAGGCCGCAACACACACCAAAGCGGGAGAGGTGACAATGATGGCAGGTGGTCCACAGAGAATCCTCGCAGCCATCCTGGCTGTGGCGATCCTCGTCAGCAGCGCGTGCGGCAGCGTTCCCTCTCCCCAGACGGCCCCGGACAGCGGCAAGCCATCGTCTGCAACCACGTCAGCTAGCGGCAAGCCGGCGTTGGCGGCAACGAAGCCAGACACTGCCGTCGATTCCTTGGTCGCGCCGCTGCCCGCCCAATCGCCAATGCCGCAGGGTTCACTAGACCAGGCGGCGGCTACCCTGGCCGGCCAGGTGCTGCGGGGCGGCGATGAGACGCTGCCTGCTCTGCTCGCGGCCCTGCGGGCAGCGGGCTTTGGAGTGCGCGGCAGTGACGGCGCACTGTCAGTCAAGCCGGCCGAACCGTCCCAGGGCCTGGTTTTCGAGAACTGGGAAGTGCGGCTCATGGCGGCGTCCGCCCAGCGCGGGGGTTCCCTTCCCCTCACGAACCTGGCCGAGGTGCTGGATAGCCCTCTGGAGGAGCTCAAGGGAGCCCCGATGGACAGTTTCATCTTGAGTGGTATTCAGGCCCACGCGCAAGACAAGCCCTCGCCCATGCGCTTCTGGGCGCGGTTCATCGTCGAACTGGGACGCCAGGCGCAGGGGCACGAGCGCTACGACCTGCTCGGTCAGGCGGACCCGGCCAAGGTGGAACTGGACACGATCCAACTTTCCTTCATCCTGCGCCGACTGATGGGGGACGTGTATTCCTTGTCGCAGTCGCCAGGGGCGAGCACGAAGCCCAGCGGGCAGCAGGACTGGTGGGGAGTCAAGACGGCGTACGCCGCTAACCTGGCCTGTACCCTCAGCGAAACGGCGAGCTCGATAATGGACGTGGCGGCCCTGGGGACGACGACAGGGTTTGGCAAGGTGATGGACTACCTCGACGGCAAGGGCCTGGCCAAGGCGGGCAAGATCGGTAAAGTCACGGGCTACGCCAACCTTCTCGGAGCGTACGTCAGACTCGTCTGGATTTACGCCGCTTTCGACCTCAAGATTGAGCTGCGGGGCAGCGGACCTCTGCTGCGGACCAAGGACCTGCGCCCCACCGGCCACGGCGAGCAGCGCAACCTGGTCGCCACGGTGAAAATGAAAATCGGGCAGGCGCAGACGCTCAATTGCCTCCGCCTCATGCTCAACGCCGCGGGCCTGGACTTCAGCCTACCGAATGACGGGCCGGTCAAGGGCGCCCACGTGCAGTGGCGAGGGCTCGACGGCTTCAACGAGGCAGCGGCCGTTCTCCACGGCGGACCCGAGCAGGTAGTACGCTTTGCCGAGAACCGCGTTCAGACGGGTGGGGACACGTCCACGGGCGAGAACGCTGTCACCAACCAGTCCACCAACGAGAAGGGCGAAGCCAACATCGACGTGGAGGGCGTCGGGCAACGAGAGGAGATAGGAAGCGGCGCCACGCAGGACAAGAAGGAAGAGGCGACCGTTGAAGTGAAAGTCCAGATCCAACCGGCGAACATCTTCCAGGACCTGCTGGGCGCGGTGGGCATGGCCCTGGGGGGGCCGAGCGCCCTACTGGCGATGCCGGCGGACTTGATAATGCGAACGCGCTGGGCTTTCGGCGGTAACCACACCTTTGCGGTCTTGGACTGGCAGGAAGCCGGCGGCTGGCATGGCACTATCACCAAAACCACGACGACCCAAAGGTCGGACGCGATCAGCACGTACTCGGAAACCTTCCGCCAAGTGGTGACTTTGACCGGTCCGGTGGACATTCCGGGGATGCCGGCTGGGGCAATGCCGCCGCCAGAGCAGGGCCTGGACATGCTGAGCGGCACTGTAAGCGCGAGTTACCAGAAGCAGTTCAGGTCGTCCAAGAGAGACGAGTATAATGGCGCCTTCGCCGGCGCCTTTCGCAAGTACTGTACGCCTCAAGTATCCACGCAAAGTTCCACGGCCGAGGCACAGGGGGAAGGTGAGGCGATGATAATGGTAGTGCTGATGCCCGGCATGCCAGCCACCATCTCCGTCAGTGCTACTGGTGAACTGGTAGGCGTGGAAAAGAACGAAGATGTGAGCAATGGCTACGATCTCGACGACAACAAAGGCACCTGTACCCTGACGGTCAGTACAACCAAGGGTGAACAGGCAGTCCAGCGGAGTCTAGAGGGGATCGACATTGCACCGACGGTGGATCCAAACAAGCCCGATGTCCTCAAGGGCAGCAAGACCACGCCCTCCGGGGGAGATACGACTACTACCACGACTTGGGATCTGTCTCGCAACTAGGAGATGGCGAGTGCCGCCTCCTGTCTGACGACCGGCGCCATGCTCGACGAGCACAAGGTGAAAAAGAGGGGCGGCCCCTTGTCCCACGGACGAATCGCTGTACAATTCAGGTGCCCGATTCCTGGCACTCTCGCCACGAGGCGTCGCCAATGGCACGCTTGCACCCCGGGGCCGCCGCTCTCCTCTGGGTGGGCGTCATGTTCCTGCCCGCCCTGCCGGCCTACGCTTGGCTCTGGCCGGCCGTCCGCGGCAGCGACTGGGAACACTGGGTCATGGTCCTGGTCTACTCCTACTTCCTCGCCGGCACCCTGGCCATCGGCCTGCCCCGCTGGCGCCTCGCCGAGCTCGGCGTCAACCGCCGGGGGCTCTGGCTTAGCCTCGCCTGCGGCGCCTTCTTCGTCCTGGCAGTGGCCGTCGGCCTTCTGGGCACCAACCTGCGCCCGTCCTGGCGACCGCCAGCCCCCTGGCAGCTGGCGGGGGACGCTCTCTTCTACTTCGGCCAGGTGGGGCCGGTCGAGGAGCTGCTGTTCCGCGGCCTGATCTACCGCGCCCTCCTCGACTGGCGCGGCCCCCGCTGGGCCATCTGGGGTTCGGCCCTCAGCTTTGGCTTCTACCACGTCGGCCGCGGCGGCCTCTTCGCCGCCCTGAGCATCTCCCTCGTCGGCCTCATCTGGGGGCTGATCCGCTGGCGGGCGGGCGGTATCGCGGGCCTCGTCCTCGTCCACGCCGCCGTCGACACGGCCTCCCGCTACCTCTGGCTGGCGCCGACTCTCGACGATCCTCTGGCCGGTCTGCAGATCGTCGACCGCCTCTATCTGCTGCTGGGCGACGCCCTGCTCCTGGGCCTGGTGCTCTACCTCTGGCGCCCAGGCTTTCTCGACGCCCGCCGCCGTGTTCTCGACCGGGCCAAGTGACGCTCTCTACGCCTTGGCCGCCCAGGGGCCGGCAGCGCCCGGCTCCGGCCTTACCTAGCGCTCTCGATGATGTCGATCAGGTTGCGAGTCGCCGCCACCATGTCGTCCGCGCCCGCCACCGCCTCCACGACCGAGGCGGAGTCCGCCCCCGCCCGCACGACCTCGGCCAGGTTGCCCGCCTCGATGCCGCCGATGGCGACCACGGGCAGGGAGACCCGGGCCTTTACCTGCCGGATGATCTCCAGCCCCGTGACCGCGGCCTGCTTGGTGCGCGTGGGGTAGATCGATCCCACCGCGACGTAGTCGGCTCCCTCCCGCTCGGCCTGGGCGGCGGCCTCGACGTTCCCGTAGCAGGAGACGCCGACGAGTCTATCCGGGCCAACGACCTTGCGGGCGGCGGACAGCGGCAGATCGTATTCGCCGACGTGGACGCCATCGGCATCACAGGCCACGGCAAGGTCGGCCCGGTCGTCGACGATGAAGACGGCGCCGTGTTGGCGGCAGAGCGCCAAGATGTCCCTGGCGATGGGCAGCAGCTCGGCGTCGTGTTTCGTCTTGTCCCGCAGCTGAATGACTCGCGCCCCTCCCCGCAGCGCCGCGGCCGCGATGTCCACGTGCCGCTTGCCCCACACCGCCTCGTCCGTGATCACGTAAAGACCTCTTATTTGCGGCTTTGCCTGTACCACGATTGCTTACACCTCGCATTCTGATTCGCCCGCCATGCGGGCCTGCGTCTCCAGAGAGGCTCAACCCTGTGCCGCCAGTTTGGCGAAGAAGACGTTCCAGAAGGGATCTTCGGCGGCCGGGCGGATCTCCTCGCCATCCGTGAACTTGATCCCTGCCGAGCGAGCCGTAAACCGGCCGATCTTCCAGGCGGGTATCCCCGCCTCGTGGAGTCGGCCGAGCACCGCCGCGGTCGAATCGGGTTGCACGGCCGCCACCAGCGTGCCCTCGCTGATCGAATGGAGTGGATCGATGTTTAGGAACGAGCACACGGCGGCGATCTCCTCGGGCACTACGATAGCGTCGCGCTCGACCCGCAGACCTATTGCTGCCGACTCGGCCATCTCATAGCTGCCGCGCACCAGCCCGCCCTCGGTGGCGTCGTGCATCGCATGCACCTCACCCGCGGCAAAGGCGGTGAGCGCGTCCTGGACGACGCTCATCGAGCGGATGTGCGCCGCGGCGCGCGCGACGAGGTGGGGCGCAACGCCGCCAGCCAGCAGCTCCTCTCGGTACTGGCGGGCGAGAATCCCCGCCGCCTCGATCGCCGGACCCTTGGTGATCAATAGGTCGTCTCCCTCGCGCGCGCCGGCCGGACTCGCGTAGCGATCGCCCCAACCGAAGACCGTGATGCCGCCGATGGTGGGCGCGACTACAACCGGGGCGTAGCCGGTGTGTCCGCCGACGATGGCGATGCCGAGTTCTTTGGCAGTATCGCTCACCGCCCGCACGATCTCGGCGATGGTTTCTTCGCCCGTGTCCGGGGGCAGGAGCAAGGAGTAGGTCATGTGCGAGGGGACTACGCCGGTGACCGCCACGTCGCTGGCGCCGATGTGCACCGTGTACCAGCCGAAGTCGTCGATGGTGACGCCCGGCACGAGGAAGATCGGGTCCTCGGCCACCACCATCACGCGGCCGTTCCCCTGGTCGATGACGGCGGCATCCGTGCCCAGGTGCGGCCCCACGATGACGTCATTCCGGCGCGCCCCCAAGTGCGGTCTGACGCGCTCGGAGAAGAATCGGTCCGAGATCTTGCCAACAGCCATTCGCGCTCTCCTTGGGCGAGTTTTCTGACAATCGAATGGCCCCGCCGGGCAAATCCAGCGGGGCCAGAAAGAAGTCTCCCCACGCTGGCATTATCCAGATCGGGTTCCTCCGGTCGGTGGCGGTGGCCACCCTCTCAGCCTGGCTTGCCCAAGCTCCCGGGTCAATATTCGCTTGTCGCCCCTATTCTAGCAGAGGCAAGCAGAGGAGGCAATGCCGCGGGCGCCATCAGGTGTGTGACACGTTCTGGGAACGTGCCGATTTGGAGTGCGGTGCCCGCGGGCACCGCTTTGGCTCTCGTCCTACCTTGTAGGGAGTCGAGGATCGTTCGACGCCAGGGGCGGCGCGACTTGTACCGCCGTAGCATGATTCTGCCGGACTCAAAGCGGCGGCCGCGGCCGCCGCACTCCATATGTCCTGCTCCACCGTGCCCTATCTGCCACCCGCTAGCCCGCCGGCCCGCCATCTGGCCAGGTTCGCGTCCCGCCCTTCGTCCAGGGCCAAGTCCGTCCAGCTGGCTGATTCAGCCCGTGCCCGCCCGCGCCGCTACTCCATAGTCTGGCCAACGATCCTGATCGGTTTCGGGGTGCTCTTCCTGGCCCAGAACCTGGGCCTGGTGCACGGCGACCTCTGGTGGGGGCTCTGGCAGCTCTGGCCGCTGTTGCTGGTGGCCGCTTCATTCCCAGGCAGAAATACCGACCTAACCACCGAGGCACCGAGGGCGGAGAGTAGCCAGTGGTGGGGCGCGCTGCCGTACACGCGGTATCTGCGCCTTGGCTACTCAGATGTCTAGTAGCCGATCCGTTCGTCCCAACTCTGGTAGCGGCGCCCGTCACTGGGCGCGGCCCGCAGGCATCCGGGCCATCCTCTCAATGTCTCAACGGACCCGGGTCAGGTTCGCCAGGTGGCGTATACGCTCCTCAGCTCACGGATGTAGAACTCTAGCTCGCTCACCGGATCGTGGCCGGCCAGCAACCCCAACTCCCTGGCCAGTTTGTAGAAGCCCGGTCCCGGGGCGTTGGCGTCCAGGTAGACCACAACGGCCGAGAGCATCGGCCGCCGCTGGCTGTGCTCAAACGTGGAGATTTCGCCCAGCAGTCTGCCGAGCGTATTGCGGTCTTCCTGGCTGTCCAGATCGAGCCCCGCCAGTGGGGCTATCTCCCCATAGTTGACCAGACTCTGGTTTCTGGCAGTCTCTACCAACTTCTGATAGATTCCCTGACGGATTGCCGTGGCCCTCCCCTCGCTCCATCCCGCCGGGCTTCACTTGCCCGGCCAGGGGTAGGCGTCGTCCCGCGACCGCCGGTAGTTCTCGTCCAGCTGGGGCTGCAGCAGCAGAATGGCCGCTATCCGCCGCACCATCTGTGCCACCTCGCGCGCCTCCTCCACCTTCAGGTCGCGCCCCAGCAGCTGCCGCCCCCGGTAGCTGAGCCACTTCTTGACCACCTGATAGCCGCCGATGGTGTACCGCCAGACGTTGACCGGCACGTTGCGCCAGTATGCCACGTCGTTTAGGTAAACGTCGTAGGTCCTCTCTCCCAGCAGGGCCAGAACCTCGGCCAGGGAGAGGCCCGCGCCCTTGGCGCCCGCCTCGATGGCTGCCAGCTCCGCCGCGTCGTAGGCCCTCTCGCTCAGTCTGCCCGCGCCCGGCATCGTCACCCCGCCCTGGCCGGCGTACCCCCAATTCGCGGTCAGCGCCAGCTCCCCCGCCGCCGGATTGAGGCTGCCGCCCCCCGCCCGAGCGATGGGGCCTAGCGTTTGCAGTTCCGAACGCGGGCTGCCCATCGTTACCCCGGCCACGGCCGTCTCCGTGTCCAACAAGGCCGCCAACTGCTTCCCCAGCGCCGCCGAGGCCAGCAGGTCGTCCCTCTGGGCCGGCAATGGCACGCGCGGCCAGTCCTGGCGCAGGGCGGCTCCATTCTTCGCCGCGTATTGTGGCGAATGAAGTATGGCCAAGACGTGGTGAAACAGGTCGACGGGATTGGCGCGCAGTGCTGATAGCAACGACTCGGCAGACGCACTGAGGTTGGCCCGGCGTGCTTGGCAATCGTCGGCGAACAAAGGAGTCTGACTCTGGGCCGGACTGTTCCAGAGAGGGAACAGGCTGGAGTTAGACTCCACGATGTGGTGGTCGGAAAGGTGGCGCGTGAACTGGGGCTGGTAGAATTCGTCCTTGCGGTTGCGCTAGCCCGCGCTCAGCCACAAGTTCTCCACAGTCTTGACCTGCCGGAAGTAATCAGACCGTTTCTCATCCAACAGCTTCGTCTCCGACTCCCAGTACAACCAGCGCACGTCGAACGGCCGATAGCAGTAACGCACAATATTGTCCGGCAGAAACCCGCGCCGGCACAGGTAATCGCGAGTCGCCACGGCGTCGAAGCGCGCCGTGCTCTCCATCGCCCCCGGCGCCAGGCGGCGCATTTCCTCGTGGCTTACCTGGGGGTCGAAATACCGGCGCATCCGAGCCACCAGCCGCTCGCGGTCGATGTCTACCACCACGTCGTCGCGGCTCGTCTTCACCCCCGGGTACGACACCGGCAGCAAGGCCGGCAGGCTGGGCCAGGCGTGGTAGCGGGGGTCAATCTGTGCCGGCACGAAGGCCAGACCCAGCTCGCTCGCCGGATTGACCAACTGGTAGAGCGTCCCGCCGTCGCGGCCGGCGTGCTGAGCCAACTGGGCAAGCTTGTCTTTGCCCCACAAGTTGCGGAAGCGCAGCTCGCTAGGCTCATCGAGAGCCACCCGGCGGACCAAGAGGGAGACGGCCGTGCCCACTTGAATGCCCTCGGGGTTGAGGGGCGTCGAAAACACGCTCGGGTCTGGCTCGCCGGTCGGGGTCAGCTTACCCGTGCGGTACTTGTCGCCGTTGAGACTGTCTATCCAAATACGGTTGAACTCCCCCAGCCAGCGCTCCCGCATCCCGGTGAACGACAACCCATCCAGCCAGGAGTAGTTGGAGATGAAGCAGACCACGCCCCGGCCGGTCGCGTCCACTATGCGTCGCTCGGCCACGCGGAAGAAGCGCACATAAAGGTCGTTCAGCCCCTGGCCCTGGGGTGCTGGTGCCCTGTTGGTCTGGCGATACACCGCCGATAGCTCGCGCTCCTCGCCCACGGCGACCCCCGCGAAGCCGTTGTAAGGCGGGTTGCCGAGCACTACCAGAATCGGCTTGCTCTGCTTCACCTCGCCCGCCGCGTCGCGCTCCGCCTCCAATTCCGGGAACAGCAGGCGCTGTTTCGGCCCCTGGGGCGGCTCCCAGCCGGTCAGCGAATTGGTCAGGTAGACGCCCGCCCGCTCGCCGGCGGCCAGCGGCGCGCCGCGCTGCTGGAGAAAGAGCCCCACCTGCAGGTGAGCGATGGCAAACGGCGCGGGCAGAATCTCGAAGCCAAAGACCCGCTCCCTGGCCGCCTTCTTCAAGTCGGCCCCCGCCAGCGCGTCCGGGCCCCTCGCCGCCAGCGTAGCCTCGATCCGCCGCAGCGCCTCCACCAGATAGGCGCCGGTGCCGCAGCAGGGGTCCAGCACGTAGACGCTGCTATCCGCCAGCCCATCGGCCAGGCCCAGCTCCTGGCGCAGCACCGTGTCTACGCGCGCCACCATGTACTGCACGATCTCCGGCGGCGTATACCACACGCCCAGCTCCTTGCGCAGCTCCGGGTCGTAGGCGGCGAGGAAGGGCTCGTAGAAATACTGCACCGCCTGCCCCTGCTGGAAGCTGGCGAAGAAGGCCGCCCGGTCCACCCGGTTGAGGGCCGCCGTGGCCCAGTCCAGGACCTCGTCCAGGCGCAGTTCCTCCATCTGGCCCGGCTCCGCCAGCTCGTAGAAGAGGCGTCTGAGGATGGGCACCCTCAGGTTGCGCGCCGCCGAGTCCCGATCAAACAGGCGCTGGTCAGCCGGCGCTAACCGCTCCGCCCAGAGCACCCAGGCGGCGAAGAGGCCGTAGAACAGCGTCTGCACCAGCGTGGAGCGGAAGAAGTGCTCGCCCTTGTCGCCCTCGAACTTCAGTCCCAGGCCCTGTTCGAGCGCCTGGCGCACGCTCGCCAGGGCCGGCAGCGGCGCCATCTCCAGGCGCAAGCGGGCGTCGCGCGCGTAGGAGGCCAGGAAGCCGGCCAAGTCCTGCGGCTTGCTGATGGGTGCGGCATAGAGCATGACGCGCTTCAGAAACTCCAGGAAGCGCTCGCCCTGCTCTTGGGCCAGTCGGCGGGGGTGGACCGCGGCCGCCCAGAAGGCTGCCTCGTCGGTCGCCAGATGGTAGCGCTCCAGCACGGCCGTTTGCCCGCCGGCATTCGGCCCCACCAGCAGGAAGTCGCGGTAGTTGGTCACCAACACGTGCCCGTAGCGCTGACCGTAGCGCGTCACCTGAGCGCCCGCGGCCGTCTGCCAGGAGTTGTCGGCGGCGGGTTTGACCTCGATGGCGCCCCTGGTAGGTATAGTGTTCGCCGGTGGTAGGCCCGAGCGCGGAAACTGCTCCGGCGTGAAGAGACCGCCGTCCGGCAAGCCGGCGCCCTGGTCGCGCAAGCCCATGATGCAGCGCACACGTGGCTTCAGTGTCTTGCCGACCTCGTTCAGCAGATTGGCAAGAGTCGGGTAATAGGACGTTTCCGGCGTGTTGGCACCCGAGGAGTGGATCAGGCGCATCTCGTCGAGGTAGGTTTCCAGCGGCTGCATTGACGCCTCCTCGCGGACGGGGCATTCGGTAAGGCAAGTGGCAGTCGGTTACTTGATGGCTATCATATCACGCGCAAGCTGTGAGAGCGAGCGTTCCAGAGAACGCTCGCCGCCGTCGCCCGGGCAGTGGAGGACTACCAGGCCCTGCCCGGCCCCAGACCGTTTACATATCGCCCCCCGGCGGCTGGCCGGCGAGAATAGCCCGAGCAATCGGGCTTTTCTCGTTCCCTAAGCAGGCCTGACAACAAGTTGACAACGTGCGACCGCCTGGGGTGCGCCATACGCACGCCAGCATCCTTCTCGTCCCTAGGCCAATGCATGCCCATAACGGCGGTGTCTGCCCGTCCGGGGCGCTCCCAGCCCGGCGGTAACGATGAGCACCTATGCTTGCGCTGTGAAGCACTCGGACGACAAAGCGCTGCTACCATTAGCCGGGTCATTGGGGCATAGCAGCAAGTGAACCCCCGTGGAGGGCGTACGGCCAGACAGCCCAGCTCGCCTACCAAATCACAGGCTGCCAAGTATCAACCGCTTGTGCACAAGCGATATGGTTCTCGCGCCCTGTACGGCTGCCCTGACCTCTTGCTTCGTTGCTGCGGTGAGGTCCGACTTGATTCTGCTCATGTCGGCCATTAGCTGTGACTCTATGTTTTGATAGTCGAGGTACTCGTTGCTTGTATATGCTGGCGCTTAGCTTGCGCTGGGAAGCCGTTACCGAGTACCGGCATCGGCTCAGCTTGCCCGGAGGTGGTCTTTCAGTTCTTCGCTGTTAGGCAGGCTGTCGATAATGCCTTCGAGAGGAATGAAGTCGTTCACGTCGGAATGCTGGTATGCAGGCTCCTTGTGGCTCAGCTCCACTAGTCGCTTATAAGTAAGCCTCCCATACTTATTGATTGCGAAGTCAAGGCATTCCATGTCTGACTCACTAAGCAAGTCCTCGTTTGCTGGCCGCAACGACCTCAAGTTGTATCCGTCCACTTCAAGAGCCAGACTAACGGTTTCACGGGCCTCTCGACTGCACATTCCGTCCCCACGACAGAACTTGACGAGATCGTACGTGCCGCTTGGGACAGGGCCCGCCTTCATCGCCACATAGCTCTCGCCACAGATCAGGCGCCCATATCGGGACAGGTGCTCCTTATCGGCGAAGTAGAGTACCTTCAAAGCCGTGTACATGTTCGGGACCTGCTTTGCGATGTACAGCAGGACTTCCGTCGCCTTCTTCCAATTGAACCTTGTTTGCATGCCTATGCCCACCCTCCGAGCAACTGCAGGCCGACTCGCCTGTCCAAGCTGACCCAGTGGAACGTCAGACAGGCTGCGTCCTCCTTGATTACGGCACATCCCGGGCCTGAATGCTCGTCTCACCAAGGACGGCCGGCCGGACAACGCACGCTGCCTGCACCGACGCCGGGCTGAGGAATTCTGGTCGCTAGCCTTGTTGCCTGGTTTGACCTTGACCAGTTAAGGATAGCACACGTTGGAGAGCAGGACAATAGTGCTACCTGAGACCCACTGAAGTACTTTCTGGGACTAACCCGACCCGTGAAGCGCCGCAACAGGACGCCGACCGCCTGACGGTCCACCTGGTAGGGAGCCACTCTGGGTCACTCCTAGGCGAAGCCGGTCCCTACCGAGAGGGGGCCGGTTTCGTCTTTCAAGGGCAGGCCGCGGCGAAGTGCTAGCCTTCGCTCCTGTGCACGGGCAGCACGCGGAGGGAGATTGACGCCTAGCAGCGATGCCGACCTGCGGCACACGTAGCCCGTGAGTCCCACCGTTGGCTTTGCGGTGCACGGTGCGTCTAGACCCACGCTGGAGTTCGTCCGGTGGACTGACCTATCCACCAATCGGAAGTCTCGATGGGCGAGGCTTCGCCGTCAGAGAACCTTACGGGGCAAACGAGATGGTATAACAGCACCGGCACCAACCGTGCTGCTGCCCACTTTGACGCTCCCGCCAACCACCGGTGCAGTCGCGGGGCGGCAGCGGCATGTCTTTGAGCGCCTGCTCTAACGAGTAGGTTCTACTGGCTAGTCTCGTTCCTGGCTGGAACGGCGAATCGGGCAGCGGCGATTCCATCTCTGACGTTCTAGCCGTCATCCTCTTGCCTACTCCACTCAGCGGCAACGCAATCCGAAACCGCGACGACTTGACATTTCGCAGGCGACTCGGGCGTTGGGTCTGGAGCAGTCCCAAGCAAGCCCGGAGGCGAGCGCCTCCGGCGACGGCGCTCTAGCGGGGCAACCGGCTACTAGCCTTTGATCGCGCCGGCCGTTAAACCGCGGATCAGGTATTTGCGGACGAGCAGCGAAAACGCAACCACCGGGAGCATGATGAGAACGCTCCCCGCTGTGATCTTGCCCCAAGCCCATCCTTCGTAGTTCATGAAGTTTACGATGCCCACGGGGGCGGTCATCGTCGCGCTTCGGGTTAGAATCAGCGCGAAAAAGAAATCGTTCCAGGCGAGAAGGAAGCAGAAGATCGCGGTGGTCGCCAGGCCGGGAACAGACAGGGGAAGGGCAATCCGCAGAAAGGTTTGCGGAATGTTTGCACCGTCGATCCACGCTGCTTCCTCCAGTGACAGCGGCAATCCGTCGAAGAAAGTCCGCATCATCCACATGACCAGGGACAAGTTGAACGTTAGATAGACAAGGACCAGACCTTGAATCGTATCGATCAGTCCGATTTTCTGGAAGATCAAGAAGAACGGGATGGCAAAGGCGATTGGTGGGGCCATCCGTGTTGTCAATACCCACAACGCAATAGAGGAGTCCGCTTTGGTCTGCGATCGCGACAACACGTAAGCGGCGGGAACTCCTATCACCATAGACAACACGACTGTGATCGTGCTCGCGAGGGTGCTGTTGGCGAACGTGTGCAGGAACGAGTTGTCCTGCAAGAGGCTCACGTAGTTTTCGAAGGTGGGTAGAAAGATGAGCTTGGGCGGCATCGTGAATGCCTCCAGCTGCGTCTTGAGCGACATCTGCACGATCCACAGAAACGGGAACATCGCGATTCCCACCAGCAGCAATATCACGGCAATCAGCAATAGATCGAGCCATCGCCCGCGGCGTCGCGGCCGTGGACGTGTACTTGGGCTAGTCAAGTTGCATCCTCGTTCCGGCCATTCGAATGATCAGCCAGCTCAACAGGAAAGAGAAAGCGAGCACTATCACGGAGATCGCGCTTGAGTAACCAATGAAATTGTAGGAGAACCCCTGGAGATACGCATAGTAATTTGTTGGTTGCGTTGTCACTCCTGGGCCGCCAGACGTCATGATGAAGATGAGTGGGAAGGCTTTGACGCTCTCAATGAGGCGAAAGAGCGCTGCGAGCACAATCACCGGACGCAGCAACGGCAGGACAACGTAGAAGAACGTCTGCCAGGCACCGGCGCCATCGATCCGGGCGGCCTCCAGCGGTTCGTCCGGCATCATCTGCAAGGCGGCGAGGATCATCAGCATCGTGAACGGGAACCACTCCCAGACGTCGGCAATGATGATCGTCCACAGCGCGAGATGAGGATCGGTCAGCCAGCTTGGCTGAGGTAGGTGCACGAGACCTAGCGCCCAGTTGATCACACTGACATCTGGCGTAAAAAGGACTTTCCATATGATCGCCACCACTACTGGCGGCAGCACCATCGGGATGACGAAAATAGCACGAACCGCTTCCAAGAACCGCGTTCGCCTGTTGAGGATGACAGCGATCACCAGGCCGGCTAGGAGCTGGAAGCCAACGGTCGCCACCGAGAGGTACACCTGCACCCAGACCGAGCTGGCGAAAAGATCGTCTCTCAGCAGCGACCGATAGTTGACGAGTGGGTCACGGAAGTCCCACCACGTGGCGGGCCTGGACAGGTCCAGCGGCGTGAGGCTGGTCGCAACAAGGAACAGAGAAGGCGCAATAGTCACCACGAACAGGATAAGCAACGCCGGCACCAGGAAGACCCCGAACCATCGCCGGCGTGTTCTGGCCCAGCCTAGGTGGCGTTCCGCCCCAAGTGTGATGCCTCTGGCTCCGCGGACCTGATCGTGGCTCGTAATGCTTGTCTCTCCGCAGCTCTTAACTGTGTACCTTCACGCCGGCGCGTGTCAGAATGTCGACTGCATCTTTCTGCGCGGCATCCAAGGCGTCCTTGGGTTTCATTTGGTTGGAGAGGATCTGAGACAGCGCCACGCCAAGGCGGTCTCCGACCGGTAAGAACTCGCTGACG
Organism: Chloroflexota bacterium; assembly: GCA_023473795.1. Taxonomy (GTDB): domain Bacteria; phylum Chloroflexota; class UBA6077; order FW602-bin22; family JAMCYS01; genus JAMCYS01. Next base: position 34,589 of record JAMCYS010000160.1, on the reverse strand, counting down.
TAGCGGTAGGCGATCCTTGTCAGCGGTATGCTGTCCAAGACCAACTGGCCGAACTTGCCACCGGCCCAGTTGTACTTCTTGAGATAGTCCGCATCAAGCAGTACTGACTGACGTACCACCGGTGGGTAGGGGAAGTCAAGCGCCACCTCCTTGATGACAGACTTGCTCACGGCCCACTTGATCCACTCCCAACTCAAGTCCTTATTCTTAGCTCCGACCGGGATGAGCCATCCATGCACGGCCATCTGTGGTCGGCGCGCCTGCGGCCCCTTGGGAACCTCTGCGAACCACATGTTGGCCGCCTGAGGGTTCTTCGTCGGATCCATCATGGCACCCAGCGCGAACGTGCCGTCGATGTTCATCGCTGCCTTGCCCTGCGACATCGCCGTCACGATATCGTCGTAGATGAAATTGCCGACGCCCGGCACGCTGTAGTCCCGCAAGAGCGTGGTGAACATAACGGCCGAATCGATCGCGCTCTGGGTATTAAGCGTAGGTGTCAGGTCCGTCGGGGGGTCCGCGAACACATTGCCGCCATAGGCCTGTAGGAACGCCGGGTAAATCCAGGCTGCGGCTGAGGCTTGCGGTGCGCCCCGCATGACAATGGCCGCCAGCTCCTTGGTGTTAATCTTCGCGCAGACAGATTTCAGATCGTCGAAGGTATTCGGCGCGTTGGTCACCCCGAACTTGTCGAGTACGTCCTTGCGATAAGCGAGCAGCTGCACGTCGGCGCCCCAAGGCAGAGAATAGGTATGACCGTTCGCCTGGCCGACTTGGAAAGCATACGTCGGGAAGTCGGAAACATCAACCTCTTTCGCGTCCCTCGCGATGTATGCGTCCAGCGGGCTGCACCACCCGGCGCCGATAAAGTGACCTGTCTTTATGAAAAACATGCGGATAACGTCATAACTGCTCCCGCCCGACGACAGCTCCAGTTCCGACCTCTGCAGGAGAATCGGGTCGGTGAGCGTCTCCATTTGGACGTTGATCCCAGTTTGGGCAGTGAACTCCTTGTTGAGCGTACCGCTTAGTGCCATATCGTACACTGATGTTCCACCCATGATTCTTACCGTCTGCCCGGTCGAAACCTTTGGCGCAGAAGTAGCAGCCGGAGCCGTGGTGCCGGCGGGCTTGGGCGCGCTAGTGGCCCCAGGGGCGCTAGTGGCCCCAGGGGCGCTAGTGGGCGCGGGCGCTGCGGGCTGCTGGCACGCCGCAAGCAAAGGCACCGCCCCGATAGCGGCCACACCCATCAGGAACTGACGACGACTGACCTTTCTCACGCTGAACCCTCCCGTTTATCTCCGCGCGAGCCATGTGCTCGGAGAGCTGACGAGTATACCGCACCCACGGGGGCAAGCCCGCCCGAGCGTTCTGGCGGCTACGTGGTCCAGCGCCAGACCCGACCCGCCGCCGGCTCTTGACCGGTGCGCCAACCCCCCGCGCTCGTTATCACTCGCCAGAAAGTCTGAGCGATAGCGCATATTCGGTAATTGTACGTTGGACCGGACCCGGTTGTCAACGCGAGTGACCGCTTGCTGACTGTTCCCGGCTGCCAGGAAGATCAGATCATAGTAGACAAGTGCCCAGGCGAGTGTTGGCGCACTCCCAACGCGTGGCCGGCCAGGGTAAGACTGGCCGGCGCGCCCATTAGTAACACGGCCCACCCTTGCCCGGAGGCCCTTGCGTTTCAGGGAAGAGGAACTGGGCGTTAGGCAACCGCTGCCGACGGCCGGGCCGACCGACGGTTCACCCACAAGAGCAGAGCCACCTCCACAACCGCCAGCACCGCATGCGTCGCCCACGCCAGCTGGTAGGAGCGAGTGACGTCCACGATGTAGCCGAACAAGGGCGGTCCGACCACCACGCCTCCCGACATGGCCATCAAGCAGAGCCCAATCGCCGTGGCCGCCTGCCTGCGCCCGGCCGTTTCGCCCACGAAGACGTGGTAGAGGCTGCTCCAGCCACTTGCCGTCGCCCCGAACGCCACTACCAGGGCCATCTGCGCCCAGGGTCCTACGGCCGGCAACCAGCCAAAGCCGAGCGCCAGCACGCCGTGGGCCACCGTGACCGCCAGCAACACGGGCGCGCGCCTGCCGCCGAAGTAGCGGTCGCTGATGAACCCGAAGGCCAGCCGTGTCGTGGCCCCGCTCACCTGGCAGCCCATCAGAAAGACCCCGGCCAATACTATCCCTATCCCCAGTGTTTCCTGCAGGTAGAGCGAAAGGTAGCCCGTCAACGTGGACGCGCAGCAGGCGTAGCAGAGGCCGAACATCGCCAGCGCCAGCAGGCGTGGCTCGACCAAGACGGAGCGCATCGTCGCTAGGCCGGCCGGCCTCGGCAAGCCCGCCGACGCGTCCGCGGGATGGTCGGCATACAGCCACAGGTAAAGCGCGCCGGCGCCCACGGCTACCAGGCCCACCCCCACCATGGCCGGCCGCCAGCCGCCCAGCGCCAGGGCCGCGCTCGGCAGCAAGCCCGCCGCGAGCGCCCCGCCCAGAGGGAAGCCGGTCTGCTTGATGCCCATCGCCGTGCCGCGCACGCGGGTGGTGAACCAGAGCATGATCGCTTTGGTGGTGGCCGCGGGGAGGACTCCCCCGCCCATGCCGGCGACCAACAGCAGGAGCAAAGAGAGCGGCAGCGATCCGGTGAGGCTCAGGGCGCAGAAGCCGAGCCCGCCCAGCAGCATTCCGGCGAAGACGACGCGGCGCACGCCCAGCAAGTCGGTCAGCCAGCCACCCGGCAAGGCGATGAGCGTACTCCCGACAGCGCCCATGCTCAGCATCAGCCCCAGTTCGGCCCGCGTTAAACCAAAGTCGGACTGGACGAGTGCGGCGAGCGGCGCGAGCGCGTAGGTGGAGGTGGCAGAGACGGCTTGCGCCAGTATGTTCGCCAGCAGCCCTCGGCGCTGGGCGCGCGTGCAAGCGCGGTCGTTCACCGGGCGAGTGTACCCCCGCCCTCAATGAGTGTCAACGGCAATTGCCCTGGCAATCAGCCCGCCGGCGGTCGCCCGCCGGGGGGCTTATGCTGGGGCGAGGGTGCTATAATCGCCCGGTCAATCGAGAGCCCAGGAGGCCGGACGTGGACATAAGGGAACGCATCCTCACCGCCATCACCTGGGGCGAGCCCGACCGCGTGCCCCTCACCGCCTTCGCCAGCACCCTGCCCCGGGGCCAGGGCGAGCGCCTGGCGCGCAACCTCGGCGTCGGCCTGGTGCTGCGCCCGCCCGCCCACGTGGAGCGTCACCGCGACGTCGAGATCCTCAGCCGCGAGTACTGGCAGGACGGCGAGCGGCGCGTCCGGCGCACCATCGTCACCCCCGTCGGCGAGGTCTGGGAGACGCTGCGCCCCGAGGGCGCCTACGCCACCTCCAACTGGATCGTCGAGCACTTCATCAAGGAACCCGACGACTACCGGGTGCTGGAGTACTACTTCCAGGACGCCGTCTTCGCGGATAACTACGACTACATCCGCGAGGCGCGGCGGCGCATCGGCGGCGACGGCCTGGTCTACGCGCGCATCGCCAAGACGCCCCTGCAGGAGATGCTCTACTTCCTGATGGGCATGGAGCGCTTCGCCCTTGACTTCCATACCCGCCGCGACCTCTTCGACTCGCTCTACCACACCATGCGCCGGCGCTACGAGGAGCTGTTCGCCCTGGCGGCCGGGGCCCCGGTGGAGATGGTGCTGATGGGCGACAACATCAGCGGCGACGTGGTCAGTCGCGAGCGCTTCCGCGACTACATCGCGCCGGTCTACCAGCGGGTACGCGCGGCCCTCGCCGGCAGCGGCAAGCTGATCGGCTCGCACATGGATGGCCGGCTGGCGGCGCTCAAGGACGAGATCGCGGCGGCCGACGTCGACGTCATCGAGGCCCTCACCCCGCCGCCGATGGGCAACGTCTCCCTGGCCGAGGCGCGCGAGCTCTGGCCGGGCAAGGCCCTCTGGATCAACTTCACCAGCAACATGCACATCGCCCCGCCGGCGGAGATAGAGGCCCACACCCGCCAGCTGCTGGCCGATTGGGGCGGCAAGCGCGGCCTGGCCATCGGCATCACCGAGGACGCCCCCGTCGAGGCCCTGGAAAAGAGCCTCGCCATCATCTCCCGGGTCTTGGAGGACTACTAGGAACCAAGAGATGGCGTGCTCTGTCCCCGACCGTCGGCACACGAGCCGCGGCCAGTCGCCCAATCTACCGACTGCTTGCCTCGGGAACGCCACCTTCGGCGTTTGTAGTGAGCGCTTCAGCGCTTTCTCCTTCCCCTTTGGGGACCAGACGAAGCGCTAAAGCGCTCACTACGAGCAGGCTGAGCATGCCAGAGGTACGGCCGCGGCAACCCCCTAACCGTGGGGGCACGTGACTGCGCTACTACAAGTAACCACCGTTCGGTTCGTGGTAGGGCGGCTCACCGCCCCCGTACCTCCGTCGGGCGCGGGCGTGCTAATCCCCATTCCACCCGGGCCAGCTCCTTGCCTTCCACTAGGCTCGCCTACCTGAGGCCGCTCCACCCTGCCGTAACCGTGACCCCTGAGGCCCCGCCTTGGCCCGGCGACCGCGGCGCGTTACAATAGCCCCCGAGCGCGCTCAGGCCATCTGGGGTACAATCCCCCAGAGAGTTCTACCGCGAAGGATCGGCGTAGTGGCGACGAAGGTGCTGGTGGTCGACGACGAGGCGAGCCTACTGGGCCTCGTGCGCGGCTATCTCGAACGCGAGGGCTTCGCCGTCCTCACCGCCCAGGACGGCCAGGCCGGCCTGGACCTGGTCCAGCGCGAGCGCCCCGACGTCATCGTCCTCGACGTGATGCTGCCGGGTCTGGACGGCGTCGAAGTCTGCCGGCAAGTACGCCTCTTCTCCAACGCCTACGTCATCATGCTCACGGCTCGCGCCGCGGAGATCGACAAGATCGTGGGCTTGTCCGTGGGCGCCGACGACTACCTCACCAAGCCTTTCTCGCCGCGCGAGCTGGTGGCGCGCGTCAAGGCCATGCTGCGCCGCCCGCGCGGCGCGACGGCCGGCGCCGACGTAGAGGAGCCGCGACCGCTCTCCTTCGGCGACCTGACGCTCGATCTGGCCGGCCATCGCGTGCTGAAAGGCGGCGCGGAGGTTGCCCTGACGCCCCTGGAGTACAGGCTGCTGACCGCCCTCGCCGGCTCGCCGGGCAGGGTCTTCACCCGCGAGCAGCTCCTCGAAAAGGTCTGGGGCTACGACTTCTACGGCGACGACCACGTAGTCGATGTCCACGTGGCCTCGCTGCGCAAGAAGATAGAGGACGACCCGGCCCGGCCCCGCCTGCTCGTCACCGTGCGCGGCGCCGGCTACCGCTTCGAGCCGGAGGGAGAGGCCCGGTGATCGACAAGCAGGTCGAGACAGAGGCGCGACTCGAACCTAGCGTCCCTGGAGCCCCAATGGCGCGGGGACTAGGGGGCGGCATCGGCAGCAAGCTGTTTCTCTCCTACATCCTGGTAGTGGCGGTAGGCGTGCTCACCCTCTTCCTGGCGGTGAGCTACCTGGCGCCCACCATCTTCAACCGCTCAATGTTCGGCATGATGGGCGACGGCATGGGCATGATGGGTGCTAGTATGACGCGCGCCATGACGGAGAGCGTCACCGTGACCTTCCGCGAGGCGGTGACGTCCTCGCTGCTGCTGGCCTCGCTCGCCGGGCTGGTGGCGGCGGCGCTGGCCAGCTTCTTCTTCACCCGGCGCATCGTGCAGCCCGTGCGCCGCATGGCCGTGGCCAGCCACCGCATCGCCGCCGGCCACTACGCCGAACGCGTGCCGGCCGGCGGCAGCGACGAGTTGGCGGATTTGCGCGACAGCTTCAATCAAATGGCGGCCTCGCTGGAGGAGGACGAGCGGCGTCGCCTGGCCCTGATCGGCGACGTCGCCCACGAGCTGCGCACCCCGCTTACCACCCTGGAGGGCTACGCGGAGGGGTTGCTCGACGGCGTGGTGGAGCCCTCGGCCGCTACTTTCGCCCTCCTGCACGGCGAGACTCGGCGACTGCGTCGCCTCGTCGACGACCTCCAGGAGCTATCGCGGGCCGAGGCCCGCCAGATCCCGCTTCACCCCCGGCCGGTGGCGCCCCAGAAGCTGGTGGAGGTGGCAACGGCGCGCTTGAGTCCTCAGTTCGTGGAGAAGGGGCTGGCTCTGGCGCTGGTGGTGCCGGCGGGGCTGCCGGCGGTTCTGGCCGACAAGGACCGGGCCGTGCAGGTGTTGACCAATCTGCTGGGCAACGCGTTGCGCTACACTCCTGCCGGCGGCGAAGCGACGGTGCGAGTCCGCGCCCTCCCCCACCAGGTCGAGTTTGCCGTGGCCGACACGGGCATCGGCATCGCCCCCGAGCACTTGCCCCACCTCTTCGAGCGCTTCTATCGCGTCGACGCCTCGCGCTCGCGCGCCCGGGGCGGCAGCGGCATCGGCCTCACGATCACTCGCCACCTGGTCGAAGCTCAGGGCGGCACGATCAGGGCGGAGAGCCCCGGCGCCGGCCAGGGCTCCACCTTCACCTTCACCTTGCCCAGTGCCGACAGGCCATAGGTGTAGAGGAATTCTTACGAGAATGGGCATTTGCTGAACGGCCGTGGAGGGTGGCCCCCTCTGCGGCGCGGGCAAAGCCAATGTGGAGTGCGGCGGCGAGCCGCCGCTTTCCAAAGCGCAGGCAAGCCTGCGCACTCCAAACATGGCGTCGCCGGTCGACCCTACCAAACACCACCATTTGTTCTTCTCAGTGACAGTCCGCGAAGCCACAGACAATTCCCCATCTTGATCAAATCTTGAACCGATCCCCCATCTAGGCTTGACCTCGTCTCGCTATTCTTGTTTTCGACAGAGCAAGAAGGCCGGCCGGGGGCGCTCTTCGCAGGGCCTGGTCGGCGGAAGGGGAATAGCCAAATGATGGGTTTCTACGGCGGCTACGGTTTGCTGGGCGGGCTCGGCATGGGATTTGGAATGATCGTCTGGGTCCTTCTCATCGCCCTCGTCGTCTGGGTCCTCGTGCGGGGCCTGGGCGGCTTCGGCGGGACGGAACCGGAGTCGCCGCTCGAACTGCTGAAGCGGCGCTACGCCCGCGGCGAGATCAGCCAGGCCGAGTTCGAGCAGGCCAGGCGCGACCTGTCCTGAGACTGGCCGCGTCCGTTTCGAGAAGCGGTTGTCGGTTGAGTTGGCCGGAGGCAGTCCGGCGTTCGCAAGGAGGAAGACAGACTATGATGCGACGCAACGCGATCTTCGCCGGCCTGGCAGTGGTGCTGGCGCTGGCTGTGGCCTTGGTCGCCACCCCGGTGTTTGCCCAGTCGGGCCCCGCGGGCGGGTCGGGCCCCGGGGGCGGGACGTTTGGCTATGGGCCGGGGGGCATGATGGGCGGCTACGGGCCAGGCGGCATGATGGGCGGCTATGGACCGGGCGGCATGATGGGCGGCTACGGGCCAGGCGGCATGATGGGCGGCTATGGACCGGGCGGCATGATGGGCGGCTGGTACGGGCAGAGTTCGGGCGGCCAGGCGCTGACCCTGGCGCAGGCCGTCGACCAGGTAAAGAGCTACGTAGCCAACGCTGGCTATCAGGGGCTGGCGGTCGACGAGGTAATGGAATTCCAGTACAACTTCTACGCCATCGTCAAGGAAGAGAGCAGTGGTCGGGGCGCTTTCGAACTCCTGGTGAACAAGTACGGCGGCGCGGTCATCCCCGAGCCGGGCCCGAACATGATGTGGAACACCAAGTACGGCATGATGGCCGGCTGGTCGATGGGCGGCCGCTTTGGCTGGGGCACACCGACCGGCAGCGAGTCCGTCTCGCCCGAGCAGGCGCGGCAACTGGCCCAGCAATGGCTAGACCAGAACCGGCCAGGGGACAGCACGGAGACGCCCGACCAGTTCTATGGTTACTACACCGTGCATACCCTGCGGGACGGCCAGGTGAACGGCATGCTCTCGGTGAACGCCTTCACCGGCCAGATCTGGTACCACACCTGGCACGGCACGTTCGTCGGCCTACATGAAGTGGGAAGCTAGCAGGGATCGCCACTCCGCGGCCCGGACTACCTCAGGCCCGGGCCACGGAGCTCTCCAGCCCGCCCTAGCCAACCACGGCGAGGGCCGCCTCGATCTCCTCCGCCGCCGGGCCGGTCTCGCGCCCCCGGGCCGCGGCCAGCGCCTGGCGCGCCTGCCGCCCGCCCAGCCGTCCCAGAGCCCAGGCGGCGTGCGCCCGGACCACCTCGGCCGGATCGCCCAGCGCCTGGGCCAGGGCCGGCACCGCCTCCCGATCGCCGCCGTTGCCCAGGGCGATCGCCGCGTTGCGCCGGAAGAGGCTCTGGTCGCGCAGGTAGTTGTACATCATTGGCTGCACAACCCGCCGGTAGTACTCGTCCGTCATCCCCAACAGCGAGAACAGGTCGAACTCCCGCGCCTTCCTGGCCAGGAACGGGTCCACCGGCAGGTTCGCCTGCAGCTTGCGCTGGTTCTTGGGGCAGACCTCCTGGCAGACGTCGCAGCCGTGCACCCAGCTGCCCATCTGGGGGCGGATCTCTCGGGGCACGTAGATGGGCACGCCGGTCTCTTCGCCCCGCGTGGTGAAGGTATTGAAGGCCACGCACAGCCTCGGGTTCAGCCGCTGGTCCGCGGTGATGGCCCCCGTGGGGCAAGCCTGGCGACAGAGCTGGCACTTCGGCGGACAATGCAGGCTCTCCGTCGGCTCGTCCGGCGGCAGCTCGACGTCGACGCTGAAGGTGTGAACGACGATGAACGAGCCGACCCCCGGCACGCAGGCGAAGTTGTTGCGGCCGAACTGGGCCACGCCGGCACGAGCCGCCGCCTGGCGTTCCGGCACGCCGGTGCGCGACCCTACCCAGGGCCCCACCCGGCAGCCGGCCCGCTCCAGAAACTGGCGCAGCAGCTGGGTCCGGGCGCCGTGCAGCCGCTCCACGGGCGCCAGATAGCAGCGCGCCTGGTAGGCCCGGCCGATCTTGCCCACCAGTTCGGCGGGGAAGCCGGCGGCGTGGTAATCGTAGGCGACCACCACGAGCGACTTGGCCTCCGGCATCGCGTTGCGCGGGTCCACCATAGGCCAGAGGTAGGGGAACTTGGCGTAGTCCTCTCGCCGCTCCTCCAGGGCCTGGGCGAACTGGCCGAACGGCTCCACCGAGCCAATGCCTACGGCGCAGTAGCCGAGGTCCAGCGCGAAATCCTTGATATCGTCCACCAGCGCCATATCCCACCTCCAGCCCCTTTGGCGCAGCATAGGCGCGCCGGCCCTCGGCGTCAACTGGTGGCGCCGCCATCGCCCTCCTCCGGCGTGTCCCGCCAAGTAGTGGTTGCTCTGAGGCCTTGACAAGCAGACCATCGCTCGGTAATGATCGTTAGCAGGTTCTCGGATAGCAAGCCTGTTTGCCTCGGACCGCGTGGCGTCGCCCGTCTCTCCTCAGCCGTTTGGAGCAGAGGTCGGCCGGGAGACTCGGCTCTCCCTTCCCGTCCTCGGGGAGGGGCTGGAGGTGAGGTTCCGCTCCCCCCAGCGACCAGGAGAACGGAGCGCAACGATGACCAGCGCCCTCACCCCCATCGGCCACTCCAAGTGGGACCTGGACACCCCCGCCCTGCTGGCGGACCTCGACGCGCTGGAAGGCAACATCCGGCGCCTGACGGCGACCTTCCGCGAGGCCGGCGTCAACTGGCGGCCCCACACCAAGGGCATCAAGATCCCCGCCGTCGCCCACAAGCTGCTCGACGCCGGAGCGGTTGGCGTCTGCTGTGCCAAGTTGAGCGAGGCCGAGGTGCTGGCCGCCGCCGGCATCAAGGACATCGTCATCGTCAACCAGATCGTCGGTCCGCAGAAGGTCGCCCGTCTGGTCAACCTGCGCCGGCAGACGGACGTGGCGGTGGCAGTCGATAGCGTCGAGAACGTGCGCGAGCTGGCCCAGGCTGCCCGCGCCCAGGGCGTCGAGTTACGCGTGCTGGTCGAGGTCAACACGGGCCTCAATCGCTGCGGCGTCGAGCCGGGCGCGCCGGTTGTGGCGCTGGCGCAGGCGGTACAGCAAAGCGAGGGCCTGCACTTCCTGGGCGTGGTGACCTGGGAGGGCACGGCCGGTCCCCAGAAGGCCACCCCCGAAGAGCGGCGGGAGACCGTCTTCCAAAGTGTGCGCTTGCTGACAGGCTCGGCGGATCTTTGCCGGCAAAACGGCATTCCAGTCGCCATGGTCCTTTGCGGCGGCACCGCCACCTACCAGTACTCGGCCTTCGTGCCAGGGGTCACCGACGTCAAGGCGGGCGGCGGCGTCTGGTGCGATAAGCATTATCGGGAGGACCTGCACGTCGACCACGACTACGCCCTGACCGTGGTCGCCACCGTTATCAGCCGCCCCAATCCCACGCGGGTGGTCACCGACGCCGGCATCAAGGCGCTCAGCGCCAACATGGGCAACCCGCTGCCACTCGGCTGCGGCCAGACGACCAAGGTCTGGCTCTCGGCGGAGTACGGCCTCTTCGAGATGGCCGAGCCGAGCCCCACGCCCAAGGTGGGCGACAAGATCGAGTGGTTGGTCGGCTACTCCGACACCACCGTCTGCTTGCACGACGAGCTGTATGGCATTAGGGATGGCAAGGTCGAAGTCGTTTGGCCCATCGCGGGCCGGGGCAAGTTCACATAAGGATGGGCAAGTGGACAGCCAATATCTTCCGGTGGCCGACGCCATCGAGTCCCTGATCACAACCGAAATCCGCAGGCCCGGCCTGCGGGGCATCGTGCGTCCCCTCGCCGCCACGGCCCGGGAGAAGCAGGGTGGCCCGCCGGTCTTGCTCGCCGCCGAGCGCCTTGTTGACAGCGTGCACAGAGGCGATATAGTAGTAATTGCGACAGGTTTTCCGGTGCCCGGCTTTATGCCCGCCGGGGAGGACGACGGCCCGCCTGGGGCCGCGGCCCCGGCTTACGCCGTCAGCCACGCCTTCGGCGCCGTGCCGCTCGTGCTGGCGGAAGAGCAGTGTCTGGCGCCTGTGCGCGCCAGCCTCGACGCCATCGGCTTGTTGGAACGACCGCTCTCGGTCGCCAGGGAGGTGCCTTCTTCCTTCGTTCTTCAAAGCTTCCCCGACGACGATAGAGCTGAGGCGCGAGCAGACGAGGTCGCGCGCACTCTCGTCCCCAAGGCTATCGTCACCATCGAGAAGCTAGGTCTGAACGCCAAGGGGGTGGCCCATCGCGGCGGCGGCCAGGCCCAGATGGAGGGCCACATGCGCATCGAGGCCCTCCCCGGCAGGGCGCGAGAGGCGGGGATTCTGACCATCGCCATCGGCGATGCCGGCAACGAGGCGGGGATGGGCCTGGTGGCCGAGGCCACCCGCCAGTACCACAAATGGGGCGCGGTTTACCAATGCCCGTGCCAAGGAGGTGTGGCTGCCACCGAAGCGCCCGACGTCACGGTCGTCGCCCAGGTTTCGAACTGGGGCGCCTACGGCATCGCCGCCATGCTCGGTGTGCTTCTGGGAAACGAACGCACCCTGCATGAGGCCGAGGCCGAGCGCCGGGTGCTCGAGGCCTGCCAGCGCGCCGGAGCCGTGGACGGCTTCGGGATGGGTCCGGTTTATTACTGCGACGACATACCCGGCCGTATCCACTGCCACATCGTGGACATTCTGCAGTTGCTGACGAGGACGGCCCTCAACCGGGCCACCTGATCCCGGTCGCCCGTCGCCGACCTTGCCGATGACTGCTCATGCGACAATCGATAACTCGCAATACTGAAACGAAGGAGCGAGGTATGTCCACCGAGCGTGAAGGTACCCTGGCGAACCTGGGCCAGCGCCAGCTGACCCGCCGCGACTTGCTGAAACTGGGTACGACGAGCCTGGCGGCCGTCGGTATGGCGGCCTGCAGCCAGCCAGCTGCGCCGGCCGCGACCACCGCCCCGGCGGCGACCCAGGCCCCGAAGCCGGCAGCTACTAGCGCCCCGGCCCCCGCTGCCACGAGCGCTCCTGCCCCTGCTGCCACTACCGCCCCGGCGCCCGCCGCCGCGGCCAAGACCGAGATCGTCATCGCCCGACCGGAAGAGATCCAGAAGATGGACGCCTACGACCAGTTCAACCTGGTCAACTACGACCTCTTCTTGCACATCTTTGACACCCTGGTCGAGATGGATCCGAGCGGCAAGTACATCCCCGGTCTGGCGGAGTCTTGGGAGGCTTCGGCCGACGGCCTAGCCTGGACTTTCAAGCTCAAGAAGGGCGTCAAGTTCCACAACGGCGACCCCTTCACCTCGGCCAGCGTCAAGGCTAGCCTTGAGCGGCTGAAGGACAAGAAGCTCGCCCGCGCTACCTGGTGGGCCCAGCTTGATAAAGTCGACACTCCTGATGACTACACAGCCATCATCCGCACTGCCAAGCCGATGGGCACCCTTCTTTCTAACCTGATCACCCCCACGGTGATGTATTCGGCTAAGCAGATTCAGGCCAACCCCACCAACTTCTTCGACACCCCGATCGGCACCGGGGCCTTCAAATTCGTGGAATGGAAGAAGAACGAGCGCTTCGTTATGGAGGCCAACCCAGATTGGTGGAAGGGCAAGCCCAAGCTGACGAAGATCACCTACCGCCCGATTATGGAGGATCAGACTCGGGTAGCCGGATTGCAGACTGGCGAGATTGACATCGTCGACACCGTACCACCAGACCAGGTGAAGGTGCTCCAGGCCGACGCCAAGCTGACCATCTTGCGCGCGGTGGCCTGGGACCAACTGTACCTTGGCCTCAAGTGCGACCAACCGCCTTTCGACAAGGTCGACGCGCGCATGGCCGTCAACTACGCCATCGACCGCCAAACCATCGTCAGTAAGATCCTCGAGGGCGGTCGGGCATCGGCTGCCATCGTACCCCAGGGCGAGCTGGGCTTCTCCGAGAGCCTCAAGCCCTATCCGTTCGATGTTGAGAAGGCCAAGAGCCTGCTCAAATCGGCTGGCTGGTCGGGCGGCAAGATCAAGTTCATCGCCCCCCAGGGCTGGTATCCGAAGATGCAGGAGGTCGCGGAGGCCATCTCCGCCTACCTCAAGGCGGCTGGCCTGGACAACGACCTGTCGGTGATGGAAGGCGCCGCCTTCACCGCCGCCCGCGGTGCCGGCAGCTACAACATCTACGTTACGGGTGCCGCGACCTGGGACCCGGACCAGATTATGGACCAGCGCATCCGCAGCGACGTCTTCAAGAGCGGCTGGGTCAATCAGCAGGTCTTCGATTTGATCCTGCAAGGGCAGACGACCGTCGACCAGACTAAGCGGGCCAAGATCTACCAAGACGCGCAGGACATACTCTATAAAGAGGGGCCGATGATCTGGCTGTACCAGATGGAGGCCATCTACGGCGTGAAGAAGGGGATCAATGGCTTCCAGGCCTACCCCTTCAAAGTGTGGGACCTGCGCGGCGCGTCCTGGGGGTAGCCAGGTTTCCTCTCCCCGTAGGAGGTGGATTCACAATAAGCGCGTTCACAGGGTCTGAGCAGCACGCGGGATGGTTTCCAGGCGTGTAGTGCTAGCCTCTGCCAGATCTAGGGCGGGGCGGGCACAGGGTCCCGCCCCTACGATGAATAGCAGCTCATAGGGGCCGGACTCCGTGCCGGCCCCGTGCCTGGGGCTGGACAGTAGTCGCCCGGCCCATTTGTGGCCAGGCTGGGGTACGACAATCACGTCGCGTACGAGACTGTCCGCCTCTGGAACCAGACGGGCGGGGGACGGTCTCGCTAAGCCCATATTCCAGTATTCCAGGTGTAGCCCTTGACTAGATACATCATCCGCCGCCTGGGGCTCTCGATCTTCGTCCTCTTTGGGGTTACGATAGTCGTGTTCTCCCTGCTCCATCTGGCCCCGGGCGACCCGGCCCAATTGATGCTGCCCGATGGCGCCCCCGAGGCGGATATTCAGAACATGCGCCGGGCGCTGGGGCTCGACCAGCCTTTGCCCACGCAGTACTGGCTCTTCGTCTCCAACGCCGTACGCGGGGATCTGGGGCGTTCGCTCTACTATAAACAACCCGCCCTGGGCATCATTCTGGAGATGCTGCCGGCCACCATCCAACTGACCGCGGCGGCCTTGGTTTTCGCCTTGCTGATAGCCATACCAATGGGCATCCTCTCCGCGGTGCAGCGTGACCGTCTGCCAGACTACCTGGCCATGTTCGTAGCCACGGTCGGCCAGGCCACCCCCGTCTATTGGCTCGGCCTGATGCTGATCCTGGTTTTCGCCGTGCAGCTGCGCTGGCTCCCTTCCTCGGGACGCGATACCTGGCAGAGCATCATCCTGCCCGCCATCGCCCTGGGCGCGCCGCAAATGGCGCTAGTCACCCGCCTGGTGCGCTCCGGCATGCTGGACATTCTGGGCGAGGACTACATCCGCACGGCTCGCTCTAAGGGCCTCACCGAGCGCATGGTCATCTATGGCCACGCCCTCAAGAACATCCTCATTCCACTCGTCACCGTGGTCGGCATCCAACTGGGCTACCTGCTGGGCGGCGCGGTGATCACCGAGACCATCTTCGCCTGGCCCGGCGTCGGGCGTGTGCTGGTGACGGCGATTCTGGCGCGCGACTACCCCCTGGTGCAGGCAGCTACGCTCCTGGTCTCGGTCTTCTTCGTCGCTATTAACCTCGTCCTCGACGTCGTCTACGTCTACATCGATCCGCGTATTCGCTACGGTTAGGGGGTGCAGCGAGAGATGTCCGACGTTTCCGAGCCGCGCACCTCCGCCCTGGAACCGGCCGCCGGGCAAGTCGATAGTGCCGTCGATCAGGCCTGTTATACCGACCCTGAGGGAGCCTACGAGGCGGCCGTGTCCCGGTCCGTAGCCCAGGCGGGCGAGAGGCACGTCGTCGCCGTGGCCGGGCTCGACCTCAAAGCCCCGCCTCCTCGGCAGACCTTCTTCGAACGCTTCCGGCACAGCCGGCGGGCCGTCGGCGGCGGCCTGTTCTTACTGGTGCTGGCTCTGCTGGCGATCTTTGCCGGTTACGTGGCCCCCGGCGATCCCGAACTGGTCGATTTCAACTACCGGCTGCAGACGCCCATCTGGACCGGCATCGACCTCAAGTACGTCTTGGGTGGTGACCAACTGGGCCGCGATATTCTCACTCGCGTCATCTACGGCGCGCGCATTTCGCTCACCATCGGGCTGCTGGCCGTATTGATCTCCGGCACAGTCGGCGTCTTGCTCGGCTTGCTGGCCGGCTACTACGGCGGCAAGACCGATGAGGTGATAATGCGTCTGGCCGACGTGCAGCTGGCCATCCCCTACATCCTGCTGGCAATCGCTCTGGTGGGCATCATGGGACCCAGCCTGCGCAACCTCATCATAGTGATGAGCGTGTCCATCTGGATGACCTACGCCAGGACGGTGCGCGGTCTCGTACTCTCGCTGCGCGAGCAACAGTTCATCGAGGCCGCCCGCACGGTGGGGGGCAGCGACCTGCGGATCATCTTCCGCCATATCTTGCCGAACGTCTGGACGCCCTTGATAGTCCTCGCCAGCCAGCAGGTGGGCTTTGTCATCATCCTGGAGTCGGCGCTTTCCTACTTGGGCCTGGGCGTGCCGCCGCCAACTCCCACCTGGGGCAGCATGATCGCCGACGGGCGGGGCTACCTGTCCACGGCCTGGCATGTTACCACCATGCCTGGCCTGGTGCTGATGTCCACCGTGCTGGCCGTGAACTTCTTCGGCGACGGCCTGCGCGACGTCCTAGACCCTAAGCTGCGCATGTAGGGCCCAGGGCCAACTTGGCCCTGCCGCGGCCAGGTGTTCGGCCGCAGCGGCAATCTCCGCCGCCTGAGGGAGGTTCCCCAGCCTCACGAGATTGGCGCTCGTGCCGCAAACATTGTTGACAATCCGAAAGGCAGTGAGTACACTACGGCTCGGGTGGCAGGCAGCAGTAAGGCAGGAGAAGACGAGCCTTGCAGACAGAGCAGCCGGCGTTCCATTCCCCTTCCCTACGATCATTGCGCCAGCAGGTCGCGGAGCAGATCAGGTCCGCCATCCTCCAAGGTCAACTCAAATCGGATGAGCGCCTGCTGGAGAGCGAGCTGGCCGCCGCCTTTGGCGTCTCTCGTGGCTGTGTGCGCGAGGCCCTGCGCGGTTTGGAGAAAGAGGGCCTCGTCGTCTCCACCCCCTATCGCGAGACCCGCGTCGCCACAACCTCCGAGGAGGAGGTCGTGGAAGTGCTGCTGCCGACCCGCGTCGCCATCGAGGTCTTTGTCGCCCGCCGGCTGGCGACCCGCCTACAGCCGGCCCAGATCGCCGTTCTAGAGGAGAACGTCGAGGCGATGAGGCGGGCCGCCCAGACGGCCGACCGCCGACTGCTCACCGAACTGGACATGCGCTTCCACCGCCAGCTCCTGGAGTTCGCCGGCAACCCCACGATCAACGCCATCTGGGCCGGCATCGATACCCACATTCGCGGCAAGTTCCTGGTCGATACCATGGCCGTTGACCCGCACGACACGGTGCGGATCCACGAGGTGTACCTCGCCGCCCTGCGCGCCGGCGGGCCAGCTGCGCTCGGCGACGCAGTGGTGCGCCACATCTACGGCAGTCTGCCCCAGCGTCTGCAGCCGCAGGGCGCCCCCCTCGCGGCGCGCGCCCTGGTCGAGGTTCTGGAGGATCGCTCCGCTCCTGCACCACTGCCCGTCAGCGGGCGAGCGAGTCCAGAGCAGGCTACCAACTTGGGAGGGGGTGATTAGCGCCAGCGTCCGGAAGAGGCGTGGCCATCCCACGCGGCTCAGTGTCAATCTCTGCGTCCAAGGACTCATCTGGCAAGAACGGCTTGGCTCCCGCCAGGCCGGCGTGATCTGACTGCAGTCTACTAGGAGGAAGAGGCATGAACACTGGAGACAACAACCACCGGTCCGCTGCCGGCCGCCACGGGGTCACCCGTCGCGACCTATTGAAGATGGCCGCCCTGTCGGGCGCCGGCCTCGTCTCGCTCTTCTCGCTTGCCAACTGCTCCCCCGCCGCTCCCGCGCCCGCCACCCAGGCGCCCGCCGCGCCCAAGGCCACCGAGGCCCCCAAGCCGGCGGCCACCACCGCCCCGGCTCCTGCCGCTTCGGCGGCGCCAGCGCCTGCTGCTACCCAGGCCGCCGCATCCGGTGGCACGGTTACGGTTATCGTGCCTCAGTCCCCACCTTCGTTGGACATGCAGACTTCCTCAGCTAAGGCGTCCTACTGGCCAACTATGTGCATGCATGAGTTCCTCTGCCGCTACGACGCTTCGGGCAAGGCCGTACCCAGCCTGGCGAAGAAGTGGGACTACATCGATCCCAAGACGATCAGCTTCGATCTGCCCGAGGGCGTCAAGTTCCACAATGGGCGAGAGCTCGTTGCCGACGACATCAAGAAGAACGTCGAAAGGATCCTCGACCCCAAGGTAGGGGCCACTCTACGCACGCAGATGGCGCCCGTGGATGGCGTCGAGGCCAAGGGCAAGTACACCGCCATCTTCCACCTCAAGAACCCCTGGGTCTTCCTTTTCGATAAGCTGGTCTACCTACCGATATACCCGGTGGAAGAGATAGCGGCGGGCAAAGATCCCAAGACCAATCCTATCGGCGCCGGTCCCTTCATGTTCAAAGAGTGGCGCACAGACCAGTACATCGACGTCGTCCGGTTTCCGGACTACTATCGCAAAGGCTATCCCAAGGTCGACCGCATTCGCTTTATGCCGCTCAGCGACGCCGGTGCCCAGCGCTCCACCTTCCTCGCCAAGAGCGCCGACGTGCTGCAGCAGATCCGCAACGCGGACTACGATGGTTACAAGGCGCAAGCGGACATCTACCTCAAAGAGACGCCGCTTTCCCAGTTCTTCATGTTCGCCTTCAACACTAAGAAAGCGCCCTGGGACAACGTCAAGGTCCGCCAGGCCGTGAAGTACGCGGTGGACCGCAAGGCGATTGTCGATGCCGCGCTAATGGGCAAGGGCTTGCCGGCGTTCGCTCCTGTCCTCCCCGACAGCCCTTACTACACGAAAGAGATCGAGTATCAGCGAGACCTCCCCAAGGCCAAACAGCTCCTGGCTGAGGCCGGCTTCCCCAATGGCCTGGAAGACACGACACTGGTAATCAACACCCCCAACGACATTCTCATCGCCCAGGTCTTCCAATCGCAGATGAAAGAGGCCGGCATCAACCTCAAATTCGAGACGATGGAAGGCCCGACGCTCGTCGATCGCGTCTTCAACAAGAAGGACCAGGCGGTAAGCGAGATGGGTCACACCGGGCCGGACATGCAGCGCGTACTCGATCTCTGGCTACTGCCGGACGGCACCCAGAACATGGCCAACTACTCTAACCCCAAGATGACCCAGCTGTTGACGAGCGCGGCCGCCGAGCCCGACGACGCCAAGCGCGCCAAGATCTACCAGGATGCTCTCAAGTTGCTCGTGGAAGACGTTCCGGAAATCTACTTGGTGACTCCGACGCTGATCACGGCCGCATACAAGTCCGTCGAGGGGTTCACCACGGTGCTCGACAACACGATCGATTGGTCGGGTGTGACTACCACCAAGAAGTGAGCGGCGGGAGCTGCCGTTTCGCCTAGCCGCTGCTGGGCAAGCACCGCCCGTAGGCCTGCTTGCCCAGCCGATCCCGAGTAATCCCGCTGGCAGGGACCGTTCGGATCGGTGCCCGTCACAGGGTGAGGTGCCATCGCCGATGCAGCGCTATATCGCCAGACGGCTTCTGACGATGCTTCTGCTCGCCTTGATCATCAGCATCTTGGTCTTCAGCATGATCCACCTCCTGCCCGGCGATCCCATCGACGTGATGTTCGGCGACGTGCGCGATCCGGTCGCCATGGCGACGATTCGCAATCTCTACGGTCTCGACCAGCCCTTACCGCTGCAGTACCTGACGTGGGTCAACAACCTTCTGCACGGGTCCCTGGGCCTTTCGTTCAGACTGCACCTTCCGGTCTCCGACTTGATAATGGAACGGTTTCCCCGCACGTTGATGCTGGCGGTGGGCGGGATGCTGATTTCCCTACTGATAGCCTTTCCCGCTGGCATTCTTGCCGCCCGGCGATACAACTCCTGGGCGGACGTTGCCATCTCGGCGGCCAGTCTGGTAGGCCTCTCCATGCCCGGCTTCTGGCTGGCCCTACTACTGGTCATCGTCTTCGCCGTGCGCCTGCACTGGCTGCCGCCCACAGGCTACGTACCGCCCTGGGAGAACGCGGGGGAGTGGCTGCGCACGATTGTTATGCCCTGCGTCACACTGGGAGCGATAATGGCCGCCAGCACAACCCGCATGTTGCGTTCGAGCCTGCTGGAGGTGTTGAAGCAGGAGTACGTCACGGTGGCCAACTCCAAAGGCCTGGCCGACCGGCGGGTGCTGCTGCGGCACGCTCTGCCCAACGCACTCATTCCCACGATCACCGTCATCGGCATTCAACTGGGTCAGTTGCTGGGCGGCGCCATTGTCATCGAGCGGGTCTTCGCCTACCCTGGAATGGGGCTGCTGCTGATCAACGCCATTTCCGAACGAGACTATCCGTTGATTCAGGCCACCATCCTCGTCTTCGCTCTCTCCTTCATAATCGTCAATCTGCTCACCGATATTGCCTACGCCTTCATCGACCCGCGGATACGGTACGAGTGAGGGTGTAGCCATGGCACGATCAGCAGTGAGACCGCCTGAACCAGACACCCTCCAGATCAGCCACCGCTCGCGCCCTTCGCTGATCTCCGATTTGCTGCGCAGCAAGAAGGCAGTCATTAGCTTGGGCATGTTGACAGCTGTGGTCATGGTGGCGGTTCTGGCGCCGGTGCTGTCGCCTTTCGACCCGTCCAAAGTGCAAACCGGGCCTTTTTTCGCGCCGCCGAGTTCGTTGCACCCGCTCGGCGCGGACAACCTCGGCCGTGACGTTCTCAGCCGCATCATCTGGGGCAGTCGAGTCTCCCTTTTGGCCGGGCTCCTCGTCTCCTCCGGCGCCCTGCTGCTTGGCGTACCGCTGGGGCTGCTTGCCGGCTACCTCGGCCGATCTGCCGACACGGTGATCATGCGCGGCATGGACGTGCTCTTCGCGTTCCCCCCGGTGGTCATGGCGCTAACCTTCGCCGCCGTGATCGGGCTAGGCACGCGCACTGTCTTGCTCGCCTTGGTCCTTGTCTATACGCCTTCGGTCTCGCGCGTGACACGCAGCGCCGTGCTCGGTGTACGCGCCCAGGCCTACATCGAAGCGGCGCGGACGCTCGGGCAGCGTGACAGATGGATCGTTCTACGGCATATCCTACCCAACTCGCTGGGACCGGTCATCGTCCAGGCGACTCTCATCATGTCCTACGCCATTCTCTCGGAGGCGGCAATCAGCTATCTGGGCCTGGGAACACAGTCGCCCGAGTTCAGCTGGGGTTTGATGCTCAGCGACGCCTCCGACTACATGTGGATGGCTCCCTACCTGGCGCTCTGGCCCGGTCTGGCCATCATGCTGGTGGTCTTTACCTTCAACTTCCTTGGCGACGGACTGCGCGACATACTTGACCCCCGCCAGAGGAGCGTCCTGCGTGGGGAGTAGGCGCCGATTCTTCTGCCACCAGAAGCGCGGCAGTACAGACCGCGATACATGCCGCGCCTGGGCGGCGACCTTGCGGCAGCGGACGCTGGCCGCGTTCGGCCGGCAATCTAGATTGCGGTGAAGGTGTTGGTATGACGATGGTTGACCTGACCGGCAAGGTGGCGGTGATTAGCGGCGCCGGTTCGGGCCTCGGCCTGAGCACGGCCATGCGCCTGGCCGAACAGGGGGCCGATTTGTTTCTGCACTACCGCACCCCCCGACCCCAAATGGACGAGGCAGTAGTCACACTGCGCCAGTCAGGGCGACGGGTGGAGGTAATGGCCGCCGATTTTGCCACGGACCCGGGCCTGGCAGCCCAGATGGTGCAGACTGCCATTGCCCGCCTGGGCAAGGTCGACATTCTGGTCAACAACGCCGCCGTCGTCCTCAAGCGAGAGGCCTTGGAGCATTATCCGCGCGAGTTGTTCGAAGAGTACATGACGGTCAACGTGACCGCCGTTTTCTTGGCCCTCCAGGCCGCGGCCCGCCACATGATCGAGCGCGGTGCCGGCGGTCGCATCATCAATCTCAGCTCGATTCACAGTCGGGTGACCACCGAGGACTTTTCAGGGTACGCGGCGGCCAAGGGCGCCGTCAACGCCCTAACCTACGCCGCCGCGGTCAGGTTGGGCAAGCACGGCATAACCGTCAACGCCGTCGCCCCCGGTGCCATCCAGGTCGAGCGCTCTACACCGCTCACCGAAGCCAAACGGGCGCTGTGGGCCGAGAAGATCCCTCTGGGGCGCCTGGGCGTGCCCGATGACATAGCTTCGCTGATCACCTTTCTCGCCAGCGACGAGGCGGGCTACATTAGCGGCGAGGTGATCGTCGTCGACGGAGCGGTGACGCGCCGTTTCGCGCCCGTCTAGGGTGTAGGAACAGCGCCAGTGGTGTGCACGCGACTCCCGCGAAGGCGCCCGCCGGCAATCTCGAGCATAGTGGTTCGACAGATGGGTAACCCGCAGGAGGTATGACGAAGTGTACCGCGTCTTGCTCGCCGGTCTAAAGCACGAGGTCAATAGCTTCTCCTCCGGGGTCGCGGACTTGGACACGTTTCGGCGCAACGTCCTCTTCGAGGGCGCCGACGTCCTGGGGTCTGGCCGCGGCAGCGGTCAGGAGATAGACGGCGTTGTGGCGGTCGCCCGGGCGGAGGGAGTCGAGCTGATTCCCGTCATCGACGCCTACGCGGGCGCCGCCCCCCCGGTCGCCGATGCCGCCTACGAGTACATCCGCGACCGCGTGCTCGCCGCCGCCCGCGCTGAGGCAGGCCGCCTGGACGGCGTGATGCTGTGCCTGCACGGCGCCATGGCCACCGAAAGCCTGGAGGATCCCGAGGGCGACATGGCGGCCGCCGTGCGCGCCATCGTCGGTTCGCGGATGCCCATCGCCGTCTCCTACGATATGCACTGCCACTTCACGGCCACCAAGGCCAGCGCACCCGACATCATCGTCGGCTTCCACACCCACCCCCACGTCGATTTCTACGATACCGGCGTGCGCGCCATGCGCCTGCTGGTGAAGGCCATGCGCGGCGAGGCCAAACCCGTCGTCGCCTACCGCAAGCTGCCCATGATGGCCTCGGCGGAGCGGCATAACACCAGCTTGCCGCCCGCCAGTGAGGTCATGGGGCGTTGCTTAGAGATGGAGCAGGAAGCCGGGGTTCTCGCTGCCACCTACTTCCCCTCCCAGCCCTGGATGGACCTGAGCGAACTGGGTTGGGCCACGGTAGTGGTGGCGGACGGCGACCGCGCGCTCGCCCAGGCCAAAGCCGACGAGCTGGCTCAAATGTGCTGGCAGCGGCGCGAACAGTATCTAGTGCACAAGACACCCGTCCGCGCCGCGATCGAAAAGGCCCTGGGCGGCGCGGGCCAGCCCTGGGTGTTCACCGACTCCTCCGACAGCGTAAGCGGCGGCGGCCACGGCGACGGCAACTTCCTGCTGCGCGAGCTGTTGGCAACTGGCTACGCGGACACGGCTCTCCTCACCCTCACCGACCCCGAGGCAGCGACCGCCTGCTTTGCCGCCGGCGTGGGCGGACAGGTGACTATGCCGCTGGGCGGCAAGCTGAATCCCCAGTTCTTTCAGCCGGTTATGGTCAGCGGACGGGTGAAAACGCTGACCGACGGCAAGTTCACTCGTGACTTGCCACCCAGCCCTAAGAATGCCGGGCCAACCGCCGTCCTGCAGGTCGGGACGATTCACATCGTCGTGACCTCTTACCCGGTGCAGACTATCGACACCTCGGCCTACCACATGGCGGGCCTGGAGCCGCGCCAGTACAAGATCGTGCAGGTCAAGTCCCCGGGGGGCTTCCGCGCCGTCTACGGGCCTTTCGCCGCCGGCATCTTCGAACTGGATGCGCCCGGGCCCTGCGACAGCGAGCTGCCGCGCCTGCCCTTCAAACGGATTCGCCGGCCGTTGTGGCCGTTCGACCCCGACCTGCCGGCGCCCTGGTGACGGGCGGCGATGGCCAACGGGGAAAGCCTTGAGTGTCCGAGCCAGCACACGCGAGCGACGGGGGACTAGGAAATGGGAATCTTCGTAATCAGACGGTTGGTCGAACTGGTGCCGACTCTGATCCTGGTATCGATCCTCACCTTCACCCTCGTGCGCCTCGTGCCCGGCGACCCGATCGACGTGATGTACGGGCTGGAAGGGGCCGACAAGGAGACCAGGGCGGCGATGGAGAAAACGCTCGGGCTCGACCAGCCGGTGGTGCTGCAATACGTGCTTTGGGCCGGCCGCATGGTCTCCGGCGACCTCGGTTTCTCCTACCGCGCCCGCGTTCCCGTCGCCACCCTGATCGGCCAGCGCCTGCCCAACACCCTGATGCTGGTCTTCGCCTCCCTGGTCATCGCCGTGATGATCGCCATCCCGCTCGGGGTGCTGGCCGCCATCCGGCGTAACACTCTCTACGACTTCGGTGCCATGGCGACCGCCCTGGTCACGCTGTCGGTACCCCCCTTTGCCTCCGGCATCGCCCTCGTGCTTGTCTTCGGGCTGATGCTCGGTTGGCTGCCCACGATGGGCGCGGCCCCCCCGGGTTCGGGTGTGATGGGCACGCTGCGCCACATGACCTTGCCGGCGGTCACCCTGGCCATGGGCCTTCTGGGCGTGACGATGCGTCTGGCCCGCTCGACTGTGTTGGAGGAGCTGGGGCTAGACTACGTGCGTACCGCCCGCGCCAAGGGTCTCGCCGAACGCTGGGTCATCTACCGCCACGTGTTGCGCAACTCCTTGCTCACGGTGGTGACCTTCGTTGGCTTGCAGGCGAGCTACCTGGTCGGCGGCGCGGTGGTGATCGAGGTGGTGTTCGCCTGGCCGGGCGTGGGCAGCCTGGTCATCGATGCCATTCTGGCCCGCGACTATCCCGTGGTGCAGGCAGTCATCCTGTTGGTGGCGGTCCTGGTGATGGTCGTCAGCACAATCGTCGACCTCACCTATCCGCTTATCGACCCCAGAGTACAGCTAACCTGAAAGGAGGTGGCGGCAAGAGCTGTACGGTGGCGTTCTCTAGCATTTTCGCCTGGCGACTCTAGGTCAGACAGCTGCGATCGCATCGCGTTCTGCTGGGGGGATACCCCTCTCCAATCTGAGGAGGAAACATGAAGGCTAACTCGCGGATCACGCGTCGCGCCCTGATCAAGGGGCTGGCACTGCTCGGGGCATCGGCCGGACTGGCGGCCTGCGCTCCCGCCGCCCCGAGCCCTGCACCGGCCGCCACCACGGCACCAGCCGCCACCCAGGCCCCGGCCGCTACGGCCGCTCCCGCTAAGCCGGCCGCCACCCAGGCCCCGGCGGCGACCACGGCGCCCAGCGCCGGCTCCGTCAAGCGCGGCGGCACGTTGAACACCGCCATGATGGACGACATCAGCAGTCCCGACCCGGACCGCTACACCAATAGCGGCGACGGCCACGTGATGGGCCTCGTGGCCGAGTGTCTGGTCGGTGGCGACGCCACCGACAACGTTGTGCCCGTTCTGGCCGAGAAGTGGCAGATCGCCGACGGCGGCAAAGTCTGGACGATGGCCTTGCGCCAGGGGGTGTTGTTCCACAACGGTCGCGAAATGACGGCCGACGACGTCAAGTGGAACTTCGACCGCATCGTGGACGAGAAAGCCGCCCTACCGCTCGGCGGCACCCTGCGGCGGATGGGCCTCAAGACCACCGTCATCGACAAGTACAACGTCAAGTTCGAGCTAACCGCTGGCTTCGGCTCCTTCCTCGCCAGCCAGATCTCGAACGTCCGCACCTCCATCGTCGCTAAGGAGTGCGTCAAGGCCGACGGCTCGGTCGACAAGCCGATCGGCACCGGCCCCTTCGTCTGGGACTCCTGGACCAAGGGCAGCGAGGTTCGGCTGAAGCGGTTCGACCGCTACTGGCAGAAGGGCACCGATGGCCAGTCACTGCCCTACATCGACGGCATCGTCGTCAAGATCGTGCCCGACGCCACCATCCGCCTCAGCGCCCTGCGCGCCAAGGACATCGACCTCGTCACCCAGCTGCCGCTGGACGAAGTGAAGGCTTGGAAACAGAGCCAGCCACCCGCTGGTGTCAACTACGTCATCTTCTACGTCAACTACTCCGACTACGTGGGCCTCAATCCGCGCCGCAAGCCCTTCAGCGAGCTCAAGGCCCGCCAGGCCGCCAAATACGCCATCGACCGCGACGAACTGAACGCCGCGATCTACGGCGGCCTCGGCCAAGTCCACAACCAGCCGTTCATCAAGGATTCGATCTGGTACAACGACGTGCCCTACCCGAAACCGGACGTCGCCAAGGCCAAGCAGCTGCTCGCCGAAGCGGGCTTCCCCAACGGCGTGGACGTCGTCCACCTCTGCTGGAACGTTCACCAGCAGATTGGCGAGGTCGTCCAGGCCCAGCTGGCTCGCGCCGGCATCCGCGTCAAGCTGCAGAAGGAGGAGTACGCCTCCTGGTGGAAGCAGGGCCCCGAGTGGAACTGGGACATCACCGAGCAACCAATCGGCTCCATCTGGCACCCGGAGCGGGGCTTCTGCACCGTCGAATCCAACTACAACGCCTTCTGGCTCTCCGGCGGCCTGGTCGATCAGAAGGTCGACGATCTCATGCAGGCCGGGCGCAATGAAACCGATCAGGCCAAGGCCAAGGCCATCTACAAGCAGCTGGTGGAACGGATCGAGGAGAACGCCACGCCCATCTACATGATGAACAACCCAAACGTCCACGCCTTCCGCGACTACGTGAAGAACTACAGCAATATCCTAACGAGCTACGTCTCGCTGTCCATGACCCACGGCGTGCACAAGCTCTGGCTCGACAAGTAGGCCAGGGGTTGGCCGGGACCCTGCTGGGCAGGGTCCCGGCCAACCCCTGGCCAGGGAAATCGACAACAGGAACCGCGAGGAGCATGCCGTGAGTCAGGTTAGCACCATAGCCCCAGCGGCGGAGGACCTCCGCTTCCAGAGGTCGCGCTGGGACTTTCTCTACCTGGCGTCCAGGAGCAGGCTGGTGGTGATCGGTGCGCTCATCTGCCTGCCCATCTTCATTCTCGCCATTGTGGGCCCCAGCATCAGCCCCTACGACCCGCTCTCCATCAACGTCCTGGACAAGTTGGCGCCTCCCAGCGAGCGCCACTGGATGGGCGCCGACAACCTCGGGCGCGACATCCTCTCGCGCGTCATCTTCGGCGCTCGCGTTTCTCTGGAGGTCGGCACCGTCTCAGTCATCCTCGGCCTCGTCGCCGGGGTCGCCCTCGGTGCCATCTCCGGCTACATTGGCGGTTGGCTCGACAGCCTGCTGATGCGCCTCATGGACGCCATCCAGGCCTTCCCCGCAATGCTGCTGGCCCTAGTGCTGGTGGCCATCCTGGGGCCGGGCCTCTTCACAGTCATGACGGCCGTGGCCGGCATCCGCATCCCCGTCTTCGCCCGCACCGTGCGGGCCTCGGTTCTTGCCGAGCGCCAGAAGGATTACATCGAGGCCGCGCGCTGTCTGGGCCAGCGCGAGGAGGCTATCCTCTTTCGCCACATTCTGCCCAACATCATCTCGCCGATCATCGTGCTCGGCACCAGTTACTTCGCCACGGCCATCGTGGTCGAGGCCAGCCTCAGCTTCCTCGGCCTGGGCGTCGTGCCCCCCGACGTTAGCTGGGGCACAATGCTCAGCGAGAGCCGACAGTACATGGAGCGCTACCCCTGGGCGCCGCTCTTCCCCGGCCTGGCCATCAGCCTGGCGGTGCTCGGGTTCAATCTCTTGGGCGACGGCGTGCGCGACCTGCTCGATCCGCGCCTGCGCACCATTCTCTAAACGGGAGGGATCATTGGCCGAGCGGACAGCGGAACTAATTCAGCGCCACCGCGCTTTCTGGCATCGCGAGAAGGTGGACCGCCCCTTGCTGGCGGCGATCCCCTACGTGCCCCTGGCACCCATGGCCATCCCCGTGCCGGCGGCTGCCTGGCAGGGCGACGAGCTGCAGCTCGTCCCCGAGATTCTGGACCCCGCCGCCTTCGCCGATTTCGAGGCCGAGCCGGGCGCCAAGCCCTTCAAGGGGGATCTCTTCAACTTCCGCGCCCCCTTCCGCCGCCTGCCCTGGGTGGAGGCCGTCCTCGGCTGCCCCATTATGGCCGACCGTAGCTCCGGCAGCATCTGGGCTCAGCCATGCCTAGAGAGGCCCGCCGATTGGCCGCGACTTGCCCTGAGGGACGATAACCCCTGGCTAGCCAAGCTGCTGGCCTTCCTGGCGGAATTGGTGGCGCGGCGCGATGGCACCTACTGGCCGGTGCTCACGCTCATGCGCGGTCCCATCGACCTGGCCCGCGCCGTTCTGGGCGACAATGCCCTCTGCCTGGCACTCTACGACGCGCCGGAAGACCTGCGCGACCTGCTCGGCGCCGTCTCCGACGTCTTCGTGGCGACTGTCAAGGCCCAGCACGCCGCCACCCCGCGCTTCCATGAAGGCTATCTCAGCCCCTTCGGCATCTGGGCGCCGGGTAGCTGCGTGAACACCCAGGCCGACCAGTCGTCCATCATCTCCGCCCGCACCTACGAGCAGGTGATATTGCCTTTCGAGGATAAGGTCTGCCGGCCATTCGATTACTCGGCCATCCACCTGCACTCCGGCTTCCTGCACACCGTGCCACCGCTGCTGGCGGCCGAGCTGCCACGGGCCATTGAGATCGCCCTGGACACGGGCTCGACGCCCGTCACCACCCGCGACCTGGTGCCCGTGTGCAGGCAGATTCTGGCGCGCAAGCCGCTGCTCATCCACGGCAACATGTCCGCGGCCGACCTCGACTACCTGATCGCGGAGCTGCCGCCTACTGGCTTGCACATCTGCGCCTGGCTCGACCCGGAGGATCTCGCCCAATGGCGGTCGCCCTTCCCTCTGGCGGCGGGCTAGCGGCCCGCCCTTTGTAGAACGCTCAGCGTAGAGGTAACGAGATGAAGCGCGTCCTGCTCGGCGGCATGAAGCACGAGACCGTCAGCTTCGTGCCCGGAGTGGCCACTCTGGAAACCTTCCGCAACAATCACCTGGTCGAAGGTGCCGACGTCTTCGGCCCGGCCAGGGGAACCGGCCAGGAGATCGACGGCATACTGGCCATCGCCCAGCAAGAGGACGTCGAGCTGATACCGACCATCGACGCCTTTGGCGGCGCCGCGCCGGTGGTGGCGGACGCCGCCTACGAGTACATGCGCGATCGCATCCTGGCCGGCGCTCGCGAGAACGCCGGCAGGATCGACGGCGTGATGCTGCCCCTGCACGGGGCCATGAGCACCGAGAGCCTGGAGGACCCCGAAGGCGATTTGCTAACCCGCGTGCGCGAGCTCGTCGGCCCCCAGGTGCCCATAGTCGTTTCCTTCGACATGCACTGCCACCTCACCGACCTTTCGGTCAGGCCGGCGGATGCCATCGTCGGCTATCACACCCATCCCCACGTCGACTTCTACGACACCGGCCAGCGCGCCATGCGCATCCTGGTGCGGGCGCTGAAGGGCGAAATCCGGCCGGTGGTGATGCAGCGCAAGACCCGCATGATCGCCTCGGCCGAGCGGCACAACACCAGCCAGGGGCCGATGAAAGAGGTCATGGACCGCATCCTGGCCATGGAGCAGGAGCCAGGCATTCTGGCGGCGACGGTCTTCGCCACTCAGCCCTGGATGGACATGACCGAACTGGGCTGGTCGACGGTGGTGGTGGCCGACGGCGACCGCGCCCTCGCCCAGGCCAGGGCCGACGAACTGGCCCGAATGCTCTGGGATCGCCGCGAGCGCTTCCTGGTGCGGAAGACGCCTATCGAGGAGGTCATCGCCTTCGCGCTGGCCGGCGAGAAGAAACCGGTCGTGGTCACCGACTCCGCCGACAGTGTCTCGGGCGGCGGCTACGGCGACGGCAACCTGCTGTTGCGGGCGCTGCTGGCGGCGGGTTATCAAGACACTGCCCTGCTCACGGTCACCGATCCACAGGCCGTGGCTACCTGCTTCGCGGCGGGCGTCGGCGCCCGGCTCACCCTGCCGGTTGGCGGCCGGCTCACGCCGGCCTTCTATCAGCCCGTGCAGGTGGCCGGCTACGTCAAGACCCTCACGGACGGCGATTTCCAGGCCGAGCTGCCGCCGATGCCGGTGCACGCTGGCCGCACGGCCGTCTTCCAGGCCGGTGGGATTACCCTGGTGCTCAGCGAGCGGCCGGCGATGACTATCGACCGGGAGGTGTATCATTCCTCGGGCCTGCGGCCGCGGAACTTCAAGCTAGTGCAGGTCAAGTCGCCGGGCGGCTTCCGGGCCATCTACAGCTCGTTTGCCGCGGCCATCTTCGAGCTGGACACGCCCGGACCCACCGACAGCGATCTCACTCGCTTGCCCTTCCGGCGGATTCGCCGCCCGCTCTGGCCCTTCGATCCTGATTTGCAGGAGCCGTGGTAGAACACGGTTGTTACGCTGAGGCCCTCGGCTACCGTGTCATTCTGAGCCCGCCTGCGGCGGGCTCAGAATGACACGAAGACTGTGTCCACATACGGGCGCTGTGCCCAGGAGGAACGCAATGCCAACTAAACCCGGACGCACCGACGAACTCTTCGACTTCGCCAGCCGCTATCTGGTGGCCGGCGTCTCCGGCTCGGCCCGGCTCAACGCCGCCACCGGCCGGCCGCTCTACCTCACCCACGGCGACGGCTCGCGCGTCTACGACGTCGACGGCCGCGAGTTCATCGACTACAACCTCTCCCACGGCGCCACCTTCCTCGGCCACAACCACCCCCGCATCCGCGAGGGCATCGAGAAGGCCCTGGCCATGGGCGTCATTTGCGCCTACGAAACCGAGTACCACAGCCGGGCCGCCCGGCTGATCTCCGAGACCGTGCCCTGCGCCGAGCGGGTGCGCTTCGCCAACTC
The DNA here is from genome assembly GCA_023473795.1 of Chloroflexota bacterium. Classification (GTDB taxonomy): domain Bacteria; phylum Chloroflexota; class UBA6077; order FW602-bin22; family JAMCYS01; genus JAMCYS01. Next base: position 4,668 of record JAMCYS010000160.1, on the reverse strand, counting down.
GGGCTCCGAGGCCACAATGAGCGCCATCCGCCTGGCCCGGGCCCACACCAAACGCGACAAGATACTCAAGTTCGAGGGCCACTTCCACGGCCTGCACGACTACGTGATGTGGAACGCCCACGGCCCCGCCCGCGCCGAGTTCCCGACCTACCCCTACGTGCCGCTGCTGGTCGAGTCGGCCGGCGTGCCCAAGGAGATCGCCCAGTTCGTCATCGTGGTCCCCTGGAACGACCCTGCCGCCTTCCAGCAGGCTATGCGCGAGCACGGCGACGAGCTGGCGGCGGTCATCTGCGAGCCGGTCAACTACAATTCCGGTTGCATCCCGCCCGAGCCGGGGATGCTCGAGTTGCTGCGGGCGGAGACCACGAAGCACGGGGCGCTGCTGATCTTCGACGAGGTGCTGTCGGGTTTCCGCATGGCCCCCGGCGGCGCCCAGCAGTACTACGGCGTCACGCCCGACGTCTGCACCCTGGCCAAAGCCGTGGCTAACGGCCTGCCGCTGGCTGTCATCGCCGGCAAGGCAGAGTTCATGCGGACCTTCAGCCCCTTCGGCCCGGCCGCCCATTCCGGCACCTACTCCGGCCACCTGTTCGCCATGCTGGCCGTCATCGCTTCCCTGACCGAGATCCGCCAGGATGGCTTCTACCCCGCCATCTTCGCCAAGGCGGAGCGGCTCTACGGCGGCCTGGCCGACCTTTTCGCCTCGCACGGCGTGCCGGTGCGCGTGCAGGGTTTGGGCGCGCGCTTTGGCATCTACTTCGGCGTCACCAAGGAGGTGAAATGCTACCAGGACTGCGCCACCATCGACGGCGACCTGGGCTACAAGTTCATCCGCGCCTGCTTCGAGCGCGGGCTCTATTTCCATAACTACGGCAAGCTGGCTCTGGGCCATCACGGCTTCTCCGCCAGCCACAGCCTGGCCGACATCGAGGAGACGCTCAACCGCGTCGAAGACGCCCTGCACAATCTGTAGGGATCGAACTACCGCGGAGAGCGCGGAGAGAGGACCGAAAGGCAACCACCGAGACACGGAGAGCGCCGAGACCGGAATGGAGCAGGATTGATCGTCTAAACCCTCCTTTTTCCTTCGCTCTAGGTGTCCTCGGTGTCTCGGTGGTTAGCGTCGTGCTTCCTCCGCGCACTCCGCGGTGGCCGTTTCTTTCCTTAGGAGAAAGGAATAGTCCATATGCAAATCGAGCTCACCTGGCGTTCCTGGCACGGCGATGAGCCGCTGGCCCTCGACTTCCCCGACGGCTTTGCCGTCACCGTCTATCCGCCCGCGGGCGGGCCCGACATCGGCGAGGAGGGCATCCGCCGGGCCTTCGCCAACCCCATCGGCACCCCGCGCCTGGCCGAGCTGGCACGGGGCAAGCGGAGCGCCGTCATCGTCGTCGACGACATCGCCCGGCCCACGCCGGCTTACCGGCTCATCCCGCACGTGCTGGCCGAGCTGCACGCCGGGGGCGTGCCCGACGAGAACATCAAGTTCCTCATGGCCATCGCCTGCCACCGGCCGCTGACGCGCGCCGAGATGGCCAAGAAGCTGGGCGAGGACGTGGTCCGCCGCTACGAGGTGATCAACCATCACCCTTACGAGTACCTGGGCTACGTCGGCGAAACCAGCCGCGGCACGCCTGTCTACTTCAGCCGCCACTACCTGGAGGCCGAGATGCGGTTGAGCATCGGCCAGATCTCGCCCCACGGCGGCCCGGGCCTGAGCGCCGGCGCCAAGACGGTCTTCCCCGGCGTGGCCGGCATCGAAACCATCTACCAGAACCACCGGCCCGGCCGCCTGCAGGGCGGGCTCCTCAAGATCGAGGGCAACGAGTGGCGAGCCGACATGGAGGAGGGCGTGCGCCTGGCCGGCATCGACGCCATCGCCAACGTGGTCGTCGGCGGCCGGCGCGAGATCACCGGCCTCTTCGTCGGCGACCTGGTGGCCGCGCACCGCGCCGGCTGCAAGCGGGCACTGGAGGTTATGGCCACGCCCTTGCCGCCCGAGCCCGCCGACGTCGGCGTCTTCAACCAGTACCCCAAGGACACCGAGTTCATGCACCTGGGCCACGCCTTGCACGTTCTCAACTCGGCCAGCCGGCCCCTGGTGCGGGAGGGCGGCACCGTGGTGATCGTCTCCGCTTCCAGCGACGGCTACGGCTTCCACTCGCTCGAGGGGCGCTACATGCGCAACGAGCACAGACAGCCCAACCCTCGCCTGGCCGGGCGCAACGTGGTCATCCTCTGCCACACCGTCAACCAGCGCCAGCTGATGGACAGCGTGCCCAAGAACGCGCGCCTGGTTGACGACTGGTGCGGCGTACTGGGGGCACTGGCCGAGTTCCACCCCCGGGGAGGCTCGGTCGCCGTCTTCCCCTGCGGGGCAGTCCAGCTGGCAGCGGAAAGGTAGTCTATCCTTTGCCAAATACTACCAGCCTCAGCTAAGCAGGAGACGAACGGACTGAAGTCCGCACTACAAACAACCGTTCATCCCGTTCGTAGTGCGGACTTCAGTCCGCCGGCTTTGGCATTCTTCATGTTGCGGACTCCATGACCAGCGGTCGGGGCGCCCGACCCGCTTTCTGGCCAGGCGGGCGTGCTTAAGCCCGCTACTACAAACAAGAGCCCCCTCCCCGCGTCTGGGGAGGGGGCTCTTGGCGTCGACAGAGCCGGTCCGCGACCTAAGTTGGCTCCAACATGCCCGGAATCGGCAGCACCTTGGGAATGCCGTTCTCGTTCACGTCCACCTTCTGGCCGAGGATCATGAACTCGCCCTCGTTGTTCACGTTGTGGCAGCTGAAGCAGTTGCCCTTGAACTCGCTGGGGAAGATATCGCTGAACATGTGCGCCGGGTGCACGATGTCGCGCAGAGAGAGGTTGGCAACAACGCCGTTGTCCGCCCGCGCGCCGCTGCCCGCGCCGTGGCACTCGAGGCAGGGAGCAGGGCCGACGGTATCGGTAGGTTTGATCGAGATGCCACTCGGGCTGACCGTGGGATGGTTGATACCTATAGCCTTAGCCGCGTTCATGGCCTCCCAACCGAGCGAGTAGCGGCCGTCAGGCCTCACCGGCACGTGGCAGGCCGTGCAGCCGCGCCGCGGCACCGCGGGGGCCGGCGGCGGGCCGGCATTGGCCACGGTCACCGGGACCGCTGCCGTGAGATAGTTGCCGGTGTTGTCCACCACCGTCAGCTTCAGCGTGTACTGCCCGTCCGGCACTTTGGTCGTGTCCCAGGCGCCGAGATTGCCGGAGGACACCTGGGTGGTCATCAGGACGCCGATCACCGACCAGCTAGTCGGGTTGGCGCCCAAGCCAAATTCCAACTTGTAGAAGGTGAAGTTGTTGGCCGTTGCCGTGCCCTGAACCTGCACCGTGCCGGTCAACGTGGCGTTGTTCGCCGGCGCGGTAATGCTCGCGGTTCCGTTGGGGGCAGCGGCGCTGAGCGCGCCCGTTCCCGCCGCCAGCATCGCCAGCAGGCCCAAGATGGCGAAGAGGTAAAGCAACCCTCGCTGCCTAGTGTGCATGAATCAGCGCCTCCTTATTGCCGCGCGTTGCCAGGCAACGCGCCCTACACACCCTCCATTCGAGGGACGGCCCGTGGTCACCGGAGACCAGCGTCCCGCCAGTAGGGTTCCCGGGTCACCTCCTCTTCGCGCGTTCTAGCGCATCCCGTCTCGAAATGCGACCTGCTGCGCTCTCTACTGTGTGGCGCTGTACCTCTGGGCTAGCTACCATAATAACACAGTTCGCCAAGTTGGCAAAATCACCAGTTGGTTAACGAAAAAGGGCCTCTCCCAGTGGTCGGGGGAAAGGCAATTGGTCCGCCTGTGGCGGTAGCTGTGGCCGCGGCGCCGGTCTAAGAAAACGAAGCCCCCGGGGAGGGGGCTGAGGAGAGTCGCAGCCGGCTTGAGCCGGTTCCGTTGGCTTGGCCCGGCCACTGCTGGCTAGGTCTGGCCCTTCAGTTTGCCCTCGCTCCAGAAGGCCTCGTGGATCTTGTAGTTGACCTCCTGGATGGCGTAGTAGAGATGGCGGTAGATCTTCTCGTAGTACTCGGCATACTGCTCGGTGTGGGCAGGGATGGGCTCGTAGAGCGTCGTCGGCCGCTGCACGGAGTCGGCCGCGGCCTGGAAGGAGGGAAAGACACCGGCCCCGATGCCCGCCAGCAGCGCCGCGCCTTGCGCCACCGCCTCCGCCAGCTCCACCACCCGCACTCGCCGCCCGGTGACGTCGGCCTTGATTTGCATCCACAGTGCCGAGCGCGTGCTCCCGCCGTAGGCCACCAGGTCGCCGTCTCTGGGGACGTCCAGCAGCTGGCTCACCGCCTCGAGGTTCTCCCGCTGCCAGTAGCAGAGCGCCTCCATCACCGCCCGCAGTACGTGCCCGCGACCGTGGGCGTCGGTCAGGCCTATGATCGCCGCTTTGGCCCGGTCGTCGAACCAGGGGCTGCCCGCCCCGCGCAGGTGCGGCGTCCAGAAGACGCCCCCCGAGCCGAGCGGCGCCGCCCCGGCCGCGGCGAAGGCGGCCTGGTAGGCGCGTTGGCGGCCCTGCGGCGACTCGTCCACCTCCGGCCAGTACTGTCTGAGCGCCCACTCGAAGAGGCCGCCGCTGGCCACGTTGCCGAAGTGCACCACGAAGTGCTCGGGCACCACGTGCGCGTAGTGGCAGTAGCCCTGG
>JAMCYS010000055.1 GCA_023473795.1 Chloroflexota bacterium | reverse complement strand
GGTCGCAACGATCTGAATCCTCGCGAGGGGATTGAAACACCGAGTAGGGGCGACCGGCCCTAAAGGACTTCCTACGGTCGCCGGTCGCCCCTACCAGGATCACAACAGCCTGTATCTTTGTCAGTTAACTGCCGGCCGTCGAGCCGGAGAGCGCGGGAGGTGTCCATGACTCTCATCTTCATCGCCAACGTCGGCCTGCGCGACCTCAGCCACGCCGGCCTGCCCCTGGCGTCGCCCCGTGCCGAGGGGGAGGCGCTGCTGGCCCGCTGGCCAGAGGGGGAGACGGACCTCGCGCTGCCCTTGCTCGAGCCGACCCTCACCTACCTCCGAGGTCGCGGTCAGTTCCCCGAGCGCATCGTCCTCTGCGCCAGCGATCAGCCGGAGTCGGCCGGCGAGCATCGCCAGAGCGACACCCTGCCCGCCGCCAAACTCGCCCAGCGCCTCCTCTGCCGCCGTTTCCGCCTGCCCGACCAGAGCGTCGTCGTGCTGGCCGCCACCGACCGCAACCCCGCCCTCTACGACGAGATGTACGCCTTCTTCCGCTGGGCCCTGGCGGAGCACAAAGCCTTCCGCGGGGCCGACGCCTGCCTAGTCTTCCCCGTGGGCGGCACGCCCGCCGCCAACACCGGCCTGCTCTGGGCTGCCGCCGAGCGCTTCGGCGCCGCCTGCCGGGTGCTCTACCTCCGCCAGGGGACCACCATGCCCGTCTTTCTCGACGCCGGCCGCCAGCTGCACCTGGCCTTCCTGCGCCGCTCCCTGCTAGACCAGCTGCGCCGGCGGCAGTTCGCTGCCGCCCAAGCCAACCTGGAGTCCATGGGCTACGGCCCCGGCACCTATCCCTATGTCCTCGCCGACTACTGCCTGCGGCGCCTCAACTTCGACTTCCGCAGTGCCGCCGCCGCCCTCGGCCCCACTTTCGCCGCCGCCACGCCCGCGCGGCGAGCCACGCTGGACGCGGCCGCGCGTGAAGCCGACACCCTGGCCGGCGGCGCCGAGGAAACCATTCTGCTCGTCGAGCTGGCGCGCAACACGCGCCACGCCTACGAGTCGGGCGCCTACCTGGACTGCCTGTCCCGGCTCGTGCGCCTGGAGGAGTGCGCGGCCCGCCTGCTGGTGGCGCGCCGCTTGCCGCCACTCAACTTCGACTCCGACACCCCAGCAGCGCGCGAGCGCCGCCTCCGCCAGCTCGAAGCCTTCCCCGACCTGCTGGCTTACCTTTCGGGCATTACGGTGGCGGGCGAGCCTCTGGCCCGCGAGCGCGCCAACACCGTGGTGCTGCTCCATTTGCTGGACTACCTGCTGGCCGAGCGACCGCAACGGCCGCCGGAGTGGGGGCTTTCGCCCGAGGAGCGCGACAGGCTGGGGGAGGCTCGGCGCATCCTCGGCGGGCTGGCCAGCCTGAACAGGCAGCGCAACCGGGCCACCCACGCCTTCGGCGGCGCTTCCCGCGAAGACATCGACGGGCTCTACGCCCAGGCGGCAGGCGAACCGCGCGACATCCTCGGCGACCTCGACCGGCTGGTGGGGCTAGTGACAGGGGCCTCTTGCGGGTCGTGGCTAGTAGACGGCTTGGCGGAGGAGATCGCCGCCGCCCTTGCACGGTCGTCCTGAGCCCAAACGCTGGCGGCCGGCGCTGCCGCCCGGGTGAGGACCGCGCGGGCTTGTAGTGAGCGCTTATGCACATTTGTAGATTGACCTGATAATAGGCCGGGCGCCGTTTGCCTGATAGCGGGCGTTCGCTCCACCGGTCCGCTCTGGACTAGGTGCCCCCCGGTAGCGACGTCCCGGACACCGGCCGAAGGGTGCGGACTGCGGGCCGCGCGCCCACGCAGTCCAAAGCGAAGCGTCGGAGAGACGGCCGCCGCTACGAGAGAAGAGCCAGCTAGCAGGCGGCAGTACGCACGGAGACTGCCACTTCCGCCGTTCCCCAACCCGTTCGTAGTGAGCGCTTTAGCGCTTCTCCGACCGCTCTCGCGCCCCTTCAGGTACGCCGATTAGGGGTGGCCCCACTCCTGAGTGCCCGGCCGTTGGCAGAGATGGCGACGGGCAAAGAAGGAGAGGTGGGCTGTGCCGAAGCAGTGGCGGCGCCTCCGTTGCTTTCCCTTCTTAGTGGGCGGGTCGCGACGATGGACCGCGGAATGCTGGGTACGCCACCTGCGATGCTGCGAGGGGAGGTGGAAATCGTGCAGAGACCCGTGGAACGTTCCTTTGGCGTGACCTTGATCGCCATTTTGCTCGCCATCAATGGGCTGTTGACGGTCTTCAGCTACCTGCTTACCTTCGGGGCGGCGGGCGGCACCGACGTCGCCAGCGTGATCGGCGTGCTCTTCGGCCTGGCGCTGCTCTACCTGGCGTACGGTGTCTGGACCCTCCAGCGTTGGGCCTGGTTGACCACGCTGCTGCTGGAGATTCTGAACCTGATCTTCGACTTGATCGCGGTGATCGCGGCCCCCGGCGCGCTTGGCGCCTGGTTCGGCCTGGTCCTGGCCGCCGTCATAGTCTTCTACCTGACGCGCCCCGGCATCCGCGCCGAGTTCGGCGGCCGTCGCGTCGGCTTCTAATAGCGACGCACCCTCTCTACCGGGGCTACCGGTAGAGAGGGCTTGCTCTCCACATTCCCTTCCCCTGCCCAGCGTCACCGCCTAGCCTCAGTGATAGGCAGTCACCGCAAAGCAGGCGAAGGAAGAGCGGAAATCAACCACCGAGTCGCCGAGGGCACCGAGACCAGAGAAGTGAGAGGATGTAGGAACCGGGGATCGCACCACCGAGAACACCGAGACTGGACTGGACACCGAGCTGGACACTGAACCACCGAGACACGGAGTGCACCGAGACCGGAACAAAGGGGGTTTGTCTGTTCGCTCCTTCATCGTCTCTCTGCTCTCGGTGTCCTCGGTGCCTCCGTAGTTTATCCCGTCTCCGTCCGTCCCCTTTCTGCGTCCTCTGGGGTGAGCCGGCCTCTCCTACAGTCCCAGGAAGGCGGCGGCCAGCTTCTGGGCGGTAGCCAGGTCCGGACCGACGGCCAGCAGCACCCGCGCTCCCTGCCAGGCCACCAGGCCGCCGCCGGTCGTTTCCGTCCAGTTGAAGTGGCGGCTGTCTTGGTCCACCACCTTGGCCCCCACGCCGAAGTTGTAGCGGTCGCGCACGGCCAGGGCGAATTCCCGCGCCTCGTTCTCCGAGTCCCAGACTGTCAGCGCCGCCACGGCGTACTTGTCGCCATTCCCCAGCACCGCATAGCGGTCGCCACCCCAGCCGGCCGCTGCCACCTTGGCCGCCTTTTCACTACCCCGGTCGAGAAGGTAGGCTTGCCAGCCCAGCTCTCCGAAGGTATCGCTGCCGAGCAGGGCCCAGGAGCCGCCCAGGGTCTTCGCCAGGTCGGGCAGCCGCACCTTCTGCGGCGCCTCACCCGCCAGGTACTTCTCGGGATGCAGGATCTGTTCGCTCGACTGGGGCGGGTTGGCGTAGGCCCTGTTCACCGCGGCCCAGCCGCCGCCGCGAAAGAGGTTGGTCACGAATAGCAGGCCCTGCTCGTAGGGGAAGGTCAGGCTGAGCTGCAGTACCGCGGGGGAGGCCAGCAGCTTGTCCTGGCTGTAGGTGCCCGCCTGCTGCCGCAGTTGCGCCAGCTGCTGCGGGGTCTTGTACTTCACCATATAGCCGGCCGACGCCAGGGTGGCGTCGCCCTCGACTAACGCCTGGTAGGCCGTGGCGCGGTCGCCATCGTCCTGAATCTGCTTGATCCTTTCGCTCGTGGCGAAGGTCTGGTCCTGGAGGGCGTGCACGTACTCGTGCGCCAGGGTCATTTCGTCGGTCAGGCTGAGCTGCGCGCCGACGCCGATCAGCTTCATGTCGTGGCTCTCGGTGCTGTACATGCCGACGATCTGTTCGTCCAGCAGGTCGAGCCACAGCTGCGCCAGTTGGGCCTTCTCGGGCAACAAGCCGAGCGCGATAAAGAAACCCTGGTCGCGCGCCAGGTCTCGCTGCATCTCCTCCTCGGCCAGCTCCTCGCTCAGGTAGGCTCGCAGCTGGGGCCGAGAAAGGAGCGAAGTCGGCACGCTGGTGCGGGGCTGCAGTTCACGCACGGCAGCCGCCTGCTTGAGAATCTCAGCGCCAAAGGCGGGCCCCGGCGTGACCGCCGCCGGGCTCGTGGCTCTGGCGGTGGCCTGCCTCGTCGGGCTGGGCTGGGGGGTGGCGGTCGCGGTGCGAGTGGCGAAGTCTGGAGTCGCCCCCGCCACGGCCGGGGTGACCGCCCAGACGACCTTGCTTTCGACGGTGCTTGCTGGTGGCGAGGCGACGGCAGCCGGTGGCGGGGTTGCACACGCGGTAGAGAAAAGGAGGGCCGCGCAGAGCAAGAGCGGGAGCCAGCCCTTCCGTCCCCGGAGGGCCCGAGTCAACCGGCGCTCTGCCATCCAGCCCACCTCGCCGTCTTAGTGCCTCAGCCGCCGGCCGACTATTGTAGACGCTTGCCTTCGGGACCGCCAGCTGCTCCCACCCGCGGGTCTTCCTCATTAAGCGGGAAGTGCTGGTAGGCGCGGGCGTCTCCTCCGCTCCGCTCTGGACATGGTCTGCCCGCGCCGCGCCACTTAGCATGGCCGTCGACACAGGGCCCACAGCGAAGCGCAGGGGACACGTCGGCGGCTACCAGTCGCGTCTTCCACACGAAGGACGAAGAGCGCCGCCTGCCAGGGCCTGCCCCGGACTACCTGGCCTGGAAGCCTGGGTAGGCGGCTAACAACTTCTCCAGAGAGGCCTCGTCCGGACCCGCCGCGAAGAGCACCCGCGTGCCGGCGCGTGCGACCAGGGCGCTGCCCGCGTCGCTCTGCCAGCTCAGGAGCCGGTCCGTTTGCCGCGTGACCACCGTCTGTGGGTCGTTCGCGCTCAGTTCGGCCAGGCCCGCGAAGAACTGCTGCGCCTCGGCCTCGCTGTCGAAGACGGCGTAGACGCTGGCCGCGTACTTGATGAAGTCGCTCAGCCCCGGTTGGCCGGCGCCAAAGGCGCCGAACAACCAGCTCAGGTCGCTCAGCGAGCCAGAGTCCGCCCCGGCCAGTGGCGAGGCCAGCAGCCCCAGGGCGCTAGGCGGGGCGCCGCCCGTTATTCCCGAGGTTGAAGGCGTGGTACGCGCGCCCTGGACCAGATTGGTGGCGGGCGTGGGCTCGATCTCGTCCCCTTCCTGTAGCAGATTGGAGAGGAAAGGCGAGTCTTGGTCGAAGGAGAAGACCCAGGCCAGTCGCAGCAGTCTGGGCTGGGGCTCGTCGTTAGGCTGATTCTGGGACGCCTTTCTGTTTTCGCAGAGCGTGGACGCGGCGGCCGGATCTTCCTGGCTGGGCAGCTCGAATAGCAACACCCAGCCTTCGCCCGGCTCGCCATCGGCGCTCAGGCCGTACTGGCGCTCCTGGAAGGAGCGGACGTAGTCGTGGGCGCGCAACAGCGATTCCGCCGTCGCCGGGCCGCGTCCGGACCCGCCGCGAAGAGCACCCGCGTGCCGGCGCGTGCGACCAGGGCGCTGCCCGCGTCGCTCTGCCAGCTCAGGAGCCGGTCCGTTTGCCGCGTGACCACCGTCTGTGGGTCGTTCGCGCTCAGTTCGGCCAGGCCCGCGAAGAACTGCTGCGCCTCGGCCTCGCTGTCGAAGACGGCGTAGACGCTGGCCGCGTACTTGATGAAGTCGCTCAGCCCCGGTTGGCCGGCGCCAAAGGCGCCGAACAACCAGCTCAGGTCGCTCAGCGAGCCAGAGTCCGCCCCGGCCAGTGGCGAGGCCAGCAGCCCCAGGGCGCTAGGCGGGGCGCCGCCCGTTATTCCCGAGGTTGAAGGCGTGGTACGCGCGCCCTGGACCAGATTGGTGGCGGGCGTGGGCTCGATCTCGTCCCCTTCCTGTAGCAGATTGGAGAGGAAAGGCGAGTCTTGGTCGAAGGAGAAGACCCAGGCCAGTCGCAGCAGTCTGGGCTGGGGCTCGTCGTTAGGCTGATTCTGGGACGCCTTTCTGTTTTCGCAGAGCGTGGACGCGGCGGCCGGATCTTCCTGGCTGGGCAGCTCGAATAGCAACACCCAGCCTTCGCCCGGCTCGCCATCGGCGCTCAGGCCGTACTGGCGCTCCTGGAAGGAGCGGACGTAGTCGTGGGCGCGCAACAGCGATTCCGCCGTCGCCGGGCCGCTGTCTGTGGCCTTCTCGTCGACCTGTCCGAACCAGAAGTCGAATTGCTCCTCCCCTTGCATCCCCATGGCTATCCCCGCGTAGGTGGTCTGTCCCTTGGCGGGGGTTGGCTGCGGATTCTCCTTGGCGTAAAAGCGGAGCGAGCAGTCGGCAGCCTTGCCGGGAGCGGTGGAGGAGGGCAGCCGCGCCACCATGATCATTTCGCCGATGTTGCTCTGGTCCAGCTGTGGCGCCTGGCTACTGACGTTGGTCGTGCGGGCGGCACCAGTATTGGCAACCGGCGGTCGGGGGGTTGGCGTGGGTAGGGGAGTGGCGGTCGGCTCGGGCGTGGGGCTGGGCAGAGGCGTGGCGCGGGCGATGACCCTCACCCCCGGCACCGGGGTCGACGTGGCCCCATCGTCGGCCGGCTGGGCCGGGGCACAAGTGGCCAGAAGCAGCAGGCCGCTCAGCAAGAGGGCCAGCGGCGCCCCGGGCCAGAGCCGGCGCGGTGAAGCGTTGCCAATCGTTGACATAATCCTGCCCCCCTGCTCCCCCGGGCAGGCTATCGCCGAGAGGAGCGCATCGTCATCATGTTAGGCGCCGGCAGACTACTAGGCAAGAGGTCGGGGTGAAGGCTCCGCAACCTGGCCTCGCCAACCCTGGGGATGGTATACTGCGGCGGCCCTGCCGCCCCGGGGGATGAGGCCATGGTTGCTCGCCTGGTGGCGTTCCCGGGCACCAGAGTTCCATTCTTGGAGTGCGCGATGTCTTTCTGGCGTAGACTGGGCACGCTGGCGGCGGTGCTGGCCCTGACTATTGGCCTCGACCGCGTCGGCAAGCTGCTGGCCATTGCCCTACTGCGCGGCCTGCCGCCACAGAGCTTCCTCTCCGGTCTCTTTCGCCTCCAGTACTCGGAGAACCCCGGCTCGTTCCTTAGCCTCGGCGCCGGTTTGCCGGAGGAGGCGCGCTTCTGGCTGCTGGAGGTGGCGCTGGGCGTCTTTCTGGCGGGGATGTTGGTCTTCGCGCTCGTGGGACGGCTGCGTCCCCTGGCAGTGCTGGGACTGGGCTTCGTCGTGGGCGGGGGACTGGGCAACTGGCTGGACCGCGTGCTCTACGGCAACGTGGTGGTGGACTTCATGAACGTGGGCCTGGGGCCCGTGCGCAGCGGCGTCTTCAACTTCGCCGACCTCTTCCTCGAGGTCGGCATCGGCCTCATCCTCTGGGACCAGCTGCGCGGGGGAAAACCGGCGGTCACAACGGCTACCGCGGAGGACACGCGGGACACAGAGTCACGATAGAAGGTGTCCCTTCTCCGCGCTCTCTGTCGTTACGATCTCATCAGGCCGGGTAGACTGCCAGCAATTCGACTTCGGCTTGCGGTGCGATGAGCAGGACGTTGTCTCGCAGGTCGCCCAGGTGTTTCTCCACTAGAACGGCGTCCACGCCCGGCGGGGCATAGACCGTGAACAGCGCCCGGCGGGTCTCGGGGCGCAGCCGCGTGCGGGCGTCGGGGCCGTAGATAATACTCGACATAATGCCTTGTCGATCGGCGATATACATGTCGCCCGCCTTGAGCAGCTGCGGCTGGCCAGACAGTGTGACATAATCCTCAGCCCCCTGGGCCACCTCGACCCTCACCGGCGGCTCGACCGCGTCTAGGTCGTGGCCGGCGGTGAGCAGCTGGTTCGCTAGCTCGGCGGCGAACATGGCCTCGACCAGCGCCGCCATCCGTGGCAGCGACTTGCCCTTGAATACCACGGACTCCAGTTGCAGCTGCACGTGGTAGGTCTTCTTAAAGCGGGAGTAGTAAGTGTCGTAGGCCCTGAGCACCGGCAGGCGCAGGAGGTCGGCGCGCGTCTGGCCGGCGAAGCGCTCGCGCAGGCCGCGCTCCAGGGACTCCTTGCGCTCGTCGAGGGTGGGGCAGCTCTCAGGGTTAGCCACGCCGCTCAACGCCAGCACCCCCACCGCCGCCCCCGGGTAGGCCCGGCGCCAGGCGTCGCTAGTCTGGAACGCCATTCTCATCGGCTCACCTCATCACGCTGTAATCGCCGTAGGACGCGGGAACCGTACGCAGCGTCCTTTACTATTGCTATGGACCCGGCGTCTCCTCGGTCTGCGGGATCACTTCGCTCTCCGCGATCACTTCCACGGCTACCCGACGCACGCGCTTGGCGATCTCCTCCGCCGGCAGGGAGAACCTGTCGAAGGCTTCGCGCAGGTACTGTTTGGTGTACTGGGCGTAGATCTTCTTGGTCGTCTCCGGCGAGGCGTGGCCGAGGATGTCCTGCACCTCGGAAAGCTGGGCGCCCTCATTCAACATAATTGTGGCCTTCAGGTGCCGCAGCTGATGGGTGGTGGTGTCCACGCCCGCCTTCTTGGCGTACTTCTTGACGACGAGCCAGATCGATTGGGGGGAGAGGCGCCAGTGCTCGCCCCGGGGGCCCGGCTTGCCGCGCGCCGGGTCGTGGCGCAGAAAGAGCGGCAGAAAAGAGTCGGCGCGCGCCTCCAGGTAGGCACGAATGTGGGACAGCGATTCGTCGTCGAAGAAGACGATGCGCTCCTTCTCGCCCTTGCCGGTGATCAGCCCCTGGTTGTAGCGGCCGTCCTGGATGTCCGTGCGGTTCATCTGCGACAGCTCGGCCCGCCGCATGCCGCTGGTGAAGAGGGCGCTGAGAATGGCGCGGTCGCGCAACACTTCCAGACGCCGGTACTTGTGCTTGTCGTCGTTGGGGGGCAGCGGTTCTGCCTTGGCTGCCAGCACCACCAGGGCCACGGCGTCGCCCACGCGGGGCGTCTTATAGTGCACCCGGCCGATCAAGTCGCGCAGGCCGTCCTTCATCCGCTCGTAGGAGAGGTCGGGCCCCAGCCAGCGCCGTCGGTCGAGGAAGCCGAAGAAGGCCCGCACCTCGGCGGCATAAGTAATGGCGGTGCTGCGCCGCTCCCGCCCGTAACCGCGCAATAGCCAGGTGTAGAAGCGCTCCAGCACGTCGGGTGCCAGGAGATCGGTGGTGAGCGCGTCGGGGTCGTGCCCGCCGTCCCGCAGGAACTCGCGGAAGCGGTTGATGGCGGAGAGGTAATTGGCCGCCGTCCGCGGCGACTTGGCCACCAGGCTCTCACCGAAGGCGTCGGTCGCCTGGGGCAGGGTGGGAAACTTGTGGCTGGGGGACTCGCCATTTGCCAAGGCCGGTCGCCTCCTACGGCTATCTTAGCGCAGGGCGGGCGGCCGGACAAGCGGGAGTGGGGGAGGAAAGGCCTGTGCGTTCTCGTTACCGCGGTGCTCTGGCTGGCGGCGCCTGTACGGAGGTCGAGGCTTCAGCCGGAGCGGCCATCCCGGTCCCTCCTTCTTCACCGGCTGAAGCCTCGACCTCCCGGCACGTCCGCCCTGATGTTGGTGGAATGCGTGAGCTTTGGTGTGTTTTGTTGTTGAGGTTTGAGCTTATAATGATAGATATTATAGGGATAATGGCTAGCTTATGAAGGAGTACGAGCTAATTCTCTCAACCAGCGCCAGTCAATATATGACATAACGTTGGGGTTCCTTTGGGGCGGCTGTGGCGTGGCCCAAGGAAGGCCCCCGGCGCGTGTAACGTGTTACACCTGTCCAGGGGCCGGTCGAGCCGGCGCGTTGTCCGGCTCAAGGTCAAGGAAGGTTGATTGTGCCCTGCCGTTCCAGGCGAACCGTCAGTCCGAGCGACCTGCCTGGGCGGCACTAAGCCTGGCCCGCTGGGTCTCGACCCAGGCGACGAGCTCGTCCAGCGCCCCGGCCAGCTTGGCCCGGTCGGCCGCGTCGGGCGGCAGCTTGAGGTCCAGGCGCAGCAACTGGCGCACCAGCGCCAGCGCCTTGTCCAGGTCCTGCGCCCTGGCCCGGGGAATCTGCGGCTTGGGGGACGTCACCTCGGCCACCGTCTGGGCGACCACCTCTTGCACGCCGGCAGTGTAGCTAGCTACACCCTCCCCCGAGGTCGGGGGAGGCGTTGAAATCGCACTACTTTCTGTCAAGTTGGCCGCCAAGGTCTGAGAAAACGTTTTCTCGGCGCCTGCCGCGGCAACCTCCGCCGACTCGCCGGCCTCGGCCCGGTCGCGCCCGGCCAGAGCCGGCCCATACATCCCCAGATCGCTCTCTTCCGCCCCGGCCTCCACCGGCACCGCCGTCACCATATCTAGGGCCCGCGCCGCCTCTGGCCGGGCGGCGATGTGCGCCTTCAGGCGCTCGATCAGAGTCTTGGTCTGCTGGTGAGTCAGACGGTGTGCCTTCACCGTGTCGGCGACGATCTCCTGTATCCTCTCCGGCAGGGGAGCGAGGTATAGGCCGTGCCGGCCGGTGAGAGCGCCGGATGTTATGTCACGTTGCACCGACTCTGCCAGACGATTCTTGGTGCGGCGAATCTGGTGAATGCGCCCCTTGGACAGCCCCAGCTTGTTCGCCAGCTCGTCCCAGGTCAACCCCAGCGCCTCCTTGAGGTGCTCGTAGGCGAAGGCCCGCTCGACGTCCGAGTAGTCCTGGCGCTGCTCGTTCTCATAGACCTGCTGCAGGTAGCGGTCGACGGCGCTGGGGTTGCGGATGATCGCCGGGATGCGGCTGAGGTCGCGCTGCTGCCCCTCGCCCGGCGCCTCGGCCTGCAGCTCCCCGGCCAGGCGTGTGGCCCGCCAGCGCCGCTCCCCTGAGATGATGCGGAAGCGCTCCCGCTCGGCCGACCACTCCACCACGATCGGCTGCAGCACGCCCTGCAGGCGGATGCTCCGCGCCAGGTCCTGCAAGGTCTCCTGATCGAAGTGCTTGCGCGGCTGGTCGGGGTCCGGCTCGATCAGCTCCAGCTTGATCTGCTTGGCCTCGTCCAGGTCGGCCACGCCGTCGTCCACTGTTTTATGTAAAATCTCTTTGGCCGTGCCGCCAATGCGCACCGGCGCGGCGACGCCGCCGAAGTCGAGAGACTTGCGACGCGCCATGTTATCCCTCCCCGCGGGCGATGACCTCGTCCGCCAGCTGCCGATACTGCTCCGCCAGGGCCGAGCGCGGCTGGTAGTAGACGATGGGCTGCCGGGCGCGCTTGGCGTCGGGCACCACTACCGACGAATTGATGGCCGTGCGGAAGACCAGCTCCCCGTACTTGCCGCGCAGGAACTCCTCTGCCTGCTGCATGTAGAGCGTGCGCGACTTGACGTCGTTGATCAGGATGCCCAACGTCTTGAGCCCATAGTTGATCTCCTTGCGGATGAAGCGCATATGCTCCAGGGTCTCGACCATGGCGTCGAGGCTGTCGGTACCCAGGTCAACCGGGATCAGCACCTCTCCGGCGGCGACGAGAGCGTTGCCCATCAGAAAGCCCAGAGAAGGGGCGCAGTCGACGAATATGAATGGATAATCGGCCTGGGGATGCTCGCGCAGGGTGGCGCGCAGGCGCAGCTCGCGGCCGAACTTGCCGGCCAGCCCCAGTTCCACCTCGCGCAGGCGCTCGTCGGCGGGGATGATGTGGACGTTGTCGATGGGCGTGGGCCTCACTAGCTCGCCCAGGTCCACGCTCTCGCTGGCCAGGGCGTCGGCCAGCGAGGCACCCTCCGCGTCGTAGACGCCAAAGCCCTTGGAGAGGGCCGCCTGGGCGTCCATGTCGATCAGCAGCACCTTGCGGCGCTTCTCGGCCAGGGCGCCGGCGAGGTTGAAGGCCGTGGTGGTCTTGCCGCACCCGCCCTTGTGGTTGGCTACCGCGATGATCCTCTGCATGCCCCCTCCCCTACTCGCTGGCGTCGCCCGTGGGCACTGGCCTCACTCGCCCTGGCGGCAGGCCGTGCGCTTAGGCGCCGGACGGATCATAGCACGGCCGGCAAACGGGGACAAGGGCATAAGGGCAAGCAACCGACCAACCAGAGGTTATGTCGCGGTCAGGCAGTCACGGTCCGGCGACGATTGCGGTTGCCGGGGATCATCTTCGGTGGCTGGGGAATGGCCGTCAAGGCGCCCCCCGCGACGGGGAAAGGGGACTTCGCACGGCGGCTGCCCGGCGCGGAGGGTGAGGACGATTCCGGCTTTGCCAGGAAAGCCGCCGGCGGTCTGAACAGCGGTTGGTGCCAGCTATCGTTGGCTACCTGTGGCTCGCCGCTCGCGCCTGGCAGCCGCCTCAGGCCGTGAAGCCGCGCAGCGAGGGCGCCGCTTGCCGGCAGTGCGGCAGTACGATCTTTCCCGCCCGCAGGGTTGCCTTGAAGTCGGCGACGACGACGGGGTCAAACTGGGATCCCGACTTGTCTTCTAGTTCTTGCACGGCCGCCTGCACGGAGAGGCCAACCCAGTAGGACCTAACTGAAACCATGGCGTCGAACGAATCGGCCACGCAGAGGATGCGTGCGGCGAGCGGTATAGCCTCGCCCATAGTGCCGTTGGGGTAGCCGAGGCCGTCCACCCGTTCGTGGTGGGCGAGCACGCCGATAACCACGGCCGGGTCGAAGCCGACCGGCGCCAAGATCGCCGCGCCAATCGCTGGGTGTTGCTGAATGGCCTGCCTCTCTTCGGCGGTGAGGGGTCCATTCTTGAGTAGAATGTCATCGGGCACGCCGACCTTGCCGATGTCGTGCAGGCAGGCAGCCACCTCTAGAGCGCGCAGCTGCTCCTCGTCCAGCCCCGTCATGGCGCCAACTGCCAGGGCGTTGGCCGTCACTCGGCGGGAATGGCCCTGGGTGCAAGGGTCGATCGCGTCGATGGTCGCCGCCAGCGACTCCATTAGCCGCCGGTAGCGACTTCCGCTGCCGGTGTCTTGGTTGGGGCTGATAGACCGCGAAACCTGCTCCAGGGTCGCCAGCTGACTCACTAGCGTCTTGACCTCCTCGTAGAGCCGGGTCCGGCGAGCGGTCGAGGCTACCTCTGCGACCTGTGCTGCGCGGTTCAAGTCCTGGGCCTGCCCTTCTTACTCGGCGGCCCGAGAACGGCAGTCGGCGGCCGCTGGCAGCTCCGTCCACTCATCCAGCGGGGAGTCCCCCCATTTCAAGTCGAGCACTAGGGACTCTGGCGGCAGGCCAAGGAACAGCCGCACCACGGCGGGGTCCAGCTGCGTTCCGGCGACCCGCATTAGTTCCTTGCGGGCCTCGGCCGCGCGCAAAGCGGGACGATACGGCCGCTCGGAGACGAGGGCGGCGTAGGTCTCGGCCACGGCGAGAATCCTGCCACCCAGCGGAATCTGCGAGCCGAGCAGGCCGCGAGGGTAGCCCAGCCCATCGAGGCGCTCGTGATAGGTGCTAATCGCCTCCATGACCCGGCTCATGCCCGGAGCATCGGCCAGAATCATTTCGGCGAGAAGGGCGTTGCGCTTGATGGCGACCATTTGATCCCTGGTCAGGGTACCACGGTGGCAGAGCAGCCCGTCGGGAACGCCGAGTTTGCCGATATCGTGCAGCAGCCCGGCGATGCATAGCGCCCTCTGGACCGGTAGGGGCGAGCCCATGGCCTTAGCTATGGCGACGGCACAACCGGCCACCTGCTCCGAGTGCTTGCGCGTGTAGCCATCCTTGTGATCTATGACGGCGATCAGCCTGAACATGGTGGCGAGCAGACTGCCGCGCTTGCCGTCGAGGCTCGGCCGATTGCCCGTGGCATCCGCGCCCTCCCGGCCGCGGGCTTTGTCCGCGTAGAGGTGAAGGTCGGCGTATTCCAGCAACTCAGACAGGTCACTGCCGTTGGCGGGGTAGGTGGCCAACCCGCAGCTGACGCTGATGGGAACCTCCATCCCCTCTTCCGTGACGAAAGGCTCGAGAGCCAGGCGCAGGTTCACCCGCTCGATGAACCCAGCGGCGTTCGTGGCGTGGGCGTTGACCAAGCCCACGACGAACTCGTCCCCGCCATACCGCCCGACTATGTCGCTATGGGTAACCTGGCTGGCAATGGTAGTGGCGACACGACGCAGCGCCGCGTCGCCGGCGCCGTGCCCGTACTGATCGTTCAGCTGCTTGAGCCGGTTCATATCGACCAGAACGACGGAGAACTCCCTGCCCACGCGCCGCGCTTCCTTGAGGTTGCTTTCGATCAGGTCGAACGCGGTACGGTGATTCAGCAGGCCGGTGAGCGAGTCGCGAGAGGCGAGGGCTTGGGCGCGCACGCACTCGACCCGCAGCTCGGCCTCCCACCGCTTGCGCTCCGTGATTTCCCTGACGACCACCACCGTGAGCCCGGCCTCGGCCCAGGCCTCCCGAAGCGGCGAAAGCACCGCTTCGTAAACGCGCCGGCCCCAGTCGTCCTCCACCTCTACTTCGTGGCTGACTGAGCGCTGCGCTTCCGTCAGGCCAGCCAAGCCCAGGGCAGGCCAAACGGCGCTCAGCAGCTGGCCCCTCGCGCCAACCTGGCTCTGGCCAATCATCTCACTGGCTGCCCGGTTGAGGCTGACGATGCAGCCCCCCTGGTCGAGGACGATTACGCCATCGCCCAGACTGTCCAACACTGCCCACTCAGAGACCGCCAACGATTCCATCGCTCTCACCTTCGGGTCCTCGGCGCCAGCCTGGTGACGTTCGGATTGGTCAGTAGACTTAGCCGCTCCTTGCGCTGAGTCTGCTCCTCACTGCCCGCACCAGCCTACCGACCTCAGTTTGGCGCATGTCAGTAGCCATAGGCAATCACCAGGAAGGTTGGTTGAGGACAAGAGCCGGTGAGCGAGATTGCCGGTTAGTGCCAGCCGCAATGGGGGGTATGGAATCACGGAAATGTAACCGGGCGGCGAACGCGCCTAGCGGACCTTGCCGATGGACCGCCGGACCGCCGCCAGGGCACGCAGCAGCTCAGCCGCCGAGATAGAATATCTCAACCGCCCTTTACAAGGACTTGCAGCTGCCCTATAATCGGCGGGTCGAGCGTCTGCTTATACAATAGGTGTGGCGTGACCGCGCCGGCCAGCCTGCTTCAGCCATTTGGCACTGGCGACTGTGGGGAGGTGGGAACAGAGCAAGATCTGACAGTCGTTAGGCAGTTGCCCGGTGCCAAGGCGGCACCGGCGAGCTAGATTCAGTTCGATGATTTACGAAGGAGAACCGTAGGAAATGGCGACCAAGTTCAACCGCGGCGTCACTCGGCGTGATCTATTACGCGGCGTAGCGGCAGCCGCGGCCTTTCCCATCGTCGCGGCTTGCTCCACCCCCGCGGCGCCCGCGACGACTCAGGCCCCGAAGCCGGCGGCGACCACCGCCCCCGCCCCCGCCGCGACTAGCGCGCCGGTGGCAGCCGGCGCCAAGCCCTTTGCCGGCAAGACTATCAACGTCTCCATCTGGAGCTCAGCCTTCCCCAAGATGCTGGCCGACTACATCCCCGAGTTCGAGCAGAAGACCGGCATGAAGGTCAACTACCAGACGCCGGCCTTCGCCGTCTACAACCAGCAGGCGGACATGGAGCTCTCGACCAAGGGCTCGGCCTACGACGTGGCCAACATCACCTTCATCTACACGAGCCGCTGGATCAACGCCGGCTGGTTCACGCCACTGGACGACTACTTCAACGATCCTAACAAGACGCCGGCCGAGTTCAACCTTAAGGACTTCCTGGCGGGCGCCGTCAAGCCGCACCAGGACAAGGCCGGCAAGACCTACGGTCTGCCCTGGATCGCCGACGTCAATATGGCCGCCGCCGGGCGCTTCGACATCGTCCAGAAGGCCGGCTTCAGCGAGCTGCCCAAGGATCTCGACGGCGTCGTCAAGATGTGCGAGGCCATCAACAAGAAGGAAGACGTCTACGCCTTCCTGACCGAGAACCACTACGGCTGGCAGTTCCCGCCCTTCGTCTTCGCCTTCGGCGGCAAGATCTTCCGCAACCCGCCGGACGACCTCATGCCAATGCTGGACAGCCCCGAGTGCCAGCAGGCCGTGGAGTGGTACGCTAACCTGATCAAGAAGTACGGACCCGACGGCGCCCTCTCCTACACCTACGACCAGGCCACGCAGGCGCTGCAGCAGGGCCGCGCCAACTACACGATGTACAACCACGTCTACGTGATCCTGATGGCCGACGAGAAGGCGAGCAAAGTGGCCAAGACCGTCAGATACTCCGAACTGCCGGCCGGCCCCAAGGGCAGCTTCCCGGGCGTGGCCACGCACGCAATGGGCATTCCGCTCGGTTCCAAGAACAAGGACGCCGCCTGGGAGTTCATCAAGTGGGGCATGTCCAAGGAGATCATGCTGCGCACGCTGGTGGAGAAGAGCTATGGCTCGCAGACCCGCCAGTCGGTGATCGACAGCCCCGAGTTCAAGAAGGTCAACACCGTCAACGGGCAGGACGTGGCCAAGATCTACCTGGACTCGATCAACAAGGCGGCGACCGGCTACATGGCCTACCGCACGATCCACGTCTTCCCGCAGGTGGACCAGCAGATCGACAAACTGATCCAGAATGTGGTCTCCGGCGCCATGTCGGTCAAGGACGCCTGCGCGTTCGCCCAGACCAACGCGATCGCGGAACTCAAGAAGGCCGGCATCACCCTGTAAGCCGGGCAGCCTAGGAGCGATCTGGAGCGGCGGGCGGCAGCGCCCGCCGTTCTGGCTCTAGAGGCCCTCACCGGCAGCGCAGAGGGGCTCGTCACGCCTGGCCAAGCCGGCAAGCAAGGCGCGGGACGATTGACAAGG
>JAMCYS010000011.1 GCA_023473795.1 Chloroflexota bacterium | reverse complement strand
AGCAAATGCCGAGCGATCCTGATCCGCTGGGACAAGAAGGCATGCAACTACCTCGCCCTGTTGAAACTGGCCTGTGCCTTGTTGTGGTACCGACGACTCTGGCGACTGTCATTTTGAGATAGTTACTTAGTCGTCTCGGGTACAGCATTCGTACAGCATTAGGGGCATCCTGGGTGAGTGGCTAGTACCAACAGAATGTGAAGATGGAGCCCGAAATGGCCGAAAAAGCCCCTCAAGGGGCTTCCTTAAACACTTGAGGCCCCATTTCTGGGGCATGGTGGTGGAGAGGCCAGGATTCGAACCTGGGAAGCCATTTCAGGCGACAGATTTACAGTCTGTTGGTATTAGCCACTCACCCACCTCTCCAGGTGGTACGCCCGATTGGATTTGAACCAACGGCCTCAGCCTCCGCAGGGCTGCGCTCTATCCACTGAGCTACGGGCGCTTACGTTCTCAAGGTGCTCCGGCAAGGCGATGGCTTGCCGTATCGCTTACCTCTGTCGACCCTCCTATTCTAGCAAATCCCACAGCGCTCTGCAAGCTGCTTTACTACCACCGGGATCACTCTCCCGGAAACGTGACGGACACCCTTACTCGGCCGTCGGCTCAGCCAATCACGGTCCCGCTTGCCCGCCGGCAGACGACGCCGCTGACGGATGGCCAGCCTCGCCGACCGGCGACCCAGCGGCCAACCTGCGGCCGGCGTCAGCCTGCCATTCGCTCCACCGACCATCAACCCCGCGCGCCCTTGGCAACGCCCATCCGGAGAATTGGTACCTTCCCGTTCCGCAGAGTGAGCCGCCGTCAGGCTAGCCCGCTCACCAGACAGACACAACGGCGCCGGCACTAGACAGAACGCAGACTGCAACGTACACTAGGGCTGCGCGGTCGGCCGCGGCACGAGACGTGCTGCCTGACCAGCAAGTGCCGTCTTCGCCAAGTTGGGGCCGACTCCACGAGACACCGGCGACACCGCGGATGCCACTCGCTTAGGAAAGACCTCGGCACGCTGTATAACTATGTTGCGGGTCACGGGCCTGCCTGTGCCGCGCCTCACCACACCGGGATTGGAGCATCATGGCAACAACTTCCTACCCCCGCCGGCGGGGGCTTCCCCGCCGCTGGCTCATTCTGGGCGCCGTCGTGGTCGCGGTGGCCATCGGCGCCGGGATCTACATCAATGCCAACGCCAACAGCGCTGGCGTCGCGGGACCGACCACGGTGCCGGTGACCAAGGGATTGCTGGTGGCCACGGTGGCGGGCAGCGGCAGCGTCGCCGCGGAGCAATCGCTCAACCTCGCCTTCCAGACCAACGGCACCGTTACCGAGGTACTGGTCAAAGAGGGCGACACGGTCACGCCGGGACGGGAACTGGCGCGGCTGGACGACCGCAGCCTGCAACTGCAGGTGAAGACGGCGACCAGCAGTCTGGAAAGCGCCAAGGCGCGCCTGGCGCAGGCGCAGAAGGGCAACGCCCGGCCGGAGGAGGTCGCGGCCGCCCAGGCGGCAGTGGCCAGCGCCGAGGCCAACTACGCCAAGGTAGCCAGAGGCCCGTCTGACGCCGAGCAGGCCTCAGCCGCGGCAGCCGTGCGCAGCGCCCAGGCAGCCTCCGACGCGGCCACGGCCGTGGCCGGCACGACCGACTCCCAGCTGCTGGCCTCTCGGGCCGCTCTGGAGAAGGCCAACGCCGCGCTGCGTCAGGCGCAAGGGAACTACGATAAGGTAGCCTGGCTGCCCGACATCGGCGCCAGGCCCGAAGCGCTGGCCCTGCAAAGCGCCACCATCGACTACCAGCAGGCCAAGGCCAACTACGATTCGCTGTTGCGGACCGCCGACCCTAACTCCCAGTCCAAGATCGACTCGGCGGCCGCGCAGCTGGCGCAGGCCCAGGCCAATCTGGCCCGCCTCGCGCCCACCGCGGAGGACTTGGCCGCGGCGCAGTCCAGCATCGACCAAGCGACGGCCAATCTGGCCAAGCTCACCGGGGCAGCTACGGCCACGGACATCCAGATTCAGCAGGCGGCGGTGACCCAGGCCGAGCAGTCGCTGCAGCAGGCGCAACTGGGCCTGGCAAACGCCACCCTGCTCGCGCCCTTCGGCGGTGTGATTGCCCAGGTGAACGTGGTGCCGGGCAGCCAGGCCAACAGCGCGACGCCGGCCCTGCGGTTGATCAACCGCAACCCTCTGCACGTCGACCTGAGGCTGACTGAGAACGACGTGGCCAAGGTGCAGGTCGGCCAGTCCGTGAAACTGAGCGTCCAGTCGTTGGGCGACTGGCAGGGCAGCGGCAGCGTGATCTATGTGGCCCCGGCAGCCGATAACGTCAACGGCGTCGTGACTTACGTGGTGCGTGTCAGCTTCCCGGACAGCGAGCCCAAGGTCAAGGTGGGTATGACCGCCGACCTCTCCATCGAGGTCACCCGCAAGGAAGGAGTTCTGCTGGTGCCCAACGCGGCGCTGCTGCCCAAGGGCACCGGACGCGTGGTGCAGGTGGTGGACGACACGGCAGCCAAAGGGCAGGGGGCGGTTCGCGAGGTCGACGTGCAGGCCGGCCTCAGCGATGGCACCAATACCGAGATCCTGAGCGGCCTCAGCGAAGGCCAGCAAGTAGTGGCCTTCCCCGACAGCGGCGTCCGGCGCAACAGGGGCGGCGGTAGCTTCTTTGGCGGCTAGAGACGGCGGGCAGGGGCTTGTTATAGCAAGTATGATTTCCGTCGTCGATCTCTGCAAGATCTATCACATGGGCGACGTGGAGGTGCCCGCGGTTTGCGGCCTATCATTCGAGGTGGCACGAGGCGAGTTCGTCGCCATAATCGGCCACAGCGGCAGCGGCAAGAGCACGCTGATGAACATGCTGGGTTGCCTCGACACGCCGACGGAGGGCACCTACAGTCTGGACGGCGTGCCGACCCAGAATCTCAGCGACGACGACCTGGCGCTGATTCGCAGCACTAAGATCGGCTTCGTCTTCCAGCAGTACAATCTGCTCCCCCGGCAGACGGCACTGCGCAACGTCGAAATGCCCCTGGTGTACCGCGGCGTGCCGCGCGGCGAGCGGCGTCAGCGGGCAGAAACGGCCCTGCGCCTCGTAGGGATGGGCAATCGTTTCAACCATCGTCCCAAAGAACTGAGCGGCGGCCAGCAGCAGCGCGTGGCCATCGCTCGGGCGCTAGTGGGCAGCCCCGCGGTCATTCTGGCAGACGAGCCCACCGGAGCCCTCGACACCAAGACGAGCGAGGAGATCATGGGCATCCTCCAATCGCTCAACCGCCAGCAGGGGTTGACCGTGATAGTCGTGACCCACGAACCCGACGTGGCCGCCTATGCCAACCGCATGCTGACCCTGCGTGACGGCAAGCTGGTCGGCGACGGCCCGCCGCCGCGGCGCCCAATTGCCGCCGAGCGTGCGCCGGAGAGAGTGCAATGACGACCTTGAACAAAGACGGCGCCGGAGCTTCCGCCGCCGAGAATGCCGCCCTGATGGACGCCCTGCCGCCGCTCGACAACACGGGCGCGGGGGGAGTGGACTTGATGGAAGTGGTGCGGGAATCCCTGGACAGCCCGCTGGCCAACAAGGGCCGGGCGGTGCTGACCATGTTGGGGGTGATCATCGGCGTGGGGTCGGTGGTGTCGCTGCTGGCGCTGGGCGCCGGCGCGGAGAAGGAGATCACCAGCCAGGTGCAGAGCATCGGCACGAATCTCATCTACGTCGTGCCCGGCGCGCCGAGGAGCGGCGGGCCCGGGCAGTTCGGCGCGGCGCAAACGCTCACCATCGACGACGCTCGGGCCATCGACGCCCTCAATCTGCCGGTCAACGGCAGCTCTCTTCAATTCGGCGGCAGCGCGCAACTCGTGGCCCCGGCGGCGGACAAGTACGCCCAAGTGGCGGGCGTCAGCCCTTCGCACTTCGCCCTGAACGAATTAACACTGGCCAGTGGCTCCCTCTTCGACGAGGCGCAGGAGCGCGCCGCGGAGCCGGTGACGGTCCTGGGCGCCAATCTGGCCAAGGACCTGTTCGGCAGCGGCACTGCCGTCGGCCTGACGGTGCGCATGCAGGATCAGACCGTGCGGGTGATTGGGGTCCTGGTGGCCAAGGGGGGTTTCAGCTCCGTCGACGACCAGGCCTTCGTACCAATCTCCTTCGCCCAGCAGCGGCTCTTCGGGGCCCGCACGCCGGATGGCAACAGTTACAAAGTGGCCTTGATAACACTCTCGGCCAAGAACGCGGCCGACATCCAGGCCATCCAGGACCGCATCGCCGTGCTGCTGCGCGACCGGCACCACCTCAAGGCCGACGGCAGTGGTGACGATTTTCAGATCGTCAACCAGGCTTCCTTCCTGAGCGTGCTGAACAACATCACCTCCTTGCTCACGGCCTTCCTGGCGGCCATCGCGGGCATCTCTCTGGTGGTCGGTGGCATCGGCATCATGAACATAATGCTGGTTTCCGTCACCGAGCGGACCAAGGAGATCGGCCTGCGCAAAGCGGTGGGGGCTCGGGGCCGTGACATACTCATCCAGTTCGTAGTGGAGGCGCTCGTCATCAGCCTTTTGGGCGGGGCGTTGGGGCTGTCGTTGGGATCCCTGGTGGCGCTGGCCGTGAGCGTGAGCGGCATCCTCTCGGCCACGGTGACGGCGGAGTCGGTGGCACTCGCGCTCGGCTTCTCGACGGCCGTGGGACTGTTCTTCGGCATCTATCCCGCCCGGCGGGCAGCGCAGCTGAACCCGATCGACGCCCTGCGCTACGAGTAGGCGGGGCCGTGGTGAGGCTGCTGCGTTCGCTGCTCTTCGTGCCCGGCAACCGGGAGAGGATGCTGGCCCGCGCCGGCACTTTGGGCGAGGACGCGGTGATTCTCGACCTGGAAGACTCGGTGCCCCTGGCCGAGAAGGAAGCCACGCGCCCCCACGTGCGACAGGCAATCGACGCCGTCAGCCAGACTACCGGCGCCGCCGTTTTCGTGCGCGTCAATCCGCTGGGTGCCAAGACCGCCTATTCCGCCGATCTGGGTGCGCAAGACCTGGCCGCGGTGGCTTGCGCCAATCTGGCCGGGGTGATCCTGCCCAAGGTGGAGTCTCCCGACGAGGTATTGGCGGCCGACGCCCTGCTGCGGCAGCGCGAGCGAGCCCTGGGTCTGCCGGAGGGCCAATGCGAATTGGTGCCCATGCTGGAGACGGCCAAGGGCATCCTCTTCGCCTACGACATCGCCCGCGCCGCCCCCGGCCGGGTGCGCTGCCTGTCGACCGGCTTTGGCGACCTCACCGTCGACCTCGGTATCGCCTGGACGCGGGGTGAGGAGGAAGTCCTCTACGCCCGCTCGCATCTGGCCATCGCCTCGCGGGCGGCCGGTCTGGAGCAGCCGCTGGACGGCGTCTGGGCGGACATTGCCGACCAGCAAGGTCTGGTTCGGTCTGCCCGCCTGGCGAGACAGCTCGGCTACCAGGGCAAGACGCTGATCCACCCCAGCCAGGTGGCGCCCGTCAACGCCGTGTTCTCGCCCACGCCGGAAGAGATGGCGCGAGCCGAGCAGATAGTCGCCGCCTTCAGCCAGGCCGAGGCCGAGGGCAAAGCCTCCATCAGATTCGCGGGCCGCATGCTCGACTACCCCGAGCTGGAGCGCGCCCGCCAGACCCTAGCCCGAGCCCGGGCCTTCGCCGCTCGGGCACGTTAGACCTCCGCCTGGCGACGGCCAAATCGGCTTGTCGTCAGTCAAATCCACGTGCCTCTTTATCGGTGGCCAGATGATACCTAGTTGGACGGCAAGGGGGCGCCGCCATTGCGGGCCTGCTGGAAGAGATCGCGCACCAGCAGCAGGCCGGCTGCGCCGACCACTACCAGCGCCAGCGTGCAAGCCGCTAGCGAGGAGAGAACCAGAGCCCACCGCCAGCCGGCCGGTTCGGCCTCGCCGGAAGCCAACCCCGTGGCGATAGCCAGCGCCTGTCCGCCGAACAGCAGCACCAACATAGCGCCCAGGCCCCAGCCGATGAACCCCCGCCGTACCCGCGCCCTCCAGGCCGCCCAATAGAGCAGCCCGCCGCCGGCCAGGGCTGCCGGAAACAGCTCGGCTGGCATAAGACAGTCGAACTGGAACGCACGGCTCGCCACCGACCCGGCGATGGCCACCACGATCGTCGCTGCGATGGGAAACCAGGCGAGCAGCGCTCCGGCCGTCGCCAGGGTCTTCGTGAGTGCGTCCCTCTTGCCCATACCGCCTCCTTGGCGTACGCTCCTGCACGAGCCTTCATTATATGCCTGGCGTCAGACCCTAGCGCTTGATCAAAGGCAGATCGACGTCGTTGACAGGCGTGTGAGCGCGTGCTATGTTCGACCCGATGTCAGCCCGCCGAGCCCCCAGGGCCAATTGCCTTTTGGTATCGCCCGCGCGGCGCCGGCCTGTCACCACACCCCCAGGGAGGCAAACGTGAGACTGCAGGACAAGGTCGCCGTCGTCACGGGCGGCGCGAACGGCATCGGCAAGGCCACAGTGCGGGCCCTGGCGGCGGAGGGCGCCGCCGTCGTCATTGCCGACTTCGACCGCCAGCGCTCTGCCCAGCTGGTAGAGGAACTCGGCGGCGCCGGCAAGACGGTCGTCTACGAGTTCTGCGACCTGACCGACAGCGGCAGCGTCAAGCAAATGATCGAGGCCACGATAGCCCGCTTTGGGCGCGTCGACATCCTGGCCAACATCGCCGGCGGCAGCGGCCTTTCGCCTTTCTACAAGACGCCCGCCGGCCAGGCTCAGAAGTGGACGGAGGACATACCCGAGGCCGAGTGGGACAACACGATAGCCATCAATCTGACCGCGCCCTTCTACACGTTGAAGCACGCCCTTCCCTATATGAAGAAGGCGGGCCGGGGCACTATCGTCAACTTCTCGTCCGTGGGAGCCGACCACGGCTTCGCCGACTCCTCCTTCGCCTACGCGGCCTACGCCGCGGCCAAGGCGGGCATCATCGGTTTCACGCACCAGCTGGCGCGCGAGCTGGGGCCGTTTGGCATCACCGCCAACTGCGTCAGCCCCGGGGCGGTGACGTCCGAGCGCATGCAGGAGCGCTGGGAGAAGGACCCGCGCTGGCGCGAAGAGAGCGACCGCACTCTCAGAGACGTGGTGCCGCTGCGGCGGCGGGCCTCCACGGACGAGGTCGCGGCCTGCGTCGTCTTCCTTGCCTCGGCGGATGCCTCCTACGTGAGTGGCATTACGCTCGACGTCAACGGCGGCAGGTACATGCGGTAGGGAGAGGGCCGCCGCCGCGGAGAACGCTGAGAAGGGAAACGGAGGTTAGGGAGTGATCAGCCGCGTCTGGCACGGCTGGACCAGCCGTGAGAACGCCGACGCCTACGAGCAGCTGCTGCGAACTGAAATCTTCACCGGCATCGCCGAGCGATTGCACGAAGGGTATAGGGGCATCCACCTGCTCCGCCGCGACGTCCCCGAGGGGGTGGAGTTCGTGACCATCATGTGGTTCGACTCGCTGGCGGCGGTCGTGGTGTTTGCCGGCGAGGACTATGAGGTCGCGGTGGTGCCACCTGCCGCCCGGCAAGTGCTGTCGCATTTCGACGAGCGCTCGGCCCATTACGAGGTGATCGTCGAGCCTGGCCAGGCGTCGTAGGGACGTCTATCGCTCCGAAGACCGCGCGGCAGAGAGACCCTCACCCAGCCCTCTCCCAGAGGGAGAGGGAGCTCAGGGCCAGGGTCAGGTCTAACACTCGAGGTGATTGGCAGTGAAAGCAGCCGTTTTCAAGCGGGCCGACCTGCTGGTGGTCGAGGATATTCCCATGCCCAAGGCGGGGCGGGGCGAGCTGGTGGTGAAGGTGCACTATTGCGGCATCTGCGGCTCCGACCTACACCGCTACCACTACGGGTTGATGGCCCCCGGCGTGGTGATGGGTCACGAGTACTCGGGGGTCGTCGCCGAGGTAGGCGAGGGAGTCCAGGGCTGGCAGGTGGGCGACCGGGTCATCCGCGGAATACGGGCCGGACTGCTGGGGGCTCGCTACAGCGCCCGGGAGAAGGGCTTCACCATGGACACCCAGCTGCCAGGGGGCTACGCCGAGTACTGTCTGGCGCCCGCCGCGACGCTTCTGCCCCTGCCGGAGAGTCTCTCGGATGAGGTTGCCTCGCTCAGCGAGCCGCTGGCCGTGGGCGTGCACGCCGTGCGCCTCTCCAGCGTCAAACTGGGCGATGTGGTGGTCGTGCTGGGGGCGGGGCCGATCGGCCTGCTCACCCTCCAGTCCGTGCTCCAGCTGGGCCCCCGCCTGCTGATCGTCTCCGAGCCGGTCGCGGGGCGGCGGGAGCTGGCGCTCAAGCTGGGCGCGGACGTGGCCATCGACCCGCGCCAGGTGGATCCGGTGGCCGAGTGCGTGCGTCTGGCCGACGGTTTGGGACCGGACGTGGTCTTTGAGTGCGCGGGCGCCAAGCCGACCCTGCAGCAGGCGCTGGAGATGGCCCGCAAGCGCGGCCAGGTGGTGCTGGTGGCCCTCTGTATGGAGGGCTGCCAGGTATCGCCGCTCGACTGGGTGGGCCGTGAGGTGCAGTTGCAGTGCGCCTATGGCTCCGAGCCGGTGGACTGGACCGTCTCGCTGGGCCTACTGCGGAGCGGTCGCGTGCAGGGGGAACCGGTGATCTCGAAAGTCGTGCCCCTGGCGGAGATCCAGGCTGCCTTCCAGGGGCTGCTGCACCCCACCGACGAGCTGCAGGTGCTCGTCAGACCCTAGCGTAGAAAACTACCACAGATGAACACGGATGAACGCAGATGGAGACGGATAGACATAGCTTGAAATCGGACGGAAGGAAACGATAGCCTTAAGTGGTCACTGAGCGTAGCAGAGACTAGTTGCCGACCGTATGCAGTCTTATTCGCCCTCCATCAGTCTCCATCCGTGCGCATTTGCGGTTCCGTGCGTGTCTGTGGTTAGTCTCTCACAGGAGGTAGGGAGTTGGCGCCGAGCAAGGAAGTGCTGATTCGCATCTACCGCGACATGGTGCGCACCCGCGCCCTCGACGAGCAGCTGATCGCTTCGCTGCGCGAGGGCAAGAACCCCGGCTCGTGGCACAGCGGCATTGGCCAGGAGGCGATCGTCGCCGCCGTCGCCACCCTGCGCCCCGACGACTACTGCGGCTACACCCACCGCGGCTGCTACGTCTGGGTGACCAAGGGCATCCCCATGCGCGAGATCCTGGCCGAGTTCTACGGCAAGGCCAGCGGTTGCTGCAAGGGCAAGGGCGGCACCCACATCGCCTCCCTCGAGCACGGTATCTTCGGCCGCTCGGGCACCCAGGGCGGGCACTTCCCCCTCGCCTGCGGCCAGGGGCTGGCGGCCAAGTTCTCCGGCAAGGGCCAGGTAGCGATGGTCTTCTTCGGCGATGGCTGCTCCTGCCGCGGCACGCTGCACGAGTCGATGAATATGGCCTCCCTCTGGCAGCTGCCGGTCATTTGGATGTGCGAGAACAACGGCTACGCCATGGCCGTGCCCCAGGCCAAGTCGACCACCCTCACCGACGTCGCCGAGCTGGCCCACGGCTACAGCACCCCTTCGGTGGTGGTCGACGTCAAGCGCCAGGGCAAGGACATCACGGTGGTGGCCACCGGCTACTGCGTAACGTTATCCCTGCAAGCGGCGACTGAGCTGGCGAAAGAGGGCATTGAGGTCGAGGTGGTGGACCCGCGCACCCTGGAGCCGCTGGACCTGGGCACGATCCTGGGATCGGTGGAGAAGACGGGCCGGCTTTTGGTGGCGGACGAGGACGCGGTGCGCTGCGGCGTGGCCTCGGAGATCTGCTTCCAGGTGCAGGAACAAGCCTTCAAGGCGCTGAAGGCGCCGGTGGGGCGAGTGGGCAATCTCAACGTGCCCGTGCCCTATTCGCCGGTGCTGGAGCGCGAGGTGCTGCCCTCCGCCAAGAAGATCGCCGCCGGCATCAGGCAGGTAATGGCATATAAGGCTTAGAAGGAGCAGAATATGGCCAAGCGCGTGCAGGTGGTCTTTGACTGCCACGATCCGGCGGCGCTGAGCCGCTTCTGGGCGCAGGCCCTGGGCTACGAACTTGAACCTCCCCCGCCCGGCTTCGCCAGCTGGCAGGACTGGCTGCGGGCTCAGAAGGTGCCCGAGGACCAGTGGAACTCGGCCAGCGCCTGCGTTGACCCCGAGGGCGTGGGGCCGCGCCTTTACTTCCAGCGTGTGCCGGAAGGGAAGGTCGTCAAGAATAGAGTGCACCTGGACATCATTGCCGGAGGTCCAAAGGGAACGGCGCCGGAGGAACGGCGTGCCAAGGTTAACGCCGGGGCGGAGCGGTTGGTTGGCCTTGGCGCCAAGAGGCTGCAGGCCCGCGAGGAACGCGGAGCCTACTGGGTCAACATGCTGGACCCCGAGGAAAACGAGTTCGACGTCGAGTAGCCCGGGGCAGCCAGCCACCTAGTCGAAAACGTACATGGCGCCCCGCCGTAGAGAGGGAGCGCCGTCGTCTTCGCTTGCTGGAGGTAAGGAGAGGATGGAACACCAACTGACGATGCCCAAGCTGGGGCACGACATGGAAGAGGGCACGGTGGTCCGCTGGCTGAAGCAGGAAGGCGACCAGGTGCGGAAGGGGGACGTCGTGCTCGAGGTGGAGGCCGAGAAGGCCACCGTCGAAATCGACACCCTGCGGGCTGGCGTGCTCAAGAAGATTCTCGTCCCCGAGGGCGAGGTGGTCCCCGTGGGCACGCCCATCGCCGTAATCGAGGCCTAGCGATGGCCGGTGAGACGGGTGGTCCCGCTCCCGGCGAGCCCGCGCTGGCACAAGTGATTCCCCTCAAGGGCTGGCGGCGCACAATGGCCGAGCGCATGGCGCAGAGCCACGCCGAGCACGCCCAGGTGACGCAGCTGCGCGAGGTGGATGCCCAGGCTCTCTCCACACTGCGCCAGCGCCTGTTGGCGGACGCCGAGCGCTCGTCAGGCGTGAAAGTTACCTTCACCCACCTACTCGTGGTGGCGTTGGCGCGCGCCCTGGGCCGGCACTCGCTCCTGAACTCGGGCATCGTCGGCGAGGAGCTGCGCCTCTATGCCGACGTGAACGTCTCTCTGGCGGTGGCCCTGCCCGACGGGGCGCTCGTGGCGCCGGTGATACGGCAGGCAAACCAGAAGAACCTGGACGAGGTAGCGGCGGCAGCCGTGGACCTGGCGGAAAGGGCGCGAGCGCGGCGGTTGCGGCCCGACGATTTGGCCGGCGGCACGATTACGCTCACCAACGCCGGCATGTACGGCACCGACTACGTGACGCCGCTGATCAGCGCCGGGCAGAACGCCGCTCTGGGCGTCGGCCGGATAGTGCCCAAGCCGGTGGTCTGGGAAGGGCAGATCGCCATCCGGCCGAGGCTTGGCCTCAGCCTCGCCTACGACCACAGGGCCATTACCGGCGCCGTCGCCGCCCAGTTCTTCCAAGCCCTGCAGCAGGTGATCGAGGCACCGGAGGGGCTCGCCTAGCGCCGGCCCCGCCGTCGGCCGCCTCCGGCGCCGCTCATCAGCCAACCAATTCTCTTGTGTCGACCGCCTCGCTAGGCGCCAGCGTCTCTGCTGGCGCCGTTGCCTGCGAGGGGCCGCCGACACAGGGTCCAGAGTGCAGCGGAGGACCACGCCCAGAGCGCAGCGTAGGGGGAGCGTCGGTGGCTACCAGTCAAGCCAAGAATTGACGTGACCCCCTCCGGCTGTCACCGCTCACTTCAAGGGGCGCCAAACCTAATTGGGCACCGGCAAACGCAGCCGGGCTCGCAAGTCGGCGAGACCGGTCGCCCCGTCCAGGCCGAGTGCCCGACAGGCGTAGGCGTTCCAGGCGTAGTCACGATGTACCCCGGCCCGCAACTCGCCTGCCGAGGCGATCCAATACTCGTGGAGACTGCCGCTGGCCACCTCGAACGCCAACCTTTGGCGGCCCGACGCCTGCGCCGTGGGCGAGCCCGCTAGGCTTGCCGCCTGCCAGGCCAGCACGTCATAAAGCAACCAGGAGCCCCCGTTTTGATAGACGCCGGGCGACGCCGCGGGCGAGAAGGCCGACGGCGGCAAGCCGGAGCCGTTGCCGGCGGCCAGAACGCGAAATCCTGGGCCTGCTCTTGGCAGACTCGAGACCGTGGCCAGCACGGCCTCGTCGTCCAGCAGCGGTCGGCCGAGCAGCGTGCGGGTCAAGACCTCCCCCACCAGCGCCGAGGGGTCGTGATAGGCCAGCGCGAGGCTGAACCGCAGGTACCCGAGTTGGTCGCTGTACAGGCGCCGATAGGCGGCCACGGCTGCCTCCGCCTCGGCTCGGCTGGCGATCCCCAGCTGGGACGCGGCGAGCGCCGCCGCGGCGTAGAGCCCCTGGTTGTAGGCGACGACGTCGCGCTCGGGGAAAACGAAAGTATCGTGCCAGGTGTGGAAACCGCCCGGCGGGGTCCAGTAGGCCCCATCCACCACGTGCTCGCGCACCCAGCTCCAGGCTTTAAGTACTCGACCCGGCGGCTGGCCGCCGTCGCGGTAGGCCCAGAGCAGATAGAGCAACGTTGGCTCGTCGTCCAGATACTGGTTGCCGACGCCGTCGAGCCCGAGACGCGTGGGCGCCTGGCCCGCGGCGTTCAACTGGCGGCCGAAATTGTCGAGGGCGCGGCGACCGAGGCTGGGTCCAAGCAGACTGCTCGCCCAGAAGGCGTCGCGCAACCAGTCGCCGTCCAGGTAGTCGGGGCTGGGTCGCAACCAGCCCACCCCCGGGTCGAGCAGGTTGCCCTCGGCCACGGTCAAACAGGCCTGGCCCAGCGCAGCGTCGGAAGGCGACCGCGGGTCGGCGCCGGCCGACGTCGGTGGCAACAACAACGGCAGCGCCAGCATCAGCGCCAGCCAGATTCGCGGCACCACGCTGCCTCCGTGCCCGCCGTGGGGCCGCCTGTCCCTGGGCGGGGAGCGAACTTCGTTGGGTCGAGTAGACGGTGCTACTTGCCAGACCCCTCTTCGGCCCTCACGGCAACGATCTCGCCGAAGTAGAGGGTGTGGAAGTTGCCGTTGGCGTAGAAGCGCGACACGACCGCCGGGTCGGTATTGGCGGGGTTCATGTCGGTCTTCTGCACGGTGCGGCACTCGTACTGCACCAGGGCCTGCTCAATCACCGGCGCCCTGACCTTGGCCGCCGGCACTGCCTTGAGCCCCTTCTCGGCGAATTTGTCGTGTTCGCGCCCCGAAACGTCGCCACAGAAGGCGACCGCATCGCCCCAGTCCGCGGGCATCAGGTTCACCGTGAAATCGCCGTTTTGCTCCAGCAACTGGTGCGTATGGCGCGATTGGCGTACCAGCGCCAGGAAGATCTGCCGGCGCCAGATAGTGCCTATGGCCGCCCAGCCGATGGTCATCACGTTCGGCTTGCCGTCGGCACCCTGACTCACCAGGAGCAGACCATCGCCGTCCAGGCCATCTATAGTCTGGGGAAAAACGTCGCGGAAATCTACGTCTACCTTTGCCATCGTTCCTTTCCTCATCGAGCCTGCGCGCCCCAACCGGGCGCCCGCCCAGCCAGTATAGGCCACGAGCAAGCGAGCCGCAACCCTGCCTGTCGCTGCTCGAGCCGCAGACAGCGGGTCCGACCGCCAGTGATTGGTCTGGAGGGTCGGGAGCGCTACGAGCCGGAGACCCAGTCGATCAGGCCTCGCTCCTTCGCCCGGTGCTCAGACCAGGCAAAAACCAGGTTGGCGAGAAAGGCGAAGGCGACGGTAGTCACGACCAGATAGAGGAGCACCTGAGCCGTGTCGAGGTCAGTGAGGGAGAAACCCTGGGTCGTGCCGAAAAAGGCGCGGCGGATGGCCTCCAGCCAGTAGGTGAAGGGCAGAGCGCGAGCGATCGGCTGCACCCAGTCCGGCAGCACCGCAATGGGAAAGATGGCGCCGCAGAGAAGGAAGAGCGTGCCGGCGACGCCTTCGCTGAAACCCCAAGACTCTCTAGAGATATTGAGGGAGAGGCCGGCCACGGCGATACCCACCGCGGCGATGCCAATGTAGCCCAGCGCCAGAGCCAGCAGCAGGAGCGGCCAGTTGAGCCGCGACAGGTCGATGGGCACTCCCAGGAAGAGCCCGCCCACGCCCAGAGTGATCACGGCCGCCGCAGAGGCGCTGGCCAGCTGGGCGGAGCCGCGCCCCAGCAGGTAGGTGTAGAACCGGGCGGGGGCGATGTAGACGTACTTGAGCATCAGGTAGCGCTCGCGGTCGTCGAGTACACCCCAGGCCAGACCCTGCAAGCCGTTGCTGACGAAGGCCCAGAAGGCGTTGCCAACCACTAGGAAGCCCATGACCTCGGGCCGGGTGTTGCCGCCAGCCACGACCAGGTACATGAAGACGAGC
Organism: Chloroflexota bacterium; assembly: GCA_023473795.1. GTDB lineage: Bacteria > Chloroflexota > UBA6077 > FW602-bin22 > JAMCYS01 > JAMCYS01. The sequence continues at coordinate 2,390 of JAMCYS010000011.1, read as the reverse complement.
ACCAGGGCCGAGGCCACCGGCCTGGCCACGGAATACACGACGAATAGGTAGACGTCGGTCCAGTTGGACTCGATCGCCCAGCCCAACTTCGCCGCCGTCAGCAGAGTGCGCAGCTCATCTTTCAGGGGCATAGTCTAACACCCCCAGTGAGAACACAGCGGTCACAGAGACGCAGACTGAAGCCGGAACGAAGCAGGTACGAGCGAGCACAGATCCCGTACATTCTTGCTGGGAGAAGCATCCCCTCACTCACCTTTCCTCGACCTCCGTGTCCCTTTTGCGCACTAGGGTTGCGTTCCGTTTCTCGCTCACCGCCCTCGGGCGCTGAGGCGGGCTTCGCGGCGCGCCAGGTTCTCCATGAAGCGCAGCGCGCGCTGGGCCGCCCAGAGCAGGACTACGCACAGCAATAGCAGCGCCAGCGTTTCCTGCCAAACAGGCAGCAAGCCTCCGGCCTTTTCGACGCCAAAGAGCAGCTGCCGCGTGGCGTCCAGCGCCAGCGTCAAGGGCACCAGGGAAGCTACGGCGGCCACGGCCAGCCCCAGATAGCGGACCGGGAAGTAGAAACCGGTGAGAAAGTAGACCGGCTCGCGCAGCATCGTGTTGATGTGCCAGGCCTCGCGTCCCCAGAGCAAGTAGAGAGAGCTGAGCAGCATACCCAGGCCGTAGAGCGCACCCATGCCCACCACGAAGACCAGCGCCAGCTGGGGCAAGTTCTGCGTGTCGTAACCCACCTTGAAGACAAGGCTGGCGATGCCGACCACCGTGACCGCCCGCAGGGTTGTGGTGAACAGTCCCCCGAGCGCCATGCCGCAGAGCACCGCCATCAGTGACGTCGGCGCAACGATGTAAATGTCGAGGTTGCCGCTGTCGCGCTCCCAGTAGAGTTGGGCGCCCATCGACCAGAGCACGTTGCCCCAGAAGGCGATGGCCGCCCCGCCCACGACCACGAAGCCGACGAACTCCTCCGGCGCGCCCAGCGACTTATAGACGTAGACGAAGGCGAAGGTGCTGAGCAGCGGCAGCAGGATCTCGTAAATGATCCAGCTGGGCTCGCGGTTGGCGGCAATCACCCGCGGGTACGCCCGGCCCACCACCGTCCGCCAGAAGAGTATCAATTCGCCAGGAAAGCCGGAATCGGGCACCTTGTTCACCTCAGAGAGGGCCAAAAGTGTAGAGGGCCTGGAGAAGGGACGAGAAGATAACCACCGAGGCACAGAGCGCACCGAGACCGAAACACAATACGATTGCATGAATTCTCCATCGACTTCTCTCCTCTCTCGGTGTCCTCGGTGCCTCGGTGGTCGCTGCCCGTTCTTCCTTCGCGGTCTCCGCGCCCTTTGCGGTTAGTCCCCGCCCTCCGCTTCGTCGAGGCGGCGGCCGACGAGTTCGATGAAGGCGTCCTCCAGGGTTGGTTCGGTCTTCCGCAGTGAGAGCAGCCGCCCCCCGGCGCGGGTGATGGCGGCGATGACCTCCGCCAGCGCCCCTTCATCGACCAGGGAGAAGCCCAGCTCCGCCGTCCCATCAAGGACGCTCTGTTGAAAATGGTCGACGCCTGGCAGAGAGGCCAAAGCCTGCCAATCCCCCCGCTGCGACGCGACTCGGAGCCGGAAGAGGCTTTCGCTGCGCACCCGCCGCTTCAGGGCCGCCGGGGTATCGCAAGCCACCACGCGGCCGCGATCGATGATTGCCACCTGGTCGCACAGCTCCTCCGCCTCACTCATGTAGTGGGTCGTGAGCAGCACGGTCTTCTGGGGGTTTTCGTTCAGCCAGCGGCGAATGTAGGCGCGCACGTCGCGGGCGACGCCGACGTCGAGCCCCAGGGTGGGTTCGTCCAAGAACAGAATCTTCGGGTCGCTGACGAGGCCGCGGCAGAGATTCATTTTCTGGCGCATGCCGGTGGAAAGGTTGTACACTTTCTTATCGGCATCCTGCGCCAGACCCATCACCGCCAGCAGATCGTCGATCCGTCGCCTAGCCACTCTCCCGGGCAGCCCGTAGAACTGGCTGAACATCCACAGCTGTTCGCGCACCGTGAGGATGCCGTAGCCGGAGCTCTCGCCACCAGACACCATGCTGATGCGACGCCGGATGGCCTGGGCGTCTTTGACCACGTCGAAGCCGTCCACGAGCGCCCGGCCGCCGCTGGGCAGGAGCAAGGTGACGAGAATCTTGATCAGGGTGGTCTTGCCGGCGCCGTTGGGGCCGAGCAGGCCGAAGAACTGGCCCGCGCCCATCGTCAGCGTGACGCCATCCAAGGCGCGCACTAGTGCACGAACAGATGACCTCTTCGGGGATCGTCGGACCGAGGGACGTTGGCAGCCGCCCATCAGGGACGGTGATCCGCGCATCTGTGGACAACGGGCATTACCGACGACCTGTTCTGAGGCTGC
>JAMCYS010000059.1 GCA_023473795.1 Chloroflexota bacterium | reverse complement strand
CTGAGAGCCTGTGAATCTTTGACTCAACTGGTATTGAAAGCGGTGAAAGCTGGATGAGCGCTGGCGTGTTGCCATTCCCATCGGTCGCTGCTGGGACTAGGCCTGTGCAGCGAGCCGGTGCCAGTAGCGTTTTCTCCGTACCCAAGCCAGCATTAGGCGCCCAGCGCTATCCAGCGCAGCAGATCATGGCTGATAGCCGCCAGCAACAGCACGCTCAGCACCTTCTGCGTGCCCTTGACCAGCAACTGGCGCATACCGAACCCACGCAGGTGCGCGTTCACGCATTCCGCCGTCGCCGCCCGCTCTTTGTAGATCTCCTTGGCTGCCTCCGTCTCCATCCGCGCCCGCCAGCTCGCCACCTCTGGCGTGTCGTCAGGGCGTGGTTCACCTTGCGTGCGCCCGCTCGTGGTAGTACGCGGCGGTCGGGTAGGAGCATAGACCACGATTCCTTGGCGCTCCAGCGCCGTGATGTCTTCCCTGGCCGCGAAACCACCATCCATCAGGTAGGCCTCGGGGGATTCACCCGACCGCTGCTGCGGTTGCTCCACCACAGGCAGGGCCTGCCCACCATCGCTGCCTTTGGTCACCACCCCTACTTCTACAATCACCTGGCTGTCCACGTCGGTGGCTACCTCCAGGTTGTAGGCCGGGCGAAAGCCCCCGTCGGGCATCTTCATCACCGTCGCCTCGGGGTCCGTGGTCGAGACCCGCGGCTTGCTTACCTTGCCCCGCTTGGCCTTGGGCAGCACTCTGGTCTGCTGCTCCTTGACCGCTTTGATCACCGGCAGACGCCGCAAGGCCTCCTCTACCCGTGCCTGGCGCTCTCGTGCCGCTCGCTCTCGCGCCGCTTGCTCCCGTCGGCTCACCCCGGGGTCGGGGTGCTCTCGCTCTTCGGCCAGCCGTGTCACCTGCTGCTGCGCCTCGGCCAGACAGCGTTCGAGCGTATCCTGACGGCGAAACGACCCTGCCCCCGCCCAGGCGCGGGTGCGCATCCCGTCTTGGGCCACGTGGCGCAGTGTCACCAGGCCCTCGGCCATCATGGAGGCCAGAATCTGGGTCAAGAGGTCGTCCAAGGCCTCTTGCCGCGCCACCCGGAAGTCGGAGAGGGTATGGTAGTTGGTGGGCACGCCTCCCCGCAGCCAGCGATAGGCATCGTGCTCCTCGCACAGACGAGCCAACTGGCGGGCGCTGCCGATGCCTTCGGCCGTGGCGTAGAGCCAGAGGGCCAAGAGCACCTGGGGGTCGGTGGCGGGATGGCCCGGGCGGCCCAGGACAGCCTTGATGGTGGTGTAGAAGGCCGACAGGTCCAGACGCTCCAGCAGGGCCCAGATGGCACGCACGGGATGGTCTGAGGGGATAGTCTCCTCCAGGACCCGAGGGGTCCATTCCACCTGCTCGCGGCAAGGCCGTAAGAGGCGCGCCTGGTCGGGCCGCGTGGGCGCGGCAGGCTGAGGCTCCTCCGGCTCTGGCATCTCAAACAAGGTCTCCTTGGTCACCGCTCACCTCCCAGGCGCTTTAACCTATTCTAGCTCGCCTGGCAGGACACTACAACCAACCGAGGTGATTTGTTCACAGACTCTGAGGATTAGGAAACGACGGCGAGTGATGGACAACATTGACCTTCCTCTCCTTCCATCATGTCCATAGCAACTTGGCAACACCCAGTAAAAGTGCAGGCTTGGCTAACCTATAGCCAATGGTCTGGTGCTAATACTAGCAGAAGGCGAACATGCAGTCAACAAAGCAAGCGAGGCGCGGCCAGAACCCGCGCCTCGCTTGCCTAGGCCGCGACGGTGTTGCGCCGCCGCGTAAACCTACTTATCCAGCCAGATGCCGCCGGCGAAGATGTAGTTGTCCATGTTGTAGGTCAGGCCCTTGACGTAGCTGCCGTAGACCCACATGCGCGGCACGCCGGCGACGGGGTTGGTGAAGCACTCGTCCAGCATCAGCTGCTGGATCTGGCGCGCGAGCTTTTCGCGCGGGGCGGTCCAGGGTGGACCGCATGTCAGCCCGCAGCTTCTCGTACTCCGCGCCGGTGTAGTGGCACCAACCGCCTTCCTTCTCCAGATACCAGGACTTGGCGCCGGTGAGCGTGGTGCCCGGGTCGCGGGCCGCCCGGCCATAGGCGTGGGTGATCATCTGGATGTCGCCCTTTTGGGTGGCGGTGTCGTACTGGGCGGGCTCTATGTCGTTGACCTTGGCCTCGATGCCGAGCTTCTTCAGATCGGCCTGAAGGTGCCGCCCCGCTTGGGCTCGGCCGCTTTCGGGGCGGCAGTGGGCGCGGGCGGCGCCGCCGGGGTGCAGGCCGCCAGCAAGCCAAGTCCGGCGACGCTGCCGCTTGCCGTCAGGAACTGACAACGAGCGAGATGCTTGGACAACTCTTTTCCTCCACTACTATAGTTGATGTCTATCCAGTCCGTAGGGGCGGGGCCATGTCCCCCGACAGGGGGGCTCCGTACCCGCCCGCCCCGTAAACGCCGGCTAGCTGTCCATCAAATCGGGCGTTCCCTGGTACGGCCAGTCGTCGCCCTTACCCACCAATCCCTTTCGTCCGGGATTGGCCAGGATGTACTCGCAGGTACTAATCAAGTCCTCGGCTCGGCGCACGATATGGTCGTGAAAGCTGCGTTGCCACAACTCGCCGCTCAGACCATATCGCCAAGCCAGCCTCGTCGTATAGGTCTTGAAGTCCCTCACTACATCGACGAGCGACCGCCCCGCGTCCACCACGCCGACGGCAGCGTGCAGGTGATCGGGCATCAGCACGTAGGCGTAAAGCCGCACGTGCCCGACACGCCGCTGGTAGAGCAGAGCCTCGGTCACAGCCCGGGCGAGTCCCGGGTCGGTGAACGGCACCAGGCCCGCCCGAGCCCGCACGGTGACCAGGTAGACACTGCCCTCGGCCTTGTAGTCGAAACCCGCGAGACGAGGGCTCTTGCGCGTCCGCAGGTCAGGCGGTAGGTCTTGGTCGGACATCGACAATCATCACCTCAATGCCCGGGCGGGCGGGTACAGAGCCCCGCCCCTACGACCAGACATCAGCACATCGGCGGTCTTTCGACCATCCGCTGCAGGCGCTCGACGTTGCGCCGCAGCGACTGCAGCTCCTTCACCTGGGCGTCGGGATCCTCCAGCGACTGGTAAATGATCGAGCCCTCGCACTGCTTGGGCACGGGCAGCTCGGCCAGGTGGCAGAGGGTGGGCACCACGTCGGTCAGCCAGACATTGCGCTCCACTTCCACACCCTGCTTAACGCCCGGGCCCTTCATTATGAAGAGCGTGCGCAGGTCGCCCTCGCCGAAGCGGGTTGTCGTCAGGTGCGGGCCGTGCTCCATGTAGAACTCGGGCCGGAAGGCGAAGACAACGTCGCCCACCCGGTCGCCGTAGAGACCGAGGATGCGTGCGTCCTCCTTCTTCAGGGCCAAGGAGATGGGGTGCAGGCCGGTCTTGGGCTCGACGTACTCGAGCAGCGCCTTGACAACCTGCTCGCGTACCTTCTCGTACTCCTCGCCCGGCTCGACGATGCCCTGCGGGTCGCGGCCCCTGGTGTTGACGTAGACGTAGACCGTGCGCTGCTCGCTGGCCTTGGTATGGGACCAGTCGACCTCGTGCGTGCCCGGCTTGTAGGCGACCAGACCCGCCGCCGCCAAAGCGTCGTTGACGTGGAACTCGTTCATCGCCGCCTTAGCACCGTGGTCGGAGACGATGACGACGACGGTCTTGTCGTCGGCGGCCTCGACGATGCTCGCCACGCAGCGATCGACGCTCTCATAGAGCGCCATCTCCATGGCCACTGTGTCCGCGATGCGCTCGGGATGCTTGGCCGTGAGCGGGTCGATGTCCACCGAGAAGGTGTGGTACATCGAGTCGGGAGTGTGGATATGGCAGTAGAACAGGTCCCACGGTTTGTTCTTCAAGAGATGAGCCGCCGCCTTGCCGAGCCAGACGTTGTGCAGGTCGACGGTCTCGACCAGGGTTTGGTTGTCCACCCACTCCAGCAGCCAGGAGTCCCAGGGCGTCTTGCCCAGGGGCATACCGTCTTCCATCTTGATCTCGTCCTCGATCTCGGCCGGCAGGCCCCAGCCGTGCAGGGCGGAAATGGCGGGGACGAAGAGGCGAAACTGCTGGCCGTCGGGCGAGAGCTCGATGAGCTTCATCCGGAAGACGCACTCTACCGGCCCGGCGTCGGTCTGGAAGGCCTGGTAGATGTTCGGCGTCCACTCGCCGGCCCGCAGGCGAGCGAAGACGCCGCCCTTGTCCTTGGCGGTGGCCACGAGCAGCTTGTCATAGCCCTTGCCTTCGCTCTGGTCAAGGAGCAGCTGCCAGGTGACCGGCGCCACCTTGTGCAGCGTGCGCCGCATGGCGAGGGTTGCCGACGCCTCCAGCGCCTTGGGGGAGTGCTCCACGTCCTGCCAGCCCTGGGCCTTCTGCCAGGCGATCTCGGTGCCGAAGGGATAGGCCTCGGTGGAGAGGAGCACGTCATAAGTGAGGTTGTTGAGGTTGACGAGCTCTTTGGGCGAGCCGAGGCGGTAGTCGTTGATATTGAGGCCGTAGCCGCCGATCTGCCAGCCGTCGAGCTGGGTGTGCCAGGTGGTGGGATAATTAACCAGGATCGCCTTCTTGCCGGCGCGGGCGGCCGCCTGCCAGATCGTCTCGGCCAGAATTTCGCGGGCGTCGAAGGCCTGATGGATCTTGTCCAGCGGGTCGCCGGGGACGTGGAAGTCGAAGTCGGTGATGCCGTGGGTGCCCGCCCAGGCGCCGGTGGCCAGGGTGGTCCAGTTGGGCGGGGTAATGGTCGGGAAGGGAGCGAGACAGTTGGGAGCGAAGACGCCCTCGTCGAGGAACTTCTTGATCGTGGGCAGTTTGCCCTCGCGCGCCCACTTGATGAGACGCGGCACGATGGGAGCGTCGATGCCGACGACCATCACCTTCTCTGCTTTACTTGACACTGTGTTAGATACCCCCTAATTACTGGTCTTGCGCCGCCTCGGCCAGACTTAGCGAGGCTAGGACTCGCTCGCGGCTGTTGGCGACGTGGTAGCGCACGGCCTGGCGGGCCATCGCCCCATCGCGGGCGCGCAGCGCCGCCAGGATGGCGCGATGCTCGGCGGCGTTGGCCTCCTTGGACACCGCCGGGCTGACCGGGCCCGGCCCGGCGCGCAGGTTTTGGATATGAACGTTGAGCCGCTCAAACAGCTCGCCGAGCCTGGGGTTCGCGGCCAGGGCGACGAGCCGACGGTGAAACTCGTGGTCCACGCGCAGGTAGGCCAGCCGCTCGGTCGGCTCCGCCGAGCTGGCCAGACGGTCGTACTCCGCGAGGGTAGAAGCCATGCGGGAGAGCTCGTCCTCAGTTGCCAGCGCCGCGCCCTTCTCGGCGGCAAACTGCTCGCACATCAGGCGCAACTCGTAGAGGTGCTCCAGGTCGACGGTAGAGATGGCGGTGACACGGAAGCCATTGCGGCCTTTGGGCTCGACCAGCCCCTCGCCGGCGAGTCGCGAGAGGGCCTGGCGGACCGGGGTGCGGCTGACGTGCAGCCGCGCGGCCAGCTCCTCCAGCACCAGGCGCTCGCCCGGGGGCAGACGGCGGGCGACGACCAGCTTGAGCAGGCTGTCGTAGACCTGCTCGCCTAGGCTGCGGAACTCGGCCCCGACAGGCGGAACCTCGAGAGCCAGCGCCGCCACCCCCATTCAGCCGCCACACAAACCAGCGGATTCCGGATACGGGATACATTGACCGCTCTGGCGAGCGCTGTCAAGGGGGCTGAGTAGAATCGCGCGCTTGACAATTCGCATTCCGACCCTAATAATGGTCGGACAAATCATACCTTTCCCTGGTAGGGTATGATCGGCTCCTGGCATCGGGCCAATCTAAGCCAGCGCAATCAACGGGGGAGAAGTAGTAGGAATGATCGGTAAGACGCTACCCACACGCAGTAAGTTGGAGCGCCTCTTTGGTGAGCGAGCCAACTTCGATCCCGTGGAGCGCCGGCTCTACGGGCACGACATCGCCGCTATTCCCAGCCTGGTGAAACCGCTCATCGGTAGCACGACCCCAGAGGCTGTCGTGCAGCCGCAGAACGAGGCGGAACTGGTCGAGCTGGCCCGTTGGGCGACGGCCGCCCGCTGTCCCCTGACCCCGCGCGGCAAGGCCTCATCCGGCTACGGCGGGGCCGTGCCGGTCGAGGGCGGGGTCGTGGTCGACTTCTTCCGCATGAAGAATGTGCTGGCGGTGGACGTCGCGGCGCAGACCGTCACCGTCGAGCCCGGCATCACCTGGGAGAAGCTGGAGCGAGCCCTGAAGCCGCACGGTCTGGCCCTGCGCCTGTATCCCACCAGTGCCCCTGCCTCGACCGTCGGTGGCTGGTTGGCCCAAGGCGGTGCCGGCATCGGCTCCTACGAGTACGGTTGGTTCCGCGAGAACGTGGTCGCCGCCCGAGTCGTGCTGCCGACCGGCGAGGTGCGCCTGTTCACGGACGACGAGCTGGACCTCATTTCCGACGCCGAGGGCACGACCGGCTTCATCACCCAGGTCACGCTGCGGGTCCAGCCGCATGCCGAGCTCGGCCTGGCCGCGGCGGCGTTCCCCGACGCCCCCAAGCTGCAGCAGGCCCTGGAGGCCATCATCGCCGCCGACCTGCCCATCTGGTCGCTCGTCTTCATCAACCCGCGCATGGCCGAGTTGAAGAATCGCGCCCCGGCGCAGGAGCACCACGGCCACCCGGCGGAGGAGCGGGTGATTCTGCCCGCTGCCTACGTCGTCACGCTCGCCTTCCGCGCCGCCGACCGCGAGCGAGTATTGGGCGGCCTGGCCAAGATCGCCGGCCGCTATGAAGGCGAGGTGCTAAGCGAGCGGATTGCCCAACACGAATGGCAGCATCGCTTCAAGCTGATGGTCGTCAAGCGACTAGGCCCCTCGCTCGTGCCGGCCGAAGTAGTAGTGCCGTTGGCGGAGCTCGGCGGCGCCCTGGGCGAAATCGAGCGTAAGGTCAACCAGCCCATCGTCAAGGAGGGCGTGATCGTGCGCCGGGGCAGTGGCGGCCGCCCCGAAGCGGTAATCCTTGGCTTCATTCCCAGCGACCAGCGTCACCCCGACTATAACTTCGTCTTTGGCCTGGTGCTGACGGTGATGAACATCGCCGAGAGGCACGGCGGCCGACCCTACGCCACCGGACTCTACTTTTCTAAGTGGGCAGGCCAGATCCTGGGCAAGGAGCGCAAGGAAAGGCTGCGGGCGTTCAAGCAGCAGGTGGACCGCGCCGGCATAATGAACCCCCGCAAGGTCATCGGCAACGGTATGCTGGGGCGAGCGCTAAACCTGGCCAGCAAGGTCGAGCCGCTGATCCGCCCCTTCGGCAACCACGTCATAACCCAGATAGGCGAGCGGCCGACCAAACCAGTGCGCGATGTGCCGCCGGACGTCGCCTGGTACGCCTACTCCTGCTCGCAGTGCGGCTACTGCATCGAGGAGTGCCCCCAGTTCTATGGGCGCGGTTGGGAGAGCCAGAGCCCGCGCGGCAAGTGGTACTGGCTGCGCGAGTACATGGAGGGCCGCGCCGACTGGACGCAGAAGATGACCGACACGATCCTCTCCTGCACTACCTGCGAGCTGTGCAACGAACGCTGCTCGGCGGCCCTGCCGATCGAGCCCTCGTGGCTGAAGCTGCGCGGGCAGCTTATCGAGGAAAAGAAGAAGATGACCTTCCCGCCCTTCGAGGTGATGGCGGCCGCGCTGCACAAGGAAGGCGATATCTGGGCCGGCTACCGCCGGGACCGGGCGGCGTGGTTCCCGCGCGACCTCGCGGCGAAGCACGGCGATGACCACGAAGCGGCGGCAGTCTACTTCGCCGGCTGCACGGCCAGCTACGTGGAGCACGATATTGGCATGGCCTCCGCGCGGCTGCTGGACGAGGCGGGCGTGGACTACACCTACCTGGGCGAGAAGGAAAGCTGCTGCGGCACGCCCATGCTGGTGGCCGGCAAGTGGGACCTCTTCGCCCAGACCCTGCGCCAGAACGTGGCCGCCGTGAAGTCGGCGGGCGCCGACACCGTGATCACCTCCTGCCCTGCCTGCGACATGATGTGGCGCTGGGTGTACCCAGAATGGGCAGAGAAGCTGGGAATCCAGTACGCCATCACGACCAAGCATTACAGCGAGGTGATCTCTGAGAAGATCAAGGAGGGCAGCTTCCGGTTCACGCACGAGGTGCCGGCCAAGGTCACCTGGCACGACTCGTGTCACATCGGCCGGGCCTCCGGCATCTACGAGCCGCCGCGGGACGTGATCAAGGCCATTCCGGGCGTCGAGTTCGTGGAGATGCCCTACCACCACGAAGAGGCGCATTGCTGCGGTTCGGTGCTGACCCTGATCAAAGAGCCTCAGGTGGCGCACGACGTGGGCGACAGGCGCCTGCGGGAGGCCATCGAGGTTGGCGCCGAGGCAGTGCTCGCTCTTTGCCCCTGCTGCCAGTTCCAGTTGCGGGTGAGCAGCGAGAAACGCGACAGCCACATGCCGGTGCACGACCTGGCCTCCTTCGCCTGCAAAGGTCTCGGCTACGAGTTCCCGCAGCCCGAGCTCGAGGTGATGCGCCAGTGGGCCGTCTTTGAAGCGATGATCGCCGTGATGACGCCGCGCGGCTTCGCCGAACTGATGGGCACGATGTGGCCGGAGCTGATCGACGCCATGCCCTTCGGCATGGGTCGCATGATGCGGGCGGTCGGCAAGGCCGGCCCGGTGGGCGGCCTGCTGCTGAACGCTATGCGGCCCGCCTTCCCCGTGCTCTTCCCGCGTCTGCTGCCGCTGATGATGCCGAAGGTAATGGACACGATGCTGCGCCGGGTAGGCGAGCGGGTGCCGATGCCCGACTACATGGCCGAGCAGATGCCTGAGCTGATGCCCAGGGTTATGGATAATCTGATGCCGCATATGATCACGGATGTGGTGCCGCTGGTGATCGACCCCATGATCACCTACCTGCGCCGCGGCTACGCCGAGCACCGGACGTAGGTGGAGACAACCGGGGCGTAGGTCGCTCATCGACCAAGAGAGGTAGTAGACGCCGGAGGGGTGGCCGATCGGCCACCCCTCCGGCGTCTGTTTCCAGGGCCCTTTCCTTGGGGCCGCCCCGGCGCGGACAAGACCACGGCCGGGGCTCGGGCAACCGGCTCTAAACCAACCTTCACCGCCAGACGGGAACCTTTGGGCGGGCGGGCACGTCATGGTGTCAACAAGTCGAGAAGGAGGCTGGATATGGCAGCCGGCATCACGCGCCGTCGCGCTCTCAAGCTATTACTCGCGGCCGCGGCCCTTCCCGCCCTCGCCGCCTGCAGCGCGCCCTGGGAGACGCCCACCCCCACAGCGTCGGCGCCGCTGCCCCGGCCGGGCACGCCCATCCCCATCCCAGGCAGGGAGGACAAGATCGACGGCTACTTGGCCGTCGCCCCCAAGGTGCTGCGCTCGGGGCAGAGCGAGCGGGTTTCGTTCTCGCTCTTCTCCGGCCAGACTGCCGCCGGCGCCACCGTCGAGGCCCTGCTCCTGCAGAGCGACAAGCAGGTGGCCAAGGTCAGCGGCTACGTCGCCGGTCGCGGCGATCTGCAACTGAACCTGCCCGCCCTCGCCGAGGGCGACTACCAACTGCGCGTGCAGGGTCGCGACTTTCAGGCCCAGTCGCCCGTGCGGGTGGAGGATGGCACCCTCGTCTTCGTCGAGACCGACAAGCCGATCTACAAGCCGGGGCAGACCATCCACATCCGCACCCTCACCCTCGACCCCGAGCTGAAGCCGGCCGGCGGTACCGTCTCGGTGGAGGCGCTGGACGCCAAGGGGCTCAAGGTCTTCAAGAAGGACGTGCCGAGCGACGAATACGGCATGGGTGCCCTCGACCTGCCGCTTTCGCCCGAGCCCAACCTGGGCACCTGGAAGCTGACGGCCCTGCTGGGCAAGCGCACGGCCCAGATCGACGTGCGGGTGGAGCGCTACGTCCTGCCCAAGTACGAGGTGACGGTCGACCTGCCCAAGGATTGGGTGCTGGCGAGCGATCGCATCAAGGGCACCGTCGGCGCCGAATACTCCTACGGCAAGCCCGTCAAGGGCGAGCTGGTGATCAAGGCCAGCCGCTACGTGGGCACCTGGCAGGAGTTCGCCAACGCCACCAAGACCATCGACGGCAAAGTGGACTTTGATCTGCCGCCGGTGCGGTACGTGGCCGGGGCGCCCGGCGCCAAGGGCCTGGGCAACGTGCAGCTGGACGTGACCGTGCGCGAAACCGGCACCGGCTACGAGGAGAAGACCAGCCGGCTGATCGCCATCGCCCAGAGCCCGGTCACGCTCAGCTTGATCCCCGATAGCGTCAGCTTCAAGCCCGGGCTGCCCCTGGGCCTGCTGGTCGTGGCCGAGACTCCCGACCGCAAGCCGGTGGATGCCGACGTGCAGCTGGTGCTCAGCTACACCAGCAAGGAGTTCAAGAACCAGCAGCAGACGCAGAAGGTGCGGGCGCGCGGCGGCAAGGCGTTGGTGAGCGTCACCCCGCCCGCCGACGCCATCGCCCTGACGGCGAACGCCAACGCCAACAACGCCTACGCCGCCATAACCATGAACGCCGGCCACTCGCCCAGCGGCACGTTTATCCACCTCGAGCAGACGAGTCAGGGCGCTCTCAAGGTGGGCGACACGGCCCAGTTCCACGTTTCCGCCACCAAAGAAGCGGTCAACTTCTACTACGAGGTGGTCTCGCGCGGCAAGGTGGTCTTCTCCGACTTCACGCCCTCGGCCGATATCCAGTTCACCCTGACGCCTTTGATGGCTCCCACGGCGCGCCTGCTGGTCTACCAGGTGCTGCAAACCTCCGAGGTGGCGGCGGACTACCTGCCCTTCGCCATCTCCGGCACCTATCCCCAGCAGCTGGCGGTAGCCTTCGCCAAGGAAGAGGTCAAGCCCGGTGAGGAAGTGGACCTGACCGTCCAGGCGCAGGGCCAGGCCAAGGTGGGCCTGGCGGCGGTGGACCGCTCGGTCTTCATCCTGGCCGAGAACCGGCTGAACCTGCGGCAGGTCTTCGACGAGCTGGAGAAGCTCTACCAGAAGCCGCAGGCCGAGCTGCACGAGGCCCGGCCCCTGGCCAGCCTCACCGCGCCCGGCGCCGCCGAGGTCTTCCAGGACGCGGGCGTGGTGGTGATCAGCAACAAGAACGTGCCGGCCGGCAAGCAGTACGAGAACCCAATGAACAAGGGGTTTCCGGGCGGGCTGGGCGCGGCCCGTGAGGCGATGCCGTTGGCCGTGCCGGCCGCGGCCCCGGCGCCGATGGCGCAGGACGCGGCCAAAGCTTCGGCCGGGGCGATCGCCCAGAGCACCGAAGCCGGCGGCCTGGCTGAAGTACAGCGAGTGCGCCAGTTCTTCCCCGAGACCTGGATCTGGGACAACCTGACTACCGACGCCAGCGGCAAGGCGAGCAAGAAGTTCGCCGCGCCGGACAGCATCACCACCTGGATGTTGCGGGCGGTGGCGCTCTCCAAGTCGGCCGGCCTGGGCATCGCCGAGGCGCAGCTGAAGGTGATGCAGCCCTTCTTCGCCCAGATCGACCTGACCTACTCGGCCATCCGGGGCGAGCAGTTCCCGGTGAAAGTGGCGCTCTACAACTACACTAACAAGTCCGACCAGTACACGGTCGAAATCGAGAAGGGCGACTGGTTCGACCTCAACGGCCCCAGCTCGCAGCAGGTCACGGTCGGCCCCAACGACGTTGGCGGCGCCAGCTTCACCATTCGGCCCACCAAACTGGGCAACAAGCAGGTGAAGATCACCGCCCGCTCGCGGGAGCAGGCCGACGCCCTGATCAAGGACCTGCTCATCGAGGCAGAGGGCGTGGCCCGCGAGGAAGTGGAGAACGTGGTGCTGGCCGCCGGCAGCAGCAAGGAACTGGCGATGGGCCTGCCGGACCTCATCGTAGAGGGCTCCGCCCGCGGCTTCGTGGCCGTGACCGGCAGTTTCCTCACCCAGTCCATCCAGGGCCTGGAGAAGCTGATCCAGATGCCCTTCGGTTGTGGCGAGCAGAACATGATCCTCTTCGCCCCCAACGTGTTCGTCGCCAAGTACCTGCGCGAAACGGGGCAGATGAAGCCAGAGATCATGGCCAAGGCCGAGACGATGATGGTCACCGGCTACCAGCGCGAGCTGACCTACCGGCGCAGCGATGGCAGCTTCTCGGCCTTCGGCAACCAGGACAAAGACGGCAGTCTCTGGCTGACGGCCTTCGTGATGAAGACCTTTGCCCAGGCCAAGGGCCTGGTCTTCATCGACGACCAGGTGCAGGGCGGCTCTCGGGCCTGGGTTACCAAGCAGCAGAAGGCCGACGGCTCTTTCCAGCCGGTAGGCTTCCTGCATCACCAGGACATGCTGGGCGGGCTGAAAGGCAACACAGCGCTGACCGCTTTCGTGGCCATCGCCTTGAAGGAGACGGGCGACGACGCGGCGGCGGCCAAGGCGGTGCGCTTCCTGGAGGGGGCGCTGGGCGACACCGATGACCCCTACGCCGTGGCCATCACCACCTACGCCTTGGCCCTGGCCAAGAGCGGCAAGACCGCGGCGGCCAAGGACAAGCTGATCAAGCTGGCCAAGCAGTCCGACGAGGGCCTGTACTGGGGCGGCAACGAGGTCCAGCCTCTGCCGGCCCAGCAGGCGAAGCCGGGCATCGCCCCGGGCGCGCCCGGCATCCTGCCGGTGCCGCGGC
Source organism: Chloroflexota bacterium (assembly GCA_023473795.1). GTDB lineage: Bacteria > Chloroflexota > UBA6077 > FW602-bin22 > JAMCYS01 > JAMCYS01. The sequence goes on along the minus strand of JAMCYS010000059.1, from coordinate 4,039 downwards.
CGAACCAGAGCGCGGCCATCGAGACCACCGGCTACGCTATCCTGGCCCTGCTGGAGGCCAACGACCCGGCGACGGCCTCGCGGGCCACCCGCTGGCTGGTCTCCCAGCGCAATTCCTTCGGCGGCTTCGGCTCGACGCAGGACACGGTGGTGGGCCTCCAGGCGCTGACCCGCTTCGCCAGCAACTCGCGCACCGACGTAGACGCCACGGTCGTGCTGCGGGCGGGCAATTGGCAGAAAGAGCTGCCCGTGAACCCGGGCAACGCCGACGTGCTGCAGCTGGTGGATGTGCCCCTAGGCAGCCCGCTGACCGCGGAAGCCAGAGGCAAGGGCCAGGTAGTGTTGCAGGGCGTGCGCCGCTACAACGTGCCCGAGGCGGGCGAGGGCCGCATGCCGATCTTTCAACTGGACGTGCAGTACAGCGCCGCGGAGATAGAGGTCAACGACCTGATCACCATCACGGCGCGCATCACCTTCAACCCGCCCGAACCGATGGAGGCGGGCATGACGGTGCTGGACGTAGCGGTGCCCACCGGCTTCGCGCCCGAGACGCCCAGCATCGACAATCTGGTGCAGCAGCAGGGCGGCAAGATCAAGCGCTACGACGTGGCCGGGCGCAAGGTGATCTTCTACATCGAGAACATGCAGCCGGGCGACAGGCTCCAGTTCGCCTTCCAGGCGCGGGCGCTCTTCCCCGTGAAGGCGCAGGCCGTGACCTCGCAGGCCTACTCCTACTACAAGCCAGAGTGGAAGGGCGAGGTCCTGGCGGGGGCGATGGTGGTGCGGTAGAGAGTGGCCGTCGTTGGACTCGGGGCCCGGACCCTCCGGTAGGTACGCTAGGCAGGGCTGCGGGCCCCGCAGGTCCTCCGAGCAGGCGATTCTGGTAGGCGCCGGCACCAGGCAGCCGGGGAAGGTGGGCTCTTCGCAGATCACCAGGGCGTCCAGGTGATCGCCGTCGGGCGCCAGGGTGTGCGGGATGAAGCCGTAGTCGGTGGGGTAGTGAACCGAGGAGTAGAGCATGCGGTCGAGCCGAATGAGGCCGCGCTTGTCGTCGTACTCGTACTTGTTACGCCCGCCCCGGGGGATCTCGACGATGATTTCAACGTTCGCGCTTCGAGTATACAGGCGGTGGCCGGGAAAGGCCAAGGGGAAAGGCCAAGAAGAACGGCGGGTGGCAGTGACGCCACCCGCCGCGGGGAGGAAAGCACAACAGGCGAGGCGCCGCTACTCCTGCAGGACCGCGACGGCCTCCATTTCGACCAGAAAATCGGGGCCGGCGAGGCGGGACTCGACGGTGGCCCGGGCCGGCCGGTGCTCGCCGAAAAAGGCGGCGTAGGCCGCGTTCATGCCCTCGAAGTGGGCCATGTTGGCCAGGTAGACGTTCACCTTGACGATGTCCGTCACTTTGCCACCCCCCGTCTCGACGACGGCCCGCACGTTCTCCAGCACCTGCCGGGTTTGGACCGCCACGTCGCCGCGCCCCGCCAGCGTGCCCTCGCGGCCCAGTGGCAGCTGCCCCGAGACGTAGATGGTGTTGCCGGCCTTCATCCCCGGCACGAGCGGGGAGGACGGTCGGCCCAGCCCCTCAGGAATCAGCGGCACGTTTGCCATCGGCTTCCGCCTCCGCCAGTATCGGCGCCCTACTCGACCAGCGTGGCCAGGTAGGCTTGGCCGAGATCCTTGACGAAGTCGGCCTTGTTCTGGAACTCGTCCAGGTGCCCTTCTTCCTGCTTCAGGATGTCTTCGAAAAGGTCGGCGGAGGCGTTGTCGCCCTCCGCGCGGCACAGCTTGGCCGAGTCGTTGTACATCAGTATCGCCGCTTCCTCAAGCCCAATGTCGGTCTGCAGCATCTGGGCAATGGACTGCCCCTTCTGCGCCACCACATCGGGTTTGGAAGCCGGCACGCCACCCAGGAAGAGTATGCGCTCGGCGAAAGCCTCGGCGTGCTTCATCTCCTGGATGCCAATGTCCTTCAAGCGATCGGCCAGCTTGCCGTACATCTGATCCTCGAGCTCGTAATGCTGCTCGAGGTACTGGCTGACGGCGCCCAGTTCGCGCATTCTCGCGGCGTTAAGTGCATCGATGACCTTCTGGTTCATGCTGCCCCCTCTAATTCCTTAGTTGGGCGCGAGGGCCGTTCACGTTCACGACTGCCAGCCCGCGCCTAACGTCGCGTTAATTGTACCACGCCGCTCGGTCGAAGGATAGTCAGGCCTTGGTCAGGTAGGTGTCTGGCAGCGCCCTGGCAGTGCGCCCTCGGACAGACGGGCCTTTGCAGTACGCCGGCTTTCTCTTATAATGACAGTAGCAACTGGCCGACGTGCCGCACGCCCCCGATGGTTGCCGGCCAGGAGTGGAAGGAGGCGCGTTTGGACGAACTGCTATTGGCCCGCCTGCAGTTTTGCATCACCACTATTTATCATTTCTTCTTCGTACCGTTGACGCTGGGCCTTTCAATCTTTGTCGCGCTGCTCGAGACCCGCTACGTGCAAACCGGCGACGAAAAGTACAAACATCAAACGCAGTTCTGGGGCAAGCTATTCCTCATCAACTTCGCCATGGGCGTCGTCACCGGCATCGTGCAGGAGTTCCAGTTCGGCCTCAACTGGTCGGACTACTCCCGTTTCGTGGGCGACATCTTCGGCGCGCCGCTGGCTGTGGAGGCGTTGCTCGCCTTCTTCCTGGAGTCCACGTTCCTGGGGGTCTGGATCTTCGGCTGGGAGCGGCTCTCTCGCCGTCTGCACGCCGCGGCCATCTGGCTGGTGGCCATCGGTTCGAACCTCTCAGCTCTCTGGATTCTCATCGCCAACTCCTTCATGCAGCACCCAGTGGGCTACACGCTGCGCAACGGCAGGGTAGAGATGACCGACTTCTTCGCCCTGCTGACCAATTCCAACATCTTCAGCCAGTATCCGCACGTCTTGGCCAGCGGCATCGCCACCGCCGGCTTCTTCGTCCTGGGCATCTCGGCCTATAGGCTTTGGCGGCGCAGCGGCGACCAGGACTTCTTCAATCAGTCCTTCCGCTGGGCCGCGACCTACGCGCTGCTCGGTAGCCTGGCCGTGATTCCCATCGGCCACGCCCAGACCCAGCACGTGATCCAGACGCAGCCGATGAAGATGGCCGCGGCGGAGGCACTCTGGAACAGCGAGGACCCGGCAGGACTTTCGCTCTTCACCTGGGGCGACGAGGCCGGCCGGCGCGATATCTTCGCCATCCGCGTGCCGGTGCTGCTGAGCTACCTGGCCTACGGCTCGCCGGTGGGGCAGGTCGAGGGCATTAACGATCTGCAGGCCCAATACGAGCGCCAGTACGGTCCCGGCGACTACGTGCCGCCCGTAGCGGTAAGCTACTGGAGCTTCCGTCTGATGGTGGGCGCCGGCTTCGCCATGCTGGCGCTGGCCGCGGCCGCGATTCTCCTGCTCTGGCGACGGCAGCTACAGCGCTTTGCCTACACCCTGCCGGTGTTCACGGCGGCGCTCTTCCTGCCCTACCTGGCCAACTCCACGGGCTGGCTGCTGACCGAGATTGGCCGCCAGCCGTGGATCGTGTTCGGGCTGATGAAGACGGCCGACGGCGTTTCGCCCACCGTTTCCTTCGGCATGGTGTTGTTCTCGCTCGCCGCCTTCACGCTGCTCTACGGCGCGCTGATCGTGGCCGACGTCTACCTTCTGGTCAAATACTCGGTGGGCGAGGGCACCGAGGCAGTCGAGGCCGAGCCCATGGCCGCGCTGTAGGCTAGCGGGCGGTAGAGGAGAGAGGAAATGGACCTAAACACGGTTTGGTTCGGCCTGATCGCCGTCTTGTTCACCGGCTTCTTCTTTCTGGAGGGCTTCGATTACGGCGTGGGCACGCTGCTGCCGTTCCTGGGCAAGAAGGACGAGGAGCGGCGGATGATCATCAACGCCATCGGCCCCTTCTGGGACGGCAACGAGGTCTGGCTGTTGACGGCGGGCGGAGCCATGTTCGCGGCCTTCCCCCACTGGTACGCCACGCTCTTCAGCGGTTTCTATCTGGCGCTGGTGCTGATGTTGCTGGCG
>JAMCYS010000121.1 GCA_023473795.1 Chloroflexota bacterium | reverse complement strand
AGGCCGCACAGTGAGGACACGGCAAGGTGGTACCGCTCGCACAGACGGCGGACCTCACTGGGGTCGATCTGCCCGGGCACGCCCGGCAGCTCGACGGCGTCGTAGCCGGCCGCCGCCAGGCGGGCGAAGGAATCGGCGAGCGGTTCGCCACGGTAGACCAGGGGATAGAAGGCGTACTTGGGCACGATCATTCCTCCAGAACAAGGTCCGGTTGTTCCCGTCTCTCTCCCATTGAAAGTCAGCTAACGCAAGGGCCTCCTGACGGCCGTCTGCCTGCCCAGCAGATTGACAATCTGCTCTGTCTCAATGACAGGTAGGAGAGGGGCGGCTCGCGCTACAAGTCCATCTTAACGCCGGCCTTCTTGAGGTCGGCGACGGTCTCCGATTGTGCCTGTTTCATCGCCGGCTCGGCCGGCATCTGTCCGGACGCAACGGCGGAAATCGCCTTGTTGATGGCGGCGCCCGCCTGCGAGAAGACCGGCGTGATACGATACTTCATGTAGCCGCTCTTGCCCGCCAACTGCATGACCTGCACGTACAGGTCGGCCACATCCTGGCCGTTCAAGGTCATCTTCTTCTTGAACTCCGGGCTGTTGATCACCGAAAGACGGCAAGGCGCGGCGTAGCCCTTCTCGGTCACGTAGCGCATCACCATCTCCTTCGACAGTGCCCACTTGATGAACTCCCAGGCGGCGTCCTTGTTCTTGGCGCCGAGTGGGATGCCAAAGTTGTTGGAGTTGGAGCCCGGGAATCTGCCCGCGGGCCCCCCTGGCACCAGTGAGTACTTGACGGTCTTGGCCGTCTTGCTCTTCTCAGGGTCGCCGATGGGAGCGAGGAAGGCAATGACTGAAGAGCGGTAGTTGGCCCGACTGTTCTGCTGGGCGCTGATGCACTGGTCATCGGTGTAGGAGAGCACACCCTCGGGTGTGTACTTGCTCAGCAGCCTGCAGTAGTAGTCGGCGGCCTTGATTGACTCCGCTGAGTCCAGCGTGGGCGTCATGTTGTCCGGCGGGTCCTTGAAGACTTTGCCACCGAAGCCCATTAGGAAGGGCGGCCAGTTCCAGTGGTGCAGGTTGTCAGCGACGAAAGCCTTGCACCCCTCCTGGTCGTGTACCGCGGCCAGCACCTTCTCCAGCTCGTCGAAAGTCTCAGGCATCTTAAGGCCCGCCTTCTCGATGAGGTCCCCCCGGGCAGCGGCCGCGATCATCGCTCCCGCCTCCCAAGCGAAGCCATAGCGATTGCCCTTGGCATCCATAGCAGGCGACAGCGTGCTGGTCGGGAAGTCGTCGGGCTGGAAGTCAGGAGGGGTTTTGTTCGGGTCCTTGAGGTAGTCCTCCAGACTGGTGAACCAACCGGCGCTCATCCAGCGGCCGGCTACACCATAGGTGATGCTCGCAAAGTCGTAGGCCGAGCCCTTTGTCGAGAGCTCGAGATCCAGCTGTTGGTTGTAGTTGGCAAGAGCAGGCGAGTTGAGGTTGACCTTGATTCCCGTCTTCTGCTCGAATTCAGGCAGGTAGCCCTTGATTGTCGTCGCCAGGACGTGCGAGTGCATGCCACCGTTGATGTTGACACCAGCAAAGGGCTTGGCGGCGCCGGACTGAACCGGGGCCTGGGTGGCCGCGGGCGCGGGGGTGGCCGCAGGAGCCGGGGCCGTGGTGGCGACCGGCTTGGCCACCTCGGTAGCCTGCGGCGCCGACGTTGGCGCGGGAGCGGCGGCCGGTGTGCAACTTGCCAGAAGCGCTGCCATTCCCGCAGTAGTCAAGGCGAGGAACCTCCGTCGGGGCACCCTGCCCCGAGCTTGAAGTAGGTTCGCGAGCGACTCTTCGACCATGATCTGCTTCCCCTTTCAGAAACGGACTTGGGATCCGTCTATCTTGGCGTCTAGAGAAGACGCTTCCCCCGACACCGTACAACGACCTGGACCTGAGCCGTTCTTCGCTCCGACAAGGAAACATCAATCGATAGGCGCTCAATGCACACGTGTGCCGTATCACGTGCCTCCCAGTCTAGCACCAGAGGAAGACACCAAATAAGGGGCCTATTTGGTGTGGCTGCGCTCCAAATGCGTCTCCACGTCTGTTGCTATGCTCAGTGAGTCAGCAGAGGAGCGAGGGTCAGTTCTAACCCCGAGTGGGCCGCGGAAGGGCCTGAAGGGCATGGCCCAAGGGTTGGTGCGGCATTTAGTCGATTAGCTGGACAGAAGGGGTGTTCTGCGGAGTGATTAGACGGAAGACAACATCCCTCAGGTGACATAACGCACTGTAAACGGTGCCAACCAATGGTGAACGTCGCACCGTGCGGAGGAGCGACTGAGGGAAATCGCTACGCGCGTGGGGGCAGTCCTGCCCGCTCGTCATATACAGCCGGCTCGCGTCGGCCAGCAATGACTCCCAACATATGGCCTATTGTATGGGCAGATTACCGATGAGTTTGCTTATCAAGTCCCAGATCTGACCAGATTTCATGCCGAAGCGGGTCAGGTGCCCAAACCGACCCAAAGTGGGGCAGATTTGCCCTCAGGACGCCCATTTCAGCAATCAAATGGTGCCTGAGGGCCTTTTCCACGACGCTTTGCCCGCGAAACTGCGGAAGTTGGGCTAGCTTCTGTGTGAAGTGGGGGCTACTGATGCCACGGTGCCCGGTAATCGCCATCGCCTATAATTTGTCTATGGAAGCCGGCACTTTGTCCCACTCTCCCCATGAGGCAATGGGCATCATCACCAGGCCGCTCGGACGTCGGGGCCACACGAAGGGGGTGCGAGGATGGCGAAAAGACGCAAGACCTGGGTCTATGTTCCGCCCAAATTGGCCAAGCCGACTGTGCCTGCCGCGCTCCAGGTGGATGTCGAAGCCAAGACGCGCGAGCTCGTCGAGTCGGTGTTGAAGCCGCTCCACGTCAAGCCCCCGCCGGACGATGAGCGGTTCAACTACATCGTCGACATTGGCACGAAATGGTACCGCAGCTATTTCTACCTCTTTGCCACCTACCGGAGCCCGGGGCCAACCGCGCTCTCGCCGTCATTTGAGGCGAAGTTCGCACGTCTGGAGTACACGGGCGCCAACCATTTCAGCCTCGCATTCATGCGCCACACCGGGCAGTGGATCGAAGTGTATTCCGACCTGTCGGTGGACCGATGCTTGCAGGCGATCAAGGACGACCCTTTCTTCATCCCCTAACCAGCGGCGAGACGTGATGAGAGAAAGGATGCCAGACGGACAACCTTGTCCAGTTGCTATTCCAGGCCCATGTGCCCCTGGAGCTACGGAGAGGCCGGGCACTTCGTTGGCGATAGTCGTTGAAACGGCCCAGAAGGA
>JAMCYS010000060.1 GCA_023473795.1 Chloroflexota bacterium | reverse complement strand
CAGGGCCTCCTGGCCCGTGGCTGAGAGGGTGGCAACGGTGTCCTCGGCCGCCCCGAGATCGAGGTCGGCCACGGCGACGCGGGCGCCCTCGGCGGCGAGGCGCAGGGCGATGGCGCGGCCGATGCCGCGCCCGGCGCCGGTGACGATGGCGACTTTGCTCTGGAGAGGTTGGTGCATCAGATTAGTCCTCCTGAGGCCCTATCGTACCGCAGGCGCGGCGGGCTGTGAAGGGCAACAGGTGGGGGGGGTGGGAGCGTTGACGGCGATTCGCCGTGCTGTTTGTGGTAGCGGGCTCATCTGCCCCTACGGCTAGGGGGTCAGCACGCCCGTCTGTCCAGATAACAACGGGGGCGGTGACCCCCTAACCGCGGGGGCAAGTGGTCAACTGGCGGCCCACCAGGTCGGCCGAAAACGGTGACCCCCTAACCGCGGGGGCAAGTGACCGCCCTACTACGAACGGTGGCCCGGACTGAACCCTGCCCGGGCCATTTATGGCCAGCACCTACCGCTGGCATTCATGCCAGGGACTGCCGCCAATGCCGTGGATTGGTCTTTACGCCAGCCTCTCCACCGGTTTGTGGCTGATCCGGACATCCCGGTCGGCGTCGCCGCGGCGGCAGAGGATGTGCTTGGCCCAGTTGGCGTCGTCCTTCTCGGGGTAGTCGGCCCGGTAGTGCCAGGTGCCCCAGCGGCTCTCCTTGCGTTCCCGCGAGGCGGCCAGCGAGACCGCCGCGCAGCCCAGGATGTTTTCCACCTCCAGCACCTTGAAGGCGTCCCGGACGCTGCCCACCTGGACCCGGCACTTGAGGTCCTCTTCGATGCGCCCCAGCCACTTCTGCCCCTCGGCGAGCTTCAGCTCGTTCTTGGGCGGCACGGCGTAGTCGTTGATCATTCGCCGCAGCTTGTGCTCGCACTCGTCTACGCTCACCCGCCCCCGCCGGGCGCCGATCTCCGCCAGCTTGGCCGCGAAGGCTGCCACTTGCCCCTCGTTCAGCCGGGGTGGGGAGACCTGCTTGGCGTAGGCGCTGGCGCTCTCGGCGGCGATCTGGCCGAAGACGAAGGCGCCGGAGAGGTGGCCGCGGGGCACGCAGGCGTTGTCGCCCGCCGCGTAGAGCCCGGGCACGGTCGTCTCGGCCCGCTCGTTCACCCGAACGCCCGACATGCCGTGGCCGCCGCAGAGGAAGTAGTCGGTGGGCCAGAGCTCGATGTCCTGGCGGCGGAAGTTGACCCCCCGGCCCTGGTGAAAGCGCTCCTGCACGGGCCTTTCCACTTCGAAGAGGATCTCCTCGATGGCCTTGATCTTAGCCTCCGGCAGGTGGCTGAGGCGGATGTGCACCGGGCCCCGGCCGGCCTCGTGGCGGCGCACCAGGGCGTTGATGGAGATATCGGAGCTGGTGATGTCCTCCTCGAAGGCGTCGAAGACCCTGGCCCCCCGGGTGAGGACTATGTAGAGCAGGGGAATGTTGACGTCCTTGACGATGCAGTAGCGGGTCGTGTGTTCGAAGCCCGTCAGGGCCGCCCCCGCCCGGTAGGCCAGCACGTAGCCGTCGCCCGTGTTGCCGGGATAGTCGTAGACGCCGTAGAGGTAGCCGCTGGAGGGCAGGCCGAAGCGGGCCGCGCCGCCCGCCGTGACGATGGTGGCCTTGGCCCGGCAGACGACGGTCTCCCCCGTGCGCACGTTGAGGCCGATGGCCCCCGCCACCCGCCCCTCGTCTAGCAGCAGCTCGGCGGCCATCACCCGGTTGACCACCGTGCAGCCGGAGGCCAGGACGCGGGCGGCGAGTTTGGTCTTGAGCTCGGGCTCGATCATAGTGAGGGCGAAGCGGCCCTTGGGGTGGACCTTGAGGACCTCGTAGTTGCCACCCTCGTCCTGGGGGAAGTAGACCCCCCAGTCCTTGAGGGTTTGCACCAGCTCCCAGGAGCGGCAGACCATGGCGTAGGAGGGGCCGTCGTCGACCACGCCGTCGCAGGTCTGGTGGATGGAGTCTATGTACTCCTGGGGGGTGGAGACGCCGGGGACGGCGACGATATTGAGGGCGTCCATGCCGCGGGCGATGCAGCCGGAATACTTGAGGTCGCCCTTCTCGAAGACGACCACCTTCTGCGAGGGGTCCTGCTGCTTGGCCCAGATGGCGGCCATAGCCCCGGCCGAGCCCCCGCCCAGGACCAGGACGTCGGCGTCAAGGGTGTACGATGTTGACGGCACGGCGGTCACCTCCAGGAGTCCTCGTTAAGCGAGGCATCAATTGCCCCGGCTCCCTACGCCGGCCGGGGCGGAAGGCCGGTTAGCCTCCCGCCCCGGCGGCGGAGATGGCCTTGTTCTCGGCGTCGAGCATGCGTTTCACCTCGGGCGAGAGGATGGCCATAATTTCGGTCTGCAGGTCGCGCAGGCGGGCGTCGACCACCTGGCGCGGGCGAGGTAGGTCTACCGATAGCACCTTCTTGACCTGGCAGGGGCGCGCGGAGAAGATGAAGATGCGGTCGGCCAGCAGCAGCGCTTCCTCCACGCTGTGGGTGACGAAGAGCACGGTCTTGAGCGTTTCGGCGTGGATGCGTGCCAGGTCGTCGATCATGAAGGCGCGCGTTTGTGCGTCCAGGGCGCCGAACGGCTCGTCCATGAGCAGCAGGTCGGGGTCGTAAGCCAGGGCGCGAGCGATGGCTACGCGCTGTTTCATGCCGCCGGAGAGGGTGTGAGGGTAGGCCTGCTCGAAGCCGGTGAGTCCAACCAGATTGATGAAGTGGAGGGCGGTCTCGTTGGCCCGCTGCCTAGGCACGCCGCCCACGTCCAGGCCGTAGCGCACGTTGCCCAGCACGCTCTTCCAGGGGAACAGCGCATGCTCTTGGAAGACGATGCCCCGGTCACGGCCGGGACCTTGCACGGGCTGGCCGTCTACCAGCAGCTGGCCGCCGCTGGCCTTCTCCACGCCCGCTACCAGGTGCAGGAAGGTGGACTTACCGCAACCGCTGGGCCCCAGCAGGACGGCGAACTCGCGTTGGCGGACCTCCAGATTGAGGTCGCGAATGGCGCAGACCAGCGGCCGGCGCAGACGGTCGTAAAAGACCTTCTGCACGCCCATGGCCTCGACCTTGGGCACGGTGGAAGGTGGCCTTGCCACAGCGTTAGTCTCCATTTAGAGCTCCCTCAACATGCCCCAGCGCCGCAGGGTGCTGGTTTCCAGAGGCACGAAGACGCCGTTTTCAAGGAGGAAGCCAAGGACCGCCAGCCAGATAATGCCGGCGTACATAAGTTCGATCTGCATGAAGCCTTTCGCCTGGAAGATGCGGAAACCTAGGCCGAACATAGAGGCGGCCAACATCTCCGCGGCCACCAGGGAGCGCCAACCGCCGCCCACGGCCAGTTTCACGCCGGTGACGATGTGGCCGAGGCTACCGGGCAGGATGACGCCCAGGAAAAGGCGTAAATTGCGCGCGCCCATCGTCTGCGCCGCCCAGATCAGCCGGTAATCCATGCTGCGGGCGCCGGCGCTGGTGTTGTAGACGATGGGGAAGATGCCACTCAAGAACACGATGAAGATGGGCGTGGCATCCCCAATGCCCAGCCAGAGGATGACGATGGGCACCCAGGCCAGGCTAGGGATTGGCAGCAGGATGCTCAAGATCGGGGTGAAGAAGCGGTAGATGGCAGGCACCATGCCTATGCCCATGCCAAGCGGAATGCCGACGACCACCGCTAGAACGCTGCCGGCGAGGAGGCGGTAGGCGCTCATCCCGGCGTCGTGCCAGAGCAACCAGCCGCCTGCCGGCGTCATGTAGCGCAAAGTCTCGCTGAAGACGCGACTGGGTGGCGGCATCAGGATCGGGTTGACCAGCCCGACCCGCGAAACGACCTCCCAGGCGCCGATCAGCACCAGGATGGGAAATAAAAACGCGGCCGTGGACTCCAGCCGTGCCAGCCAGGGCCGGCGCGGGCGGGGCCCTAGGGCGAGCTGAGCGCCCACGGCGGTCGCCTGCCTTGCCAAAGGGTTCACCTCCATGACGAGGTTCGGGTTAGCTTGGTCCCCTCGCCCCTAGGGCCGGGTGAGGGCCGCCTTGCCGCCCAACGGCTGCCGGCGAACCCTCACCCGGGTCGTGCTCGAGCCCACCCCGTGTGTAGCGACGGGGCGAGGCTCGAGCCGTCTCCCCGTGGGAAGGGAAAAGAGAGCGCCGCTAGTTGCCCAGCGCCTTCTCGACCAGGATCTCGTGGGCACGGGCGGCGTATTCGGGCTTGATCACCTGCTGCCAGTCGATCTTGGCGTCCTTGGCGATCTTGTTGTCGGCTTGCAGGCTAGAGAACAGACCCTGGGTCTCCTTGATCAGATCCGGGTAGAGCCAGATCTCGTAGGTCTCCTTGGTCAGGGCGATAGCGTAGGCCTCGGGCGGCACGGCGATGCCCTGGCTGGAGAGTTCTTTGGAGCTGATTTGAGCCGCCTCCTTGAGATTGAAGACCATCATCTGGTTGGTATCCTGCCAGGCGGCCAGGAAGCGGGCTACCGCTTCGGGGTTCTTCTCGGCAAAATCGCGGCGGGCCATCAGGTAAACCGGATTGTTGACGAGGCCGGCGAAGTTGAAGATCTCGCGGCCGATGCCTTTGGAGATCAGCAGCGCCGGTATGGGCTCCCAGTAGACGACCGCGTCAACCGACTTGGTTTCCAGGGCGGCCATCGAGTCCACGTCGCCCATGTCGAGGAGCTGGAAGTCCTTCTCCGCGTTAAGCCCTTGGCTCTTGGCCCAGAGCAAGAACGCGGTGTGGCAGCCCGAGCCGACCTTGACGGCGATCTTCTTGCCGACTAGATCTTTGATGTCTTTGTAGGGGGAGTTCTTGCCGACGATGACCTCGTACTTACCGCCGCCGAAACTGGACACGCCCACGATGATCATCTTGTCGGCGGCGCGCGCCAGGCCGGTCAGGGCGGGCGTGATGCCTACCTCGCCGATGTCGATGTCGCCCGAGATGAGGGCGTCACGAATCTCGATGCCCGAGGGGAACATAGCGTACTTGACGTCCAGCCCGTACTTCTGAGCGTACCGGCCGCCCTTGAAGAGAATGCCCTGGGGCGTCAAGCGATCAGACCAGCGCACGGTGTAGGTCCGCGCCGACTGGGCACCGGACTTGGCCGCGGCGGTGGCCGCCGATTTGACCGGTTCAGGTGTAGCGGCGCAGCCGAACGTGCCCGCCACGACCAGCATGGCTGTCACGATGAACGCCAACTTGGTCCAAGCATTTCTGCTCACATCAGTCCTCCTTATGACTCAACACGCACTGTCAGTATCTTCCGCCTAGCGGAAACGGTCGCGGCCGCCGGCCAACCCCGGCGACGGCAAGCGCGCCTATGCTTGTTTCGCCACCCCCTCCGCGCTGGGAGCAAACTGCGGGTCCCGGCCACTTCGCCGGCACGCCCGGGCTGCCCGCCAGCCGCGCGTTATCGAGTGCTTGACCTCGCCAGTGAGCGTCGAGTTCGCCATCACCCCTGGCAGGAGGGTGGCAGAAGGATGCGTCTAGCGCAGCAAGTACGGTATGTCCACCCAGAGGGCCTTCTCCGGGCATTCGATCTCGCAGGGCAGACAGTACCAGCAGGTGCGGAACTTGCCGTAGGCCTCGCCGCAAGAGAGGCAGCGCCCCGCCTCGCCGCGGGCCTCGGCCTCGCTCATCCCCAATTGCAGCTCGGCGAACATGCGCCGGGCGGCGGCGTCGACCTTGTCGGGCTCCAGCCGGGGCCGCGCCACGGCGCCAGACTTGTCTACCGGGAATTCGGTCTCGTAGGGACCCAGGTAGCCGCGGGTGTAGGTGAGGCTCTCCCCCAGCAGGTAGCGGCGAATGCTCTCGGCGGCCTCGCGGCCGGAGGCCAGGGCCTCGACCACCGTCTTGGGGCCGGTGAGCGCGTCGCCGGCGGCGAAGACCTTGGGCACGTCCAGGCACTGCTGGGTGACGGGGTCCGCCGCCAGGCGCCCGGCCGCGCAGGGCACCAGCTTGTCCAGGTAGGAGAGGTCCACGTCCTGGCCGATGGCCACGATTACAGTATCAGAGGGGACCGCCCGGCGGTCGGCGTCGTCGAAGGTTGGGGCGAAGCGCTGATTCCGGTCGAAGACGCTCAGGCAGCGGCGCAGCTGGACCTGGCTCAGCCGACCCTCCTCGGCCAGGAAGCCGGTCGGCCCCCAGCCGTTGCGGACGGCGATGCCCTCCTCCAGGGCGTCTTGCACCTCCCAGGCGAAAGCGGGCATCTCCTGCCGCTGCTCCAGGCAGACGAGGGAGACCTCGGCCGCGCCCAGACGGTGGGCGGTCTGAGCGGCGTCGACGGCCGTGTTGCCGCCGCCGATGACCACCACCCGCCGGCCCACAAACGGTTTGGTCTCGCCCCGGGCGGCGCGCAGGAAGCCCAGGCCGTCGTAGACGCCGGGCAGGTCCTCTCCCGCCAGGCCCAGGCGCTTGGAGACGTGGGCGCCGCTGGCCAGGAGGACCGCGTCGTGCTTCTCCACCAGCTCGGCCACGGGCAGGTCGCGCCCGACGCGCACGCCTAGCTGCAGTTGCACGCCCAGCTGGCTAAGAATGGCCATTTCGCCGTCGAGGACCGCGACCGGCAGGCGAAACTCCGGCACGCCCACGGCCAGCATGCCCCCGGGCCGGGAGTTGGCGTCGTAGAGGGACACCTGGAAGCCCTGCTTGGCCAGCTGGTAGGCGGCCATGGCCCCGGCGGGGCCCGCGCCGACGATGGCCACCTTCTCGGGACGGGCGGGGGCGACCTCTACCGGCGGCAAGGGCACGGCCTCGGCCAAATAGCGCTTGAGGTCGCGGATGGCCACGGCCTGGCCGTCCACCTCGCGGCGGGAGCAGGCGTCCTCGCATGGATGAGAGCAGACGTGCCCGACGATGCCGGGGAAAGGCAAGGCCTCGCCCAGCACCTTCATCGCTTTGGCGTCGTCGCCGCGGGCGATGAGCTGGACGTAGCCCTGGCAGTTGGTGTGCAGCGGGCAGGCCTGGCGGCAGGGGGCGAGCTGGACGCGGATGTTGTCGAGGATGCAGGTGTCCGCGCAGGCGCCGCAGTAGATGCACTTCGTGGGGTCGACCACGATGTTGTCGGATAGGGCCTCTAGATAGCTGGTGGCAGAGGGTCTCACGCGGGCACCTCCATGCGCTCCACAGGTTTGTAGGACAGCCGCACGTCGAGGTCGGCCTCGCCGCGGCGGCAGAGGATGTGCTTCAGCCAGTTGGCGTCATCGCGCTCGGGGTAGTCGGTGCGCCGGTGGTAAGGGCCCCAGCGGCTCTCTTTGCGCTCGCGCGAGGCGGCGGCGGAGATAGCGGCGACGGCGATGATGTTCTCCACCTCCAGGGTCTTGAAGACGTCACGGGTGCCGCGCACGCCCACCACCTCCGGCAGCTGCCGGGAGAGGCGTTCCATCCAGAGCTGGGCCTGGGCGAGCTTGTAGTCGTTCTTGGGCGGGATGCAGTAGTCGGTGATCATGCGGCGGACCTTATACTCGAACTCGTCGATGCCGACGCGGCCGCGGTACTGGCCGATGCCCGCTAGCTTGCGCCCGAAGCCCTCCACCTGGGCCCCGGCCGACCGGGGGGCCGGCCGGCTCTTGGCGTAGGCGGTGGCGCTCTCGGCGGCGATCTGGCCGACGACGAAGGCGCCGGAGAGGTGGCCGCGGTGCACGCAGGCGGTGTCGCCGGCGGCGTAGAGGCCGGGCACGGTGGTCTCCGCCTTTTCGTTCACCAGCAGGCCAGCCATGCCGTGGCCGCCGCAGAGGTAGGTGTCGGTGGGCCAGAGTTCGATGTCCTCACGCCGGAAGTCGACGCCGCGGCCCTTGTGGAAGCGCTCCTGCACCGGGCGTTCGACCGAGAAGAGGATCTCCTCGATCTCGCGGATGCGGTCCTCCGGCAGGTGGCTGAGCTTGAGATGGATAGGTCCCCGGCCCTCTTCGTGGCGATTGAGCATAGTCGAGACCTGCGGCTTGCCGGTGGAGAAGTCGTCGCCCAGGCCGTCGATGACCTCGGCGCCACGGGTGGTAACGATGTAGATGAGCGGGATGCTGACGTCCTTGATGAGGCAGGCCCGCTGGGTGTGCTCGAAGCCGGTCAGCGCCGCCCCGGCGCGGTAGGCGAGCATATAGCCGTCGCCGGTGTTGCCGGGGTAATCGAAGACTCCATAGAGATAGCCGCTGGAGGGCAGGCCGAAGCGGGCGCTGCCGCCCGCCGTGACGATGGTGGCCTTGGCCCGGCAGACGACCGTCTCCCCCGTGCGCACGTTGAGACCGATGGCGCCGACGACGCGGCCGTCCTCGACCAGCAGCTCGGCGGCCATCACCCGGTTGACCACCGTGCAGCCGCGGGCGTAGACCTGCTGGGCGAGCTTGACCTTCAGGTCGGGCTCCAGCATGGTCAGGGCAAAGCGCCCTTTGGGATGTACTTGCAGGACCTCGTAGTTGCCGTCCTTGTCCTGGGGGAAGTAGACGCCCCACTTCGTCAGCGTCTGCACCAGGTCCCAGGTGCGGGTGACCATGGCGTAGGAGGGGCCGTCGTCCACCACGCCATCGGCCGTCAGGTGGCAGGCCTCCAGGTACTCCTGGGGGGTGGAGACGCCGGGGACGGCGACGATGTTGAGGGCGTCCATGCCGCGGGCGATGGAGCCGGAGTATTTCAGGTCGCCCTTCTCGAAGACGACGACTTTCTGGGAGGGGTCGACCTCCTTGGCCCAGACGGCGGCCATGGCCCCGGCCGAGCCGCCGCCGACGACCAATACGTCGGCGGCGAGGGTATAGGAAGGTTTGACGCTCAAGGCGTGACTCCTTGGATTGATTGTGGCGCGCTGCCTGGTGATAGAGGCCCCTCACCGCCTCGCCAGCCGAGCTCGGCCGAGATGCGACGCGTGCCAGCCACCACTAGTGCCGCCAACTCAGCCACGTGGGCGGCGTCATAGCGGAAGAGTGGCCCCGAGAGGCTGAGCGAAGCTGCGACCGCTCCGGTGTGGTCGAAGACCGGCGCTGCCACAGCCGCGCCGTCGGGGGTGAGCTCCCCGAATGCCATGGCGTAACCGCGTTCGGCGGTGAGCGCCAGCGCCTGCCGCAGGGCTGTCACGCTGGCGAGAGTAGTTTGCGTGACCGCCGGCAGGCGACCCTGAGCATCGGCCAAGGCTGCGATGATCGCCTCGCTTCGCGCGGGCGGGTTGAAAGTCAGCAGTACCTTGCCGTGGGCAGTGGCGTGGAGGGGGATGCGCCGGCCGACCCAGCTCACCATACTGAACGGCCGGGGCGAGGGTGCCTGCTCTACGATGACAGCCTCGTTGCCATCAAGGACAGCCAGGTTCGCCGTTTCCTCCCCGCGCTTGGCAATCTCACGCATCACCGGCTGGGCCACGGCACGGAAGTCGAGCTGCAGCAGCACCAGGCCGGCGATCTCGAGGGCGGCGAACCCCAGGCGGTAGCGCCCGGTCGCGGGGTTGAGGCGCACGAAGCCCGCCTCGGCCAGGGTGGCGAGGAGGCGGGAAACACTGCTGGGATGGAGACGGTGCGCGCGGGCCAGCTCGTTGACACCCAGCTCGAGGGTCTCGCGGCTGAACGAGCGCAACAGTGCTATGGCCCGGCCGACCGACTGCACGCCGGCACGGCGGTTCGGCGTGGCACGTGTACTAAGCACCTCTACCAACCACTCCCTCCATAGGTCGTTGCGTAGCGCGCAATGCTGTTGCGTGGCTACCAACGGTCCGATTGTACAGAGGAGCGGCGGGCAGGTCAAGGGGTCTTGCGCCTGATTTGCGAGCATCGGGTCGAATTGACGACCGATCCCAGGACAGGTCCGAGGTCGGGCCATAGCCAGGCCGAACGGCGCACCGCGCGTGCTGTGGTGGGGAGCCAGATGCGCCGCCGGGGCGGACGCCCCGGCGGCGGGAGAGAGGACTACTTATCCAGCCAGAAGTCAGCTACGAAGGGCGAGCTGTCCATGTTGTAGCCAAAGCCCTTGACGTAGTTGGCGTAGATCCAGGGCCGCGGCGACTCGGCAACCGGAATGGTGAAACACTCGTCCAGCGCGATCCCCTGGATGCGCCGGCAGAGGGCCTGGCGCTTCTCGCGGTCGATGGTCGAGTTCAGGTCCGCTTTAGCCTTCGTGTACTCAGCCGACTCGAAGTGCGTCCAGCCGCCTTCTGCCTCGGTGTACCAGGACTTGGCGCCGGTCAGGGTCGTGCCCGGGTCACGGCTGCCGCGGCCGTAGGTATGAGTCATGACCACGATGTCACCCTTGTTGGTGCGGGAATCGTACTGAGCCGGCTCAAGGTCGGCGACCTTGGCGGTAATGCCGATCTTCTTGAGGTCAGCCTGCATGATCTGGGCAAGGTCGGCCGTACCTGCCACCTTCTGGGCCGAGCACATCAGCTCCATCTCGAATCCCTTGTCTTGCCCCGCTTCCTTCAGCAGCGCCTTGGCTTTGTCGAGGTCGAAGCCGATCTTGCCCTCTAAGTCCTTGAAGTAAGCCCAGGAATGCGGGGGCCAGATTCTCCGCCAGCTCAGGCTGAGGATTGAGCTGGGAATCATAATGGATAAGGGTGTTGAAGAGCGCCCGTTGGAGCGGATAGACGCCCTCATTGAGACTGAACGGATCGAAGCGCGGGATGCCCATGGAGCGCGCGAGCGTGAACGTACCGCCCTTCTTGGGGCCGGCGGCGGGTTTGGCCGTGGCCGCGGGCGCCTGGCTGGCGGCGGGCTTGGCCGCCGTAGTTGGCGAAGGCTGGGCCGCGGGACTGCAGGCTGCCAGCAGGCCGAGGGCGGCCGCGCTCGCGGCGGTTTTCAGGAAAAGACGACGAGAAAGTTGCTTGGACATGGTGTTGTCTCCCTACTTGTCTAACCAGATGCTACCTAGGTAAGGGGCATTGTCGGCGGTGACGGAGAAGCCCTGCACGGTCTTGGCGTAGGCCCAGGGCAGCGGAGCCTCGGCGACGGTGATGGTGAAGCACTCGTCCAGGATCAGTTCCTGGAGCTTGCGAATGGTGGCCTTGCGCTTCTCCAGGTCGAGGGTGGATTGCAGCTCGGCCCGCAGGCGGTCGTAGTCGGCCGACTCGAAATTGTTATAGCTGCCCTCCTTGCCGTTCATGTAGGCCTTGGTGCCGACGAGGGTAGTGCCGGGGTCGCGGTTGGCCCGGCCGTAGGAGTGCATCAGGAGGACGACGTCCTTCTTGTTCTCCCTGGCCACGCGCTGGGTGCTGTCGACGTCGGTGATCTTGATATTGACGTTCAGCTTCTTGAGCTCCGCCTGAATGATCTGCGGCAGGGCGTCGTGGCCGAAGTTGGAAGTGGAGGCGGTGAGCAGCTCGGCCTCGAAACCCTTCTCCAGGCCGGCATCCTTGAGCAAGGCACGCGCCTTTTCCAGGTCGTAACCCATCTTGCCCTCCAGGTCGGGGAAGTAGGCCCAGGAGGTGGCGGGCCAGACGAGGGTCGTCGGCTTGACGAAGCCCTGGAGGATGGTCTTGCAGAAGCGATCGCGGTCGATGGACATGGAGATGGCCTGGCGCACGCGCTTGTCGTCGAAGGGCTTGACCTTGCAGTTGATGCCGATATCGTGGACGTTGGTCGACGGCGCGCCCATGCTGACGACGTACTTGTCGCCCGCGGCCTTGAAGCGCACCAGGTCGGTGAAGGTGGGCGTGAAGACACAGTCGACAGCCCCCGCCTCCAGGTTGACGGCCAGGGCGGCAGTGTCCGGCACAATGCGGATGACCACGTTGTCCAGGTATGGCTTGTCCTTCTCCCAGTAGTCCTTGTGGGCCACCAGTTCGACCCGGTCGTTGGGGATGTACTTGCCGATCTTGAAGGGGCCCGTGCCGTTGGCGCTCTTGGCTCGGTCGCCGATGGTGTCCTTGTCGATTATGTAGAGCATGTCCAGGACGTCGAACATGCCGGGGTAGACCGTGGCGAACTTGAGCGTGGCCGTGTATTTGTCGGGCGTGTCGACCTGCGTCACGGCCTTGAACATCGTGAGCGCCACGGCGGCCGCCTCGGGGGTGGAGAGGAACTCGACGGTGCCTTTCACGTCGGCCGACGTGAACTCGCGACCCGAGTGGAACTTGACGCCCTGGCGCAGCTTGAGGGTGATCGACTTGCCGTCCGGCGCGACGTCCCATTTCTCGGCCAGGTCGGGCTGCGGTTGCAGCTTCGCGTCGTACTGGACGAGGGTGTTGAAGAGGGCCCGCAGGTAGATGCTGTGGCGCGAGCCAGGCCGGGCGGGGCTGAACTCGGAGATGCTCTGTGGCTGGGCCAGGGTGAAGGTGCCGCCCTTCTTGGGTCCGGCGGCCGGCTTGGCGGTTGCCGCTGGGGCCTGCGTGGCCGCGGGGGCGGCGGTGGCGGCCGGAGCCGCTGGCGCCTGGGTGGTGGCGGGCTTGGGGGCCGCCGTGGCCTGGGGCGCCGCCGTCGGCGCGGGCTGGGCCGCGGGGCTGCAGGCCGCCAGCAGACCCGTGCCCAGGGTGGTCGCGCTCAGGAGCAGGAACGATCTGCGCGTGCAGTGACGCCGGACTGTGTCTTGTCGCACTGGGTGTACCCTCCTAATTCTCTAGTACCTGTTCCGCTCTTGCAGTCGCCGTCGCGGCCCGGCCGGCCCCGGCCAGCCGGGCACGGCCGGCGCTAGATTCCCTGATCACCAGTTCCGTGGGTACGATCTCCACCCGGGGAGGCGCAGCCTCCGCGTCGCCCCGCAGGCGGTGGAGGAGTAGCCGTGCCGCTTTGCGGCCAACCAGGTCAGGACGCTGGGAGACGGCGGTGATGGGCACGGGTAGGTGTTGCAGCCAGGGGGCGTCGTCGAAGCAGACGAGGGCAACGTCTCCGGGGACGTCGAGTCTAAGCTCGCCCAGCGCCTGGAGTACACCCAGGACCATGGTCTGGTTGCAGACGAAGATGGCGTCGGGCGGGCGTTCCAGCGTGAAGAGATCACGCGTCGTGGCCTGAGCGAGGGCGATGCCGTCCGGGCTCTGCGACGTGCTGCCCCAACGGCGCAGCTCGGGCCTGGGGATAAGGCCGCGTTCGCGGTGGGCGAGCTCGTAGCCGAGTATCCGGTCCCGCTCGTTCAGACCCAGCGCGGGGAGGGCGAGCAGGGCGATATCGGTGCAGCCCAGGTCAAGGAGATGAGAAGTGGCGGCGAAGGCGCCGTTGCGATTGTCGCTGACCACGGCGTCGAGGTTCTTGGGCCGCTCGCTGCGCCTGGCGGCGAAGACGATTCTGGTGGTACCCGAGGCCTGCAGGGCCTCGATCTGGTCGGCGGTCTTATCGTCCCAGCTGGGGCCCGCGGAGATGAGTAGGCCGTCGACTCGCTTCTGGGCCATCAACTCCATCATTTCGCGCTCACGCTGGGGGTCGCCATCGCTGAGGGCGAGCAGCAGACTGTAGCCGGCGTTCGTCACCTCCTCCTCGACGGCCCGGATGAACGGCGGGGCCGTGGGCGTGAGAATGTAGGGCATGACCAGGCCGATAGTGCAGGTCTTGCGCGTGCTGAGGCTGCGGGCGACGGCGCTGGGGTGGTAGTTGAGTTCCTGGATGGCGTGCAGGACCCGGGCGCGCAGCGCGGGGCTAACCGGGTCCGAGTTGTTGAGCACGGCCGAAACGGTGGCGACGGAGGTCTGGGCCAACCTGGCCACGTCGCGGATATTCGCCATCGCCTCGCCCCTAACCGGTTAGGATTGGTCTACTCACCCGCCGCCCGCGGCCCGGCGAGACGGGCACAAGAGGGCCAGATAGCGTCCGGCCACGGCTTTCGAGATGCTAACCGGTTAGGAGCAATCATAGTGCCAGGGGACTGGCTTGTCAAGTACCGTGACGCCTCTTATGGGCAATTCCCGGCGGGCGCACGCACGCTACCGGCGGGAGAGCCGCGCCTAGCGGATGAAGCCGGGGCCCGGGCGTCCTGCCGGCAACTCGCTAGCACTGGCGGCGCACCCGGGCGGCACCGCCAAGATTGGGGACGTGGTTGACGCCAACCTGAGGACGAAGTTCGACAACCTCTACGTTTGCGATTGCTCGGTCATTCCCCAATCGTGGGGACGGCCGCCCACGCTGACGCTGCTGGCTCTGGGCAGGCGACTGGCAAAGCACCTGCTGGAGACGCAGTAGGCAGCGGCCCGCCAGCCTAGGGAGGGCGTCCGGCCGCTTGGCGTACCGGATGGTGGGTGCGACCGGCGCCCGCCGCTAAAGAGCCTGTTGAAAAACGTCCGATCGGCCGCTTAATGGCAAGACGAAAGCCCGATGTATCGGGCCATTTCGCCAGGATCTGCAAGGCAAATAGGCCTTCTTCAACAGGCTCCTAAAGCAGCGGGCTGAAGAAACAAAGCCGGCTGGAAGCCGGCTAAGTTCGGTTCTCAGCCGCGTTTCACGCCAAGCGGATTGTTGGAGTCTGTCCTTGATGGCAGCTAACGTTGTCATTCTGAGGCCCCGAAGGGGCCGAAGAATCGCCCATAGCCCCTGCGGGCTACTACTGGGAATGACCATGGCGGCTCATCGTAGGGGCGACCGGCCGGTCGCCCCTACGCACTGGCGTGCGGTCATCCTGCCGCCACCGACCAGATTCTGAGGGCCGCCTGGCGGCCCTCAGAATGACAATACCGCCGCTCTCGGCCTAGTTCGACTAAAGCCCCTTCCAGGGGGCTTTGTCGGTTGAGCCCGGCCGTTTACGGCCGGGCGGTCGGCCGCTAGAGACCCCTAGCAGGGTATGCTCTCCTCCGTGAGCAGCTTCTTGGTGTAGAAGTGCTCCAGGAACCACTTCTTGTATTCGGTGAGCCCTTCCACCTGCGGGGTGGGGTTGGGGCGCTGGCGAGCGATCTCGTAGCCCTCTAGCAGGTCGTAGATGATCGCCCCCTGGGCCTGGGCCGGCGGCTGGATGCCGAGGATGTGGCAGAGGGTGGGCGTGACGTCCAGGAGGCGCATATGGCCCACCTGCCCGAACGGCCGCTCGTAGCCCTTCTTGACGCCCGGGCCGGAGAGGACGAAGATCGCCTTCTCGGTGCCGTAGGTGCTATCGTAGGTGGGCTTCATGCGCCCGTGGCCGGAGGCGACGTGGCCCCTGTTGTCGGTTACCGCTACCGGGCTATCGGCGCGACCCAGCTGGTAGCCGCCCTCCAGCGCCAGCACCACGTCGCCCACCTGGTCGCCCCAGAGCCCCACCATCTCGGCGTCGGCCTTGCTGAAGACAAAGGCGCACACCGTCTGCTTCATCTTGTCATCCACCCAGGTGCGCAGCTCGCGGATGAGGTCCCGCTGGATTTCCTCGTACTCGGGCGAGCCCTGGGGGGCATTGACGTAGATGTTGAAGGTGTCCAGGAAGACGCCCTCGTGCAGCCAGACCTTGCTCCTCTCCATGTCGATCTTGTCGTACCAGTTCTCGACCATCGTCGTCTTGGGAGTACGCGGGTTCTTGAAGACCAGAAAGCCTTTGTCGAAGAGGAACTTTTCCATGAAGACCATGCGGTTGATGGGCGAGCAGCCGTGGTCGGAGATGATGACCACGTAGTCGTCCTCGCTCACGCCCGCCAGCAGCGTGGCCATGGCCCGATCCACGGTCTGGTAGGCCAAACGCACGTCCTGCCAGTGCTGGGGCGCCTCGGCCGGGTCGTAGCGCACCCACTTGGGGTCCAGGTGGGCGAGGTGCCAGTGGTTGATGTCGTCGAGGAAGTGCCAGTGGGAGAAGAACATGTCGCAGCCCTTCTCCTTAGTAAGATACAAAGCCGCCTTGACGATCCACTGCAGCTGGTAGTCAGCTTCCTCGACGCAGGTCTGGTAGTCCACCGCACCCAGCGACGCGAACATCTGCGAGACATGCTCCTGGTAGGGGCCGATCTTCTCCACCAGCTCGGCGCAGATCTCGCGCGGCTCGCCGAAGTCGGCGGTGGGCATGATCTGGGAGCGGAAGAGCTTGATCCGCTTGCCGTCGGGGGTGAGGCCGGTCAGCTTGAAGCGCACCGTGCCCTCCCGGTCGCCGATGGCCACCCGCGCCCAGTCGGTCCACTGGTCTAGCCGGCACTCCGCCAGGGCAGTGGCGACGTCCTTCTCGCGACAGACGACGACGCGGTCGTAGCCGTCCGGTCCGCCCAGCACCAGCGCCTGCCAGGTCTGGTAGTCCTCTTCCCTCTTCGTACGCACGGGGACGGAGGCCTGCAAAGATTGCGGGCCGCCCTCGGGCAGGCCAGTCCAACCAGCGGCCGGGCTGAGCGTGATGTCGCGCACGGGGATGGCTTCCAGGTCGGGCTGGGTGTCGTAGGCCTCGGCGGCGGCCAGCTCGTAGGGGGAGGCGGCGTAGGCCGGACCGGCGAAGCCGTCGATGACGTAGCCGTTCTTCAGTCGCGAGGGGGCGGAGCCCGGGTAGTGGACGACGGCGCTCTTCAGCCCCTGGCGCTCGGCGGCCTCCCAGATGAACTCGGCGTTGATGCCCAGGGAGGTGAGGGAAGTGACGTCCTGGCCGTCGGGCATCTTGATGAACCAGGCGAAGGCGCCGTGAGTGCCGGTGTTGGCGCCGGTGGCGATGACGGGCCAGTTGTTGCAGGTGTAGGAAGGGTAGGAAGCGAGAGCCTTGCAGGCGGCGCTGCGTTCGAGCAGCTTGGCGATGGTGGGGATGGACCCCTCCGCGGCGAAGTGCTTGGTGAGTGGCAGGACCATCTGGTCGATGCCGATGACGTAGAGCTTGCCCTTGGGCATTCGGGACCTCCTGTTAGTGTGCTCCCTCTTCCTGGCGGGGAGGGGGGCGAATGGCGGGTGTTATTCTGCTAGCCGTGTCGGGTCGAATATCGGCCTGTCGCCTGGCTCCCTCGCCCCTTCGGGGAGAGGGCAGGGGTGAGGGGCAATCTAGCGAGTGACGAGTGAAGAGTAATGAGTGATGAGTACCGGACCGAGAGATCCGCCTCATCACTCATTACCCATTACTCATCACTTCGCAAAGCGTTTCCTCCAGGATGGCGACCATCTCGTCGCATTGCGCTTCCGTGATGATG
>JAMCYS010000099.1 GCA_023473795.1 Chloroflexota bacterium | reverse complement strand
GCGCACGGCCGAGGTCAAGCAGCGCTGTCGCACCGCCCTGCAAGCCAGAGCCGATGCGCTGCGTGAGGCAACCGACACAATGCTTTCCCAAGCTACCCATGTAGATCCCAACTTGGCTTTGGTTTAGTCGCGATTGGCATGACGCGGGTTCCGCCCGCGTACGCGCGGGCGCCAGCCACACCCAAGCCGACAAGGCCGCGGTCAACGGGGTGGAGAGGAAGTAGGTGGCTATCGCCATACTGCGGCGCCTGGAGGGGGAGCTACACGCCGCCCTGTGTCACCCGCGTTACGGAGCCCTGTGGCCGAGAACATCCAGCCGAGGACGAACCCATGTTATCCCCAGTATCAAGCAAGTAGCCGTCGTGTTGGCACTTTGTGCGCTGCGTTGGTGCGGCGTGGCGCAGCAGGGGTGGCGACCGTGTGCCGGATTCCTGCGACCGCCCGAGCGCGTGGCATCACAGTGACCACTTGGCGCGAGTTGCGAAGGGAAGGGGGGATGACCAGGCCAAACCACTGAGGGGTCATCAAGTCGGATTGAGGAACTCGTCACGACGCGGTGGGCCCTATGATGCCGTCACAGGCGCAGGAAACGTAGCGATCAGCCCGCACGCAGGTCCGGGAGCGAGCCGGGCCAACAGCTGAAGGAGGACAGCCCAAGAATGGTAAGCGACACGACCGGGAGAAGTTTGTCAAGGCGACGGTTCCTCACCGCAAGCGCAGCGGCCGCCAGTCTCGGCCTGTTGCATGCCTGCGCCAGTCCCTCCGCGCCGGCCCAGACGCCGGCCGGCACCCAAGCGCCCGTCAAGGCGACCGTACAGCCGACCGCACAGGCAACCACGGTGCCAATATCCCAGGCCACCGCTCCCCCTGCCGCCACGGTGGCGGCTGGCGAGCCGAAACGGGGCGGCACCTTCACACTTGGTTTCACGGCCAACCTGATGGATTTCAACCCGGTGCAGACGGCTATCGCCACCTACTTCATCATGCGCCCCTTGTTCAGCACGCTCATTCGGCAGGCCTATCAGCTGACGGCCTACCCTGAGCTGGCAGAGAAGTGGGACATCTCAGCCGACGGCAAGACGGTGACACTCAAGCTGCGTGAGGGCGTGAAGTACCACTCGGGCCGCGAGTTCACCTCAGCGGATGTTAAGTTCTCCTGGGAGTACGCCTCGACGGAGCCCTCGACCACGCAGTTTGCCATGTTCAAGCAGGTCAAGGCGGTCGAGACGCCCGAGAAGTACGTGGCGGTTATGAAGCTCGACGGCATCAACACCAACATTTACGATATCCTGGACACCTTGTACATGCTCGACAAGGAGACATTCCCTGCCCAGAAGGCCAATACGGCGATCGGCACCGGCCCCTTCAAGTTGGAGAAGTATGTCCCGAACGACCGCTTCGAGGCTGTGGCTTTCAAGGACTACTGGGATAAGGGCAAGCCGTACGCTGATCGCTATATCGGCCGTACGATCCCTGACACGGGGACGCTGGCGATCAACCTCGAGTCGGGCGCCGTGGACGCCATCCGCGGCGTGAGCTCCATAGACATCGCCCGCCTGCGCGACACTGGCAAGTATGGCGTCTACGACGGCGCCCCCGGCGTCGCCTTCTACGCTATCTCGCTCAACTGCAAGACGCCACCCTTCGACAACCAGAAGGTACGACAGGCGATGGCCTGGTCGCTCGATCGCGCCCGCTTCTGCAGGGCGAACCTGGCCGGCCTGTCGCAACCTACCACCCTTATCTGGTCGCCCACCTCGTGGGCCTACTTCAAGGACCTGGAAGGCAAGATCGGCTACGATCTGAGTAAGGCGGCGGCCCTGCTCAAGGAGGCCGGCTTCGAGAAGGGATTCGAAACCAACATTGTCACTTCCGCCAAGACGAACCAGGGTTACTTCGACCTGGCTAACGTTCTCCAGGCCGACCTGGCCAAGCTCAACATCAAGGCTAAGATCACCGATCTCGACACTGCCGGTTGGATGACCCAATTTGTCAACAAGCGGGAGTACGCCATCGGCATATACTCCTACGGCCGCGCTAACCGTGACCCCGGCACGACGCTGACGGCTGCCAAGGGGTTTACGAACGACCAAGAGGGCGGCTTGGCGCGGTTCGAATCGCCTGAATGGGACAGACTGCGCAAGGAGTTCAACTCAACCCTCGACCGCCAGAAGCGACTGCCTATCGCCCGCCAGATTCAGGAATACGCGTTGGACGGGTGCTGGAATCTGACGGTGGGGAAGACCGTCAACGCCTCGGTATACGCCAACTACGTCAAGGGGTACGGCACCGACCTGGACGACTCGCCGCTATTGCGGGGGGTCTGGCTGGACCGGTGAGCGAGGCGCACGAGGTCCAGTACGTCTGGTGGGTGGGCTGCGCGGCTGTGGCCGGCGAGCGCAATATGCCAGCGATACGCGCTCTGGCGCAACCACGACGCAGCCTGCGTGGACTGCATTGTGCTGGGGGAAGAGAAAGCGTATTGCGGCGACCTGAGCGGGAGCTTCGGGCAACGATTACCTGTACTAGCTACTAGTGCAGGCCAATGTCGAACGCTAGCCGAGCCCGGTGTTACCAGACTGTCCATCCATTGCCCGCACTGTTACTGTGCGCTGCGCCACAAGTGCCCGCGGTTCGGCGGCCAGATGGACGCGGTTCACACCGCGCAATCGCTGAGCCACCTGCTGGCACAGGGCCGCCTGCCAATCCAGGCTGACGGCTGGGCGTCTACAGCGGCGCCACCCACTCGGTGCCCAACAGCCGGTCGTGGCCGCTGAGGTCTTGCGTTGGTTCACGATCAACGCCGCCTTCGCCACGTTCGATGAGAAGGGCAAGGGCAGCATCACCCCGGGCAAGCTGGCAGACTTCACGGTCTAAGGACAAAGACGCCACAACGGCCGAGCCGGCCACGATCAAAGACACTCCAGTAGAAGCGACCATCGTGGCCGGCCAAGTGCGCTACCGGCGACTTACCGTCAACTAGCCCAGGGGCGGTAGGCACCCATAATCTCTTGCAGGCGGTCGAGCGGCAGGGCATGGGTGATACGCCCATCGCCGCCGCTAGTCGTCACCGCGGCACAGAGGGCGTTGACTATTGCCTCCTCCGTGGCCTCGCCGGCCGCCTCGAAGAGCGGGGTGAGGGCTTCGTCGGCCACTGCCTGCGCCGCCACCTTTGCTCGGCTGCCCGGCTCGCGATGCAGCCCCCGATTGCCGGTGGCGAAGGCGAGGAAGATGTCGCCGCTGCTGTTCTCCCCCAGGCCGCCCGTGCGAGCGATACCCAACGTGGCACGCTGAGCCAGTCTCCGGCACTGGCCGGGCAAGAGCGGCGCGTTGG
>JAMCYS010000108.1 GCA_023473795.1 Chloroflexota bacterium | reverse complement strand
TAACTCGCGTCCACGTTCCGCGCAGGCCGCATGCTTCTGCCATCCCGCAACTCTAGCCCTACCGAGTAGCACATGCGCCCGGCCAGTGGGCATAGTTATGACTAGTGAACACAATGGCAGAAGTGTTCAAGACTAACCTTCTGGACGCTGGCCCGATGGCTCACTGTAGGGCGATTCTAGGCCCTCGAAATGAGCGAAAGGTCTTTCTTCATTACCCCTGTGCCGCTACACAGGCCGCTGTCAGGGCCACACGCAGGCAAGGACGGTGTTTCTTGCTTCTGCCGAGGCCATCTTTCGGCCTATTGCAGGCGTGCTATACTGCTCGCTAGCTAACATAGCAGGCGGTGGCAAGAATGGGCGACATGACTGTGCAAGAGGCCGGGCGCTGTGGCGGCACGAAGACCCTTGAACGGAACGGCCTGGAGCACTACCGCGAGATTGGCGAGCAAGGCGGGGCGGCGAACGTCGAGAAGTATGGCCGTGAGCACTTCGCCGACATGGGCAGGCTCGGCGGCGCTAAGACCAGGGACACCAAGCCAGCCGGCTACTACAGCGAGATGGGCAAGCGTGGCGGGCAAGCCAACCTAGCCAAGGGGACAGAGTACTTTGCCGAGATAGGCCGAAAGGGCGGCCAGCGTAGGAGCGAACTGCTGGCCAAGGGCAAGGCAGCGGAGGCGGCGGAGACGCGGCTTTCTGAATCTTACTAACCTTGCTTTGACGCTCGCGGCAGGCGTTCTCATCCCTGCACCGCCAATCGCTGACGTGGGCGATGTCGCCGCTGATTAGGTACGTTGCCACGAGGCCGACGGTTGCCCCGCAACGGGTACAGCGGGGCCGGAGTTGCGCGGTGGGGTACTCCTGAGCTACCATGATACTGCTCCTCCTTCGGGTGGGGTGCTGGGCGTCCGGTGCTTTGCTGACAGGCGGGAACCGGGCGCCCTTCCTTTTGACATGTCTAGATACGAGCACTATACTAGTAGACAGGCAATAGGCTATTGCGCTTGGGCTAGGAAGTTGCTAAAATGGCTACCAGCAAAGGGGGGTGATTTGATTGACTACACTCCGAGAGCTGCGAGAGCGCAAGCTGTTGACCCAAGAGGAACTAGCCCGGCAAATCGGCCTATCATCTGGCGCCATCTACAAGATGGAGAGTGGCAAGACGAAGCGGCCACGGTATTCAGTGCTTCGCAAGCTGGGCGAGGTGCTGGAGGTGGACCCGCTGAGCATTGAGTTTACCGGCCAGGGTGTCAGAGAGACAAAGCCAGTAGAGTGAGGGCAACCATGAACGACAGCCAATCGAAGCGAGCGGCCATCTATTGCCGCGTTTCTACGTCGGGCCAGGAGCAAGAGGGCACGAGCCTGCAGACACAGGAAGAGGCCTGCCGCAAGTACGCGGCGGAGCACGGCTTCACGATAGACGAAGCCCACGTCTACCGGGAGGTGCATACTGGCACCGAGCTATGGGAGCGGCCACAACTGACGCAGCTGCGGGAAGCGGTGCGACGCAAGGCCGTTGACGTGGTGGTAGCCTTCGCTATCGATCGCCTGGCCCGCGACCCTGTACACCTGGGACTGATTCTGAGCGAGGCCGACCACACGGCGGTGCCCGTGTACTTCGTGACGGAGCCTCTGGACAACTCACCGGAAGGGCAGCTAATCCGCTTCGTGCGGGGGTACGCGGCTAAGGTGGAGCACCTGAAGATCGTGGAGCGCGTGACGCGAGGCAAAGCGGCACATGCCGCCAACGGCGGGCTGATTCACAGCCGGACGGCCCTCTACGGCTACAGTTGGGCGGATGACAAGAAGACGCGCTACGTCGTCAACCCCGCGACGGTGCCGACCGTTATTCGCATCTTTCGGGACTACATCGCAGGACAGACGCTGCGCGGAATCGCCGCTGGGCTGACGGCGGAAGGAATCCCGAGCCCGCGCAGTGGCGGCCCCTGGGATTACACATCCGTGCGGCGCATCCTGACCGATCCGCAATACACCGGTCAGGCGACGGCGTTTCGCACGAAGAGTCGCAAAGAGAACGGCAAGGTCGTCAAAGAGAAGGTGCGTCCTGAGGAATGGGTACGGTTGCCCGATGGCGTGATACCGGCGCTTATCGACGCGCTCGACTTCGAGGCGGCGCGGGCGCGGCTGCGGCTGAATCGCGAACGCTCGGCCCGCAACAACTCGCATCCTGACAAGTACCTGCTGCGCGGTGGCATTGTGCGCTGCGGCTACTGCGGGTCCGCTATGATCGTAGTTCAGAAGAGCGCCGACTATGCCGTCTATGCCTGTCCCAAGGCTCGCCACACGATAGGCCAGTGCGGCGCCCACTGTGTCCCCACCCACAATCTTGACCCGGTGGTCTGGCAGCAGACAGTCAAGGTGCTCACCGACCCCACGGTCATACAGCGTGAGCTGGAGCGGACGAACGACGACGACGCGTCGCCCGATGCCGACTTGGCGATGATCGACCGCGCCCTGGGCCAGACCAGCAAGAGCCAGACCCGGCTGGCCAGGGCAATCGCGATGCTGGAGGAAGCGGACGCCGAGCCCCTGGTCCGCGAAATGGCGCAGCTCGGCGTCAGAAGTAGGCAGCTGCAAGCCGAGCGAGAGGCGGTTCTGCAGAGGCAGGCTTGCCGGGAGCTTGCGCGCAAGCGCCTGCGGGACGTTCAAGAGTGGTGCGCGAAGGTGGCAGCGGGGCTGGGGAATATGAGCTACCAGCAGAAGCGCCTGGCCCTGGACGCGCTGGGTGTCGAGGTGCGCGTATTCCGTGCCGACCACGAGCCGCGCTACGTCATCACAGCCGAGATCCCCCTTGCGGACGCTCCTGGAGATGACGTTGTGTTGACCCCCATAATTGGGAAGTCTGCGACCAGGCCTGCATGAACCTCTTCGAGCGCTGGCCGGGCGCCTACGCCAAGGCTCTGGCCTGGAGCGAGCGTGAGGAAGAGTACGTGAAGCGCGCCGGCTTCGTACTGATGGCTCGCCTGGCCCAGGGCGCCAGGGGCGGGCCCAACGACTCCTACGCGCCCTTCTTCGCCGCCATCGCCCGCGAGGCGGGCGACGCTCGCAACGGGGTCAAGAAGGCGGTCAGCTGGGCCCTGCGACAGATCGGCAAGCGCAACCTCGTGCTCAACGCCCAAGCCGCGGCCCTGGCGCGCGAGCTCAAGCAGAGCCAGTCCCCGGCGGCCCGCTGGGTCGGGGCCGACGCCCTGCGCGAGTTGACGAGCCCAGCGGTCCAGGAGCGATTGGCGCCGCCGGCCTGACGAGCAGCTGTGGGGGACATGGCCGAGGCGGGACTCGGAATGACACGGTCGGAGATGGCTCGCCTAACCAGCTAGCCCCCCTATTTGTGGCGAAGCCGCCTCCGCCGGACTAGGCAGACCCGCCGCCTGTTCAATTGACAGGCTCGCCCGCTCGCGCTATGATGCTCGCACAATTGTTGGCGCCTCGTCCGTTCTGGGGACGGCCTGCTTGGGCAACGTTGCCGAGAGGGAGCAACTGATGGGCAAGATTCGGGTGCTGCTGGTGGACGATCACACGCTCTTCCGCCAGAGCCTGGCCTACTTACTATTGCAGAACCCGGACGTGGAGCTGGTTGGCCAGGCGGGCGACGGCATCGAAGCCGTAGAGAAGACGCGCGACCTGATGCCCGACCTGGTGCTAATGGATATCCGCATGCCCCGGCGCAGCGGCGTCGAGGCCACCCGCATCATTCGCCAGGAGATGCCTGGGGTCAACATCCTGATCCTGACGGTCTCCGACGCCGAAGCTGACCTCTTCGAGGCGATCAAGGCCGGCGCCAAGGGCTACATGCTCAAGAACGTCGATTCGAACGATCTGGTGGAAGCAGTGCGCTTAGTGGCCGTAGGCGGCGCGGTGATCTCCTCGCCGATGGCCGAGAGCCTGCTAAACGAGTTTGGCAGCATGGCCGAACGCCAAGCGCAGCGCTCCCGCGCGCCCCGCACTAACCTCACCGACCGCGAGCGCGAAATTCTCTCCCAGCTGGCGCACGGCGCCAGCAACCGCGAGATCGGCGGTGCCCTGGGGATTAGCGAGAACACCGTGCGGGCGCACTTGCGCAACATTCTCGAGAAGCTGCACCTGCACAACCGCATCCAGGCCGCGGCCTACGCCATCAGGGAGGGCCTGGTGGCCGAAACGAGTCCCCGGGAGGCGACGGAGTTGGCCGGGGAGGAGTCCTAGGTCGTCGCCACCCCCAGCTTGCGTAGCAACAGGCGGC
This sequence comes from Chloroflexota bacterium, assembly GCA_023473795.1. Lineage (GTDB taxonomy): Bacteria > Chloroflexota > UBA6077 > FW602-bin22 > JAMCYS01 > JAMCYS01. The sequence goes on along the minus strand of JAMCYS010000108.1, from coordinate 12,845 downwards.
ACGGCTCCGCCGTTGCGGGCAGGCAGCGGGCGGTCGCCGGGCAGTCGATTCGGGCATCGCAGTCCAGGTTCTCGTACAGGAAGCGCACTATCTGCTTGGCCGTGTGGCCGAGGTCCGGCACCGTGCCGGGCTCCAACATATTGACGAGGGCGTCGCAGATGAGGAAGCCCTCGGAGCAGTCGGCGGCGCCGGGGCAGGCGGCCCCTTGTGTTCGGCAATCGTAGGCGCGGCGCAGGTAGCGCACGAGCGCCACGTCGTCCTGATCGAGCGGTTCCACCATCGGCCTTCTGTCTATCGCCACGGTTGGCCCCCTCAAGACATAATCGACAAGCCAATTATAGCCGCACGCGTCCGTTGTGGACACCCCCAGCTCACCTTTGCTACAATCGGCCGCGGCTATTGCGCCTGGCGGGCGACCAGTCCGTCGGAAGGGAGTAGAGGCAAATGCTAGTGCCAATGAAAGGGCTCCTGGACACCGCCCAGCAGGGCGGCTACGCCGTGGGTTCTTTCGACGTCGTCAACCTGGAGACCTGCCGCGCCGTCCTCGACCAGGCGGTCGAGCTGCGCTCGCCCGTGATCATCGCCATCCCCGAGCACTTCGGCGCCCTTTGCGGCTTCGAGGAGCTGGTCGCTGGCGTCAGCCGGCTGGCGGCGCCACTGCCCATCCCCGTGGCCACCCTGCTGGACCACGGACGCACCTACGAGTCCTGCCTGCGAGCGCTGCGGGCGGGCCTGACCTCGGTGATGCTCGATTGCTCCGTTCTGCCGCTGGCCGAGAACATCGCCAACGTGCGCGAGGTGGTCAAGGCGGCACATGCCCTGGGGGTGAGCGTGGAGGGCGAGGTGGGCCACGTCGGCCGGGGCATCGTCGCCTCGGAGGAGGCGCTGGACCACACGCGCTTTACCGAGGTGGGCGAGGCGGTCGAGTTCGTCCGGGCCACGGGCGTCGATGCTTTGGCGGTGGCGGTGGGCACGGCCCACGGCCTCTACAAGGGCGAGCCCAAGATCGAATTCGAGCTGCTGGACCGCCTGACGGCGGCCGTGCCCGTGCCGCTGGTGCTGCACGGCGGCTCGTCCACCGGCGACGAGCGCCTGCGGGGCGCCGTGGAACACGGCATCCGCAAGGTCAATATCTTCACGGATATGTCCGTGCAGGCGGTGGCCAACATGCAGCAGCTGCTGGCGGAGGAGCCGCGCGCGACGGTACTGAATCTGTTTGGCGTCTCCAAGCAGGCCTTCGCCGACGTCTCTGGCCACTACATGCATCTCTTCGGCTCGGTCGGCCGGGCCTAGCTTCTGTTTCAGTGCCGTGGGGGTGGGCCTGCGCTCCTTCTCCCTCTGGGAGGGGGTAGATTACGAGGGTTTGTGGCTGCTTCGTACAGTGGCCTGACAATTGGTTTCGCTGCGGCACCGTCCCCACGTGCGTGGGATGGATCGGACCTACTGGGACCGTGTGGGCAAGCAGAGGACGGCAGTCCCGACTACTGCTACCCCCTGTCTGCCACGTGGCATTGGTGGCAGTATTCGGATTTCTGTGTCCTGCCATCTTGCAGGCACTCGCTTCCCAGAACCAGCGGCACCGAATAGGTCTTGCCGGTTACCTTCCCGACCTGCACGAATTCGGTCGCTGCAGTCTGCTTCACCGACCACAGCGGCCCGCCACGTCCCGTCAGGAGAACCTTGTCGCCTAGGCTTAGGAAATCCGTCCGGCCGTTGAGCCGCGCCTGTCGCAGCGCCAACCCATCGGGGTCTTGGACGGTCGCGACGCTGGGAGGTGCCGTGAGGGTACCGTGGCAGGTCCTGCACTGGACGTCGAGTAGGTCGTGCTTGTTTCCATAGATGTGCCCGTCGCCCATCGTCTCGGCTGAGGTGTGGCAGTCGATACAGTCAAGCTCAATTTCGCACTTGGTGACGTCGCCAATTGGCTGGTAGCATTCACGCCAGCGGTGGACCTCCGCCGCCACCAATGTCGTCGGGGTAGGGGCAACGGGGGGCAGGTCTTCTCTTGGCAGAAACGCCATCTGCTTGAGCGAGTAGTTGCCTCGGTTGTGGCAGTGATTGCACTGGCAGAAGGGAATCGCCGTCGTCAGGCGATGGGCTTGCCCGTGCCCCGGTTGGTCCCGAGGAACGGTCGGGTCGGAGCCTCTGTAGAGTCCGTCGTTGCCGTAGTAAACGTGGCAAGCTGCACAGCCGGTGCTTCTGTAGTAGTAGGGCTGCGGCCAGGGCGGCGAGGAAAGGTGGCAGCCGCTGCTCAAGCAGTTGGCCTGGAGCCTCTGGTCCACGAGGTGGAGGGCATCGCTGGCTGGCAGCTGCTCTAGTGAGGTGAGGGCGCCTACCGGCAGGGGCTGGCCAAGGTCCTTCTGCGCACTGACACCGTACTGGGCGGTGAGCGAGGACTGCGCGCCGAAGGTGAAGCGCACCAGCGCTATGCCACCGGCGTACGTGGCCATTAGGCTCTTAGCCACCCGATCGACGTGGTTCTGCTCCTCGTTTGCATAGCCGCCATGGCAGCCTGCTTGCCCGCAACTTAGGGCGGCTACACTGGGGTCAGACGGATTGCGCCCGCCGCGCAGCGTCGCGTGGGCAATGTCGGCGTCGAGGGCCAGCGGCTCGCCACCGTGACAGACAGCGCAGCCTATGGCCTGGGCCGAGTGCGAGGGGCTGATGTCTTCGATGCCAACGTGGCAGACAACGCACAGCTCCGCCTTGCCAGTCTGGGTGGGAACGAGCGCCTGAACGTGGACGGGAACCGAAGTCGCTCCTGGTTGGGCATTGTGGTTGGTGGGCCAGACCTGCCACGCTGGGTCGGCCTCTTGCCAATACACCGCGGCCGTCGATAGGAGGAGCGCGAGGCCCGCCAGGCATACCCACCTAGACTTGCTCACCGCGGCACCTCCGGGATACCCAACATCGTCGACCCAACCACCGGTGCGTGCACGCCTGCCTGTATGCCTTGCCAGCAAGGCCCTGTGACCAGGCCTTTCCTCAAGGCAGGCACGCGACTCATCCGCGTTTGGCCCCGTGGCAACGTCGCCGGCGACGATTGCCGTCTCTCTGCCCCAGTCGATGATTGCCTGGCCGTTCGTTGGCCCTGTGGCTGTGGCAGACGTCTCGGGCACCAGCGAAGGGAGACTCATCAGCCACGACCCCGGCGCCGGCGCATCCGCCGGCCAAGGCTCGGGGGCAGCACGCCCGGCGACTCCGAGACCAAGCTCACCGCGCCCCCGGCGGCCTCGCTTCGCCGAGCGAGCCAACGGTCCACGAGCGCGACCACCACGTCCAGGGCCACGGGCGCCACCCGGCTGAGAACCTGACTGACCAGGGCGGGTTTGGCAGCGAGCGTTGCCGGCTGGGCCGAGGCGTGGGGTTGCACGCCCGCCAGCCGCACCGGCAGCACTTCGCCAACACCGCAGATCGCCCCGACGGGGCATACTTCAAGACAGCGCCCGCACTGGTCGCAAGCGCCGCTGTCGACGCTTGCCAATCCGTCCGCCAGAGATATCGCCTGCTTGGGGCAGGTCGCGACACAAACCCCGCAGCCGGTGCATTTCCTTACTTCGACGTACACCATAGCCGTCTTGCCCTCCCTTGCGAACGCCCTGGCCCGGCGGCGACGGCGCCCGCTGCTTGGCCATCACCGCGATCGTTGTCCGCGACGTCCCGCTTCAGCGCCAGCCAGCCGCGCCCTGGATCGTTCCCGGCGAACTGCCGACCCCGCCAGGAGCGCTCGCGGCCGAACGTGCCTAGAGCGCCCGGGGGGGCTCAGTGCAGCCGGTCGAATAGGTTGGGCAGCGAGCCGTCGAGGTAGGCGGCGACCGCCTCGTCGATGCCGACGACGTCGGTGACTACGGCCTCGATCTTGTACGACTGGAGGCTCTCGTAGGCGCCCCACCCCATGCCGCCGGCCAGCAGTACCTGGCAATCGGCGATGTTAGTGGCCATCGCCGCGTGCTTGCTTTGCGAGGCCGCATCGTAGCCGTGGGGTTGCCCGGGCTCTTCCGTATGCGTCTCCTCCAAGGCAAACGTGTGGTGGCCGGCCTTGGGCCTTGTCTCCTTGCTCACGACCTTGCCATCCTCCACTGTGACCACCACATAGAGCGGCGCCCTGCCGAAATGCTGGCAGATCGTCATCCCATCGTCCGTGACAGCAGCGATCTTCAAATCCAATCTCCCTTCATTCTGCTTATTCAGACCGGTGTCGTCCGAGCAACCCCCAGAAGCAGGGCACTGAACCCCGCCGCCAAGTCGTCCCCCTCCCGAGCCGTACCTCCCACTGGCCCGCCCGCAGGCGGCCAGAAGAGCGCCGAGCGAGCTCTCACTGGCCGGAGGCCTGCCGCGGCGAACAGCGAGGCCAGCTCAGCCCGGGTGAAGAAGTGGGCCCGCTGGTAGTAGGCGTTCCCCGCCGCGGCCAGAGCCCTGTAGTGCTGACCCCACGGCCCCTCGCTGGGGAGCAGGCCGAGGACGATGCGTCCCTCCGGCCGCAACACGCGGCGAGCTTCCAACAAGGCCGCCAGTGGGTTGCCGACGAAGCAGAGGGCCGTGAGGAAAAGCACGCCGCCGAAAGTGGCCTCGGGGAAGGGCAATCGCTCGCCCTGAGCCACTGCCACACGGATGCCCCGGCGTGCGGCAAGCGCCAGTGCCGCTGGTGCCGGGTCAATGCCGACCGCGACGTCGAGCGCGGCCGCAAACCGTCCGCTGCCCACACCTACCTCCAGTCTGGGGTACGATAGGCCCGCGAGGAGGGGGCGCAAGGCGTCCTGTTCCTCGCGAAAGGCGACGCTGCCCAGCGGCGCGTCATACCAGGCGTCATAGCGGGCCGCCTGCCGGTCGAAAGCGTCTGGCTCGTCGTGGCCGAGGGATTCTCGGGCGCTGGCCCCAGTCATCTCATTCCGCCTTGAAGGGAACGGGACAGGCGTTCGAGAACGTCACGACCATCACCACGTGGGCCTGCTCGGCAGTGTGGCGGAAGGCCTCCCGCAAAGCCGCGAAGAGAACTTCGTCGTCGCCAAGCAGCACGGTGCTCATCGCCCCGGGCTGCACCTCCAGGCCGTGTTCCCGGAAGATTCGCAGAACGTCGTCGATGGCCGGCGAAAGGGATGCCTGGTGCAAAGGGTACAGGCTGACCTGCGCGGCGATGCCGTTCATAATCGACCTCCTCGGCTCTTGCGTATCGGCAATTCCCTCATCCCCTATGACAGCCTCCCCCGCCAGAGCACGGTGGGCTATCGCAGCGTTCCTCCCGGCCGCAGCAGGTGTGCCCGCCGCGATTTGCCGCTCCCCTAGCCACATAGGGGGCGGAAGGTACTTTGACTATGCGCTCGCCCTCGCAGCTGGGGCAACGCGTGGGCTCCTCTTTCCTGCCGAGCAGCAGGACATCCCAGCCGTGCAGGCAATCCGCGCAGCGATACTCATAGATTGGCATGCCTGACCTCCTCCAGCGCCTCTTCGCCCGTCTCGCACTTCGCCAGCACAACCTCAACGCCCGCGTCGGCAAGGACGTAGGCGGGCCCCTTTCCTTCCAGCCCCTCCCGCAGCACGAGGCCATCGACTCCCTGCCCGATGAGGAACTCGGCCGTCCTGATGCCCTTCTGCTTCTCCACGTTAGCGTATGGATTGGCCAGCATCTCGCTATCGGCCACCTCGCCGCTGGCAGGTCGCACCGTCACCAGGTAAAAGTACGGCGCCTGGCCGAAATGGGAAGATACCGTACCTTTCAGATCGGCGAGCGGTATCGCCCACTTGCACAGGTCGCCGCGTCTGGGCTCGTAGTGGATGAGCACGCGGTCGACGTGCGGGACGCTGGCCCTGATGGCCGCTTCGATCCGGCTGCTGACCTGATGGGCCTTCTCCAAGTCCCGCGTGCGCAGCATCAGCTCCGCCTCCAAGAACCGGTAGCGTCCGGAATTGCGCCCCACGAGCGAACGTATCTCGGCCACGTTCCGATCTTCGGCGATTGTGCTTCTCACCTTGGCCAGCGTGTCCTGATCGAGCGAGGCGTCCAGCAGAACCCGCATGCCATCGACGAGTAGCCCCCAACCCGCCCGGGCGATGAAGACGGCGATCACCGCCGCGCCCAGGCGATCCAGCGGCAGGCCGACTGCATTGCCTGCTACCGCGATGAGCACCACTCCCGAGGAGAGCACGTCGCTGCGGAAGTGCTGGCTGTCGGCGACCAGGCTGGGGGAGCCAGTCTCTTCTCCGATGTGTCGCTCGTAGCGACCGAAGAGAAAGGCCGCCGCCGCGGCCAGAGCCGCGCCCAGCAGCGCTGCCGGCGCGCTGCTCAGCTGGCGAGCGGGCTCGAACAGCGCCTCGCGGACCATCTCGTAGGCCGCCAGGAAGATCAGCAGGGCCAGGACGACCGAGACGACGTTCTCTACCTTGTAGAGACCATAGGGGAAGGACTTCGCCTTGCGACCGGCGATGAACACTCCCGCCAGGACGACGAGCGAACCCACGACGTCGACCAGCGAGTGGACGGCGTCGGCCGCCAGCGCCAGGCTGCCCGAGACCGCCGCCAGCCCGAACTTGAGGACAACCAGGAACAGGTTAACCCCAAGCGAGTACAGTCCGGCCCGTCCTATCTTGCCCATCTCCATCCTGCCGGCAGGGCGCGCCTCGCGGGCGCGTCACCTGGCCGTTCCAGCCTTGACCTTAGCCCCATTGGCGCGGGCGAAAGCTCGCGCCAGCTCCCGATAGGCATCTGATTCGTAGTCCTCGATGCGTCCCGCGTCGCAGAACCTGCTCACCTCCGGGTCGATTGGCAGTTGACCAAGCAGCGGCGCGCCGGCCGCAGCGGCCAGTTCCTCACCCCGAGTGGGGCCAAATACCTCATGGCGCTTGCCCGTGTCGGGGCAAGTGAAATAGCTCATGTTCTCCACCACCCCCAGAATCGGCACATTCATCTGGTTCGCCATTCTGACGGCCTTGCGCACGACCATCCCGGCCAGATCCTGGGGTGTCGACACGATCACTAGCCCGGCCACCGGCAGAGACTGCATGACGGTGAGGGGCACGTCAGAGGTGCCAGGCGGCAGATCGACCAGCAGGTAATCGAGATCGCCCCAGACGACCTCCTCCCAGAACTGCTTGACGGCGCCAGCGACCAAGGGGCCGCGCCAGATGACGGCCTCGTCTTCACGCTCGACCAGCAAATTGATGGACATCACGCGTATGCCCAAACGAGTGGGCACGGGCAGTAAGCCCGCCGGGCTACCCTCGGGCCGCGCTTGCAGGCCGAACATCTTGGGAACGCTCGGCCCGGTGATATCCGCGTCGAGGATGCCAACTTGCTTGCCGTCCTTCGCCAGCGATACCGCCAGCAGCGCGGTGACCAACGACTTGCCCACGCCGCCCTTGCCGCTCATCACCGCCACGACTTCGGCGATGTGGTTGAACTGGGCCGCGGTGGGCTTCTCCTGGCGCTTTTCAGCCGCGCCGAAGGCCCGAGCGCGCTCCGCTTCGCTCATCGCCGCAAAGCGTACGCTCACTTCAGCTACTCCCGGCAACCGCTGTACGGCCTCTTTGGTCTCAGCGCCAATTCGGCCCTGCAGCGGGCAGGCCATCGTCGTCAGGGCGAGGGTTACCGTGACCCTGCCGCCGACCACCTCCACGTCCCTAACCATGCCCAGGTCGACTACGCTGCGCCCTATCTCGGGGTCTTTCACCCCCCGCAACGCCTCACGAATCTCCGCCACCGTTGCCATGTATCTGTTGCCCCCTACGTTGAATCCGTTTGCCGCGGGACTAAGGGTTCGATCTTGCGCCACATTTGGGCCAGTTCGGACGCGACGGCGCTGCCGTCGGCCGCGGGTGGGCCATGCTCCGCCCATTCGCCGATCGTCAGCCCCTGAACCATTGCCGCCGTGACCGCCGAATCGAATGGCACCCGGCCTACGACAACCACCCCACGGTCCGCGCAGAAGCGTTCGATCTCTCGGCTGCGGGCCGAGTTCAGGTCGCTCTTGTTGATGCAGACTAGCGCCCGCACGCGGAAGTGCTCCGTCGTGGCGAGGATGCGCTCCAGATCGTGAATGCCCGCCACCGTGGGCTCGGCCACCAGAAGGGCTAAGTCCGCGCCAGAGCAGGCGGCGATCACCGGGCAGCCTATGCCCGGCGGGCCGTCTACCAGCAGATAGTCGGCACCCTGCTCGCGCGCCAGCTCGCGAGCCTGTTGTTTCACCAACATCACGAGCTTGCCGGAGTTCTCCTGGCCGGCGAAGAGGTGTGCGTGCACGAGGGTCCCGAAGCGGGTGTTGGCGACGAACCAGCGCCCGGCCACCTGCTCCCGCATCGAGATGGCCGCTGCCGGGCAGCGGTGGAAGCAGGCAGCACAACCCTCGCAGGCAAGTGGATCGACGACGTAGCGTGGCACGCCGTCCTCCTTGCCGGCGGCGCGAATGGCCTCGAAGCGGCAAGCCCGAAGACAATCGCCACAACCGGTGCAACGATCGCTCGCAATCTTCGCCAGCTTGCCGCCGACGAAGTCGTGCTCTGCCAGGCCAGCCGGCGCCAGCACCAGACCAAGATTGGCCGCGTCCACGTCGGCGTCGACCAGCACGAGCCGCTGCTCGCGGGCGCCCAGGTGGGCCAGTGCCGCCAAGACGCTCGTCTTGCCCGTGCCGCCCTTGCCGCTCAAGACCACGATCTCCTTCATCCCGCCACCCCCTGGCATATCTGCCTGTAGAGGTCGCGAAATGGCTGTCTGTATTCGGGAAGAGCCTCCAGAAGCGGCAGGCCGTCGGAGCAGGCCTCGGCGATGCGCCGATCCAACGGAATGCGCATTAGAACTGGTATCCGCTCGGCCCGGCAGTATTGGTCTACGCCTTCGTCGCCGACCCCCGTGCGGTTGACGACGACGCCGACCGGCAGTCCCAGCTCACACCGGGCAACGTCGACCGCCATCCGCAGATCGTGCAAGCCGAAGGGCGTCGGTTCAGTCACCAGCAGGGCGTAGTCGGCGCCTCGCAGGGACTCAACTACAGGGCAGGACGTTCCGGGTGGCGCGTCGATGACCACCAGTCCGCCAGGGACAACCGCCGCGCCCTGTTTCTTCACCTGCCTGATCACAGGCACTGCCATAGCCTCGCCGACGTTGAGTATCCCCTGAGCGAAGCCCAGGGCGCCGGCCCGCCCAACCTCGACCAGGCCCGTCGGGCGCAGCTCCTCGCGGATGGCCTCTTCGGGGCAGTTCCAGCTGCAGCTACCGCAGCCGTGGCAGAGCTCGGCGAAGACCAGCACCTTCCCCTCGATCACCGCGAGGGCGTGGTAGGCACAAACCTCGGCACAGCGTCGACAGCCGGTGCAGCGCGTTTCGTCCACCACTGGTGTCAGCACCCCCACCTCCCGGCGAAGATCGAGGCTGGGCCTCAGAAAGAGGTGGGCGTTAGGCTCTTCGACGTCACAGTCGAGCAGTACCACGCTGGGGTCATCCGCTGGCGCTTGTCCTGGCAAGACGGTATCAGTGGCGACCGCCAGCGCGAGGCTGACCGCAACCGTGGTCTTGCCTGTGCCGCCCTTGCCGCTCGCGACAGTCACAATCACGGCCGGTTCTCCCTTTGTCTGCGCATAGCCTCTTCATAGGGAGCTCGCCAATCGCGCAGGCTGCCTCCCCGCAATCTGATGTCCCGCTGCCGCCGCTCGTAGTCGGCGATGGCCCGATGGAGCACGGACGCCGCTAGATTGGAGCAATGCATCTTCTCCATCGGCAGGCCGCCGAGCTCGGCGGCGATGTCGTCGTCGGACAGGCCCAGCGCCTCTTCCAGGGTCAGGTCCTTCGCCAGATCGCTGAGCGCGCTGCAGGTAGCAATGGCGGCCCCGCAGCCGCGCACCAGATACTTGATATCGGCCAGTCGACCTTCGTCAACCTTGATGAACATCACGAAGAAGTCGCCACAGGAGGCGTCGCCCAGCTCGCCCACGCCGTCTGCATCCTCGACCGGGCCGACGTTATGAGGCTCGAGGAAATGCGCCAGGACCTTCTCCGTGTAGCCAAACGCCATCGCCGACCTGCCCATCAACCATAGGACTAGCGGTTGCGGCCCCGGCCCCCGCCTCGACCCATGCCCGCACCAGGCCCCATACCCCCGCCTCGACCATAACCCATGCCGGCGTGCGCCCGCGCGGTGGCCACCGACACGGCCTGTAGTCGGCCCTCGGCGAACGCCTGCACGGCTTGGCGGACGGTTCCGCCGGCGAACACGTAGACGGGAATGCCGGCGGCCGAGAGCACCTGGAAAGCGTTGGGGCCGACATTGCCGGTGATGACGGCCTTTGCTCCCCCGTCGATCACCGCCTGGGCGGCCTGGATGCCGGCACCGCCCGCGGCGCCCGCCGCGCCGTTCTCCAAGACCTCGCTGGCTGAGGTTTCGCTATCCACCAACACGAACGCCGGACAACGGCCGAAAACGGCCACGAATTGGGCGTCCAGGCCCGGTCCATACGCAGTGACTGCCACTTTCATCTATTCGACTCCTTCTGCTGACATCAGTGTCAGCTGATGCCGGCTTCTTATGCTCAGCTGGCAGTTGCCCGTGACTCGGATTGCACGACCAGCAGCAGGCGAGCCACCCCCTGAGAGACATTGCGCCAGCCATGCGGCAGGCCTGCCGCGAAAAAGAGACTGTCTTCCGGCCCCATTGCGAAGACCTCATCGCCCACTCGGTATTCAATGCTGCCGGCGAGGCAGAACACCAGCTCCTGCCCGCCGTGTACGATGGGGTCGGGTCCGCTGCTGGCCCCAGGTTCGATGGCCAGCAGCAGCGGCTCCATCGTCTGCCCGGGAAGCCCGGCGCCAAGGGTCTCCAGGATCACGCCTACGCCACGGGCCTGGCGCCGTTCGCCTGGTTTCAGGAAGACCGCCCGCTGGCCCTCGTGTTCTTCGACGAAGAAAGACAGCGGCACCTCAAGGGCGGCGGCGAGCTTCTGTAACGTGGATACGGTGGGCGAAACCTTGCCGCGTTCGATGAGGCTGACAGTGTTGAGCGCGATGGCGCCGGCCTGCGCCAGATCCCGCGTGCTCCAGCCGCGAGCCAGCCTGGCATCCCTTAGCCGCTCGCCGACGACTTGCGAAGGATCCTTCGCCACTACCCACCTCCAATGTAGTCGATACCGGACGGTAGAGCCGGTGCTCGTACCAATATAGTAGTATCAGCTGGCCGTGTTGTCAATGGCAATACCATCAGACTATACAAGAGATGTCGGATGGGGTATACTCATCCCGAGGGGCTATCTAGCGCACGATCCACGGCCGTCGCGGCGGCCGCGGTTGGGTCGAAACGACGCCAAGTCGGGTAGGGGGTTGCACAATGAGAGTCGCGATCAGCGCCGAGGGCTCCGGACTGGAAGCGCCGCTCGGCATCAACTTCGCCCGCTGCCGTTACTTCCTGTTCGTCGACGTCGACACGCTGACTTGTGAGGCAACTGAGAACCCCTGGGCCGGTGCCCTCAGCGGTGCCGGGGTGGAAGCCGCCAAGATGATGGCAGACCGGAAGGCGGAGGCGGTGGTCACGGGCACCATCGGGCCCAACGCCTTCTCCGGTTTGCAGGAGGCGGGCATACCGGTCTTCACCGCCACGGGAGGGACCGTGAGATCGGCCGTGCAGGCCTATCGAGCCGCCCACCTGCCGTTTCTGGTCGCCCCCAACGTCGTCCCCCATAGCCCCTTCAGCCGCCAGGGGCAAGTCCACGCCAATCTGGTCGCCGGGGGAGGGGCTAGTCGGCGGAGGCGTCGGGCCAGCCAAGCCTCAGCGGGGGCAGAAGCGTTGCCCGGGCTGGCAGCCCTTGCCGCCCAGACGCAGTCTCTGACGGAGGAGGTCAGGCTGCTGAGGGAGAAAATCACGGAGATGGAGAAGGTCGAGCAAAGGAAGCCGTGACGTCGCACGGGAATGGCATAGGTGGAGGATGGTAGACAGTTGGAGGTCTTTGGGCCTGTGCCCTCGCGCCGCCTCGGTCGCAGCCTGGGCCTGAACAACATCCCGCCCAAGGTCTGCACCTACTCCTGCGTCTACTGCCAACTGGGTCGTACCACCAGAATGGCATCCAGCCGGCGTTGCTTCGCACCGCCTGAGGGTCTCGTCGTCAACGTGGCAGGTAAACTGGCGGCGGCGCGGGCCCGGGGAGAGCGCGTGGACTACCTCGCCTTCGTGCCGGACGGGGAGCCCACCCTGGACCTGAACTTCGGGCAAGCGATCGATATGTTGCGTCCACTGGGGGTGCCGGTCGCCATCATCAGCAACGCCTCCCTCATCGGCCGGGAAGATGTGAGGTCGGACCTGGCCAAGGCGGACTGGGTCTCGCTCAAGGTGGACTCGCTGTGTGAGGGCACCTGGCGCCGAATCGATAGGCCCCACGGCCGGCTGAAGCTGTCCACGGTCCTTGAGGGGATGCTTGAGTTCGCCAAGATGTTCCCCGGCCAGCTGGTCACCGAGACGATGCTGGTGGGTGGGTTGAACGACGGCGAAGAGCAGGTCGCGGAGGTCGCCGACTTCTTGGCCCGCCTTGAGCCGGCCGTGGCCTACCTTTCCGTGCCCACGCGGCCGCCCGCCGAGGCTTGGGCGCTTCCCCCCAGCCCGGACGCGCTACGGCGTGCCCAGGCGATCTTAGCGACTTCAGGCAGACGGATCGAATGCCTAACCGGCTATGAGGGCAATGCCTTCGCCTCCACAGGCGATGCGGCGGAGGACCTGCTGGCCATCCTGGCCGTGCATCCCATGCGGGAAGACGCGGTGAGGCTATTCTTGGAGCGTGTGGGCGCGGAGGAGGGTCTGCTCGGTGCACTGCAGAGGCAGGGGCAGGTCATCGAGTCGACGTACGCGGGGGTGAAGTTCTACAGGCGCAAATTGGGCTAG
>JAMCYS010000094.1 GCA_023473795.1 Chloroflexota bacterium | reverse complement strand
TTTCATGGTGCAAAGTGCATAACAGACCCTAGGCTGTCGCCCTGCATACGGCAGCTATCGACTGCTCAGGCTGCTGGAACTTCCTCATTCTGCGATTGTCGGGTCATTGACAACCGGACCTTGCTGTGCTAATATGCAAGAACAATCGAATAGGCTTTGGCAAAGGTGCCCCGTGAGGGGCTAAGAGCGAAGTTGGTGAGACGCCAACACTGTCCCGCAACTGTGAAGCGATCCCTACGCCAGGGATCGACGAGTCAGGTCGCCTGCCTTTGCCGGATGCTGCGGTGCCTTCGCGGATGAGGCCAGACAGTCGTAGCTGGATATCAGTTGCAGCCCTGCCTGAGCACTCAGGCAGGGCTTTTTGTTACCGTTTGTGGCCGCCAGGGGCGAGATCCTGCGGCACGAGAGGAGGCAGTATGAGGTCCCACCCAGACGATAGCCGACCTGTGCGTTGTGCACTGAGGCCGGCCGGAATTGAGACACGCAGCTTCGCCATCATCGCTGGTCTGCTCTCCTCCTTCGATCAATCGCGGCCTGAGTGGCCCCTTATTCGGCGGATTGCCCACAGCACGGGCGATCCCGCCATCGCCGATCACGTTAGAGTGCATGCGCAAGCGGTAGCAGCCGGAATCCAGGCGCTCCGTGCCGGCCGCCCGATCCTGACGGACGTCAAGATGGTGGCAGCCGGCATCAACCTCCGGCTCACCGCCACATTGGGCTGCGAGGTGGTCTGCGCCATCGACGACCCCGCCGTGGCTGAGTTGGCGCGCCGACATGGTACGACCCGCAGTGCCGCCTCCATCAACCACTTGGCATACCGCCTGCCGGCCGCCATCGTCGCGATTGGCAACGCCCCCACGGCGCTATTCGCCCTGCTGGATTACCTTGACGCCGGCAATGCGCCGCCCGCCTTGGTTGTGGGCACGCCGGTTGGCTTCGTAGGAGCGGCCGAGGCCAAGGCCGCGCTTGTCGGCAAGGCCTACGCTCAAGTGCCTTATATCACCGTCGAGGGGACGCGCGGCGGCAGCGCCATCGCCGCGGCGGCCGTGAACGCACTCTTGCGCCTGGCGGTAGCAAGGCAGGACGAGACGTAGCCCCACGGCATTTGGGGCGTACGACGGTCCTGCCTGGCCGCGCGCCGGTCGTGCGGTAGGGAGGCGCGAGAGGAACGCCAACCCAGCATCGGCCGGCTGGCCGCACCAGCAGAAGGCTATCTTGCCGAGAGAGATACGTGCACGCGGCACGTTAGCGACAGGTGCCAGACGGAGGGAGGGGAAAGAACGAAGATGCTCGCCGATTCAGAGATTGGAGTCGTACTGCTCAGCCACGGTAGCCGGCACGACAACGCCAACGATGGTTTGTACGAGGTTGCCCAAGCCCTGCGCGATGCCAACCGGTATCGCGCCGTCGAAGTAGGTTTCCTGCAGCGGAACTTCCCGACCATCGAGGAGGCAACCAAGGCCTGTATCGGCACGGGAGCGAGAACGGTGCTGCTCATCCCCTATTTCCTGCACTCGGGCCTGCACCTGCAAAGGGATCTGCCTGAGACCGTGCCCCTTCTCAAGGCGATGCACCCGGGCGTTCGCTTCACCCTGGGCAAGCCTTTCGCCCACCACCCCAAGTTGCTCGACATCGTCCGCGACCGCATCGAGGAGTGCTGCCTAGACGTCGCGGACACGGAGGCCGACGAGGGCGAGACGGCCGCAGAGCCACATGAGCGACCCAGCCCCAACCGCGCCCTCCGCAGCGGCTACACGACCGGCGCTTGCGCGGCGGCAGCGCCATCGCCGCGACGGCCGTGAACGCACTCTTGCGCCTGGCGGTAGCAAGGCAGGACGAGACGTAGCCCCACGGCATTTGGGGCGTACGACGGTCCTGCCTGGCCGCGCGCCGGTCGTGCGGTAGGGAGGCGCGAGAGGAACGCCAACCCAGCATCGGCCGGCTGGCCGCACCAGCAGAAGGCTATCTTGCCGAGAGAGATACGTGCACGCGGCACGTTAGCGACAGGTGCCAGACGGAGGGAGGGGAAAGAACGAAGATGCTCGCCGATTCAGAGATTGGAGTCGTACTGCTCAGCCACGGTAGCCGGCACGACAACGCCAACGATGGTTTGTACGAGGTTGCCCAAGCCCTGCGCGATGCCAACCGGTATCGCGCCGTCGAAGTAGGTTTCCTGCAGCGGAACTTCCCGACCATCGAGGAGGCAACCAAGGCCTGTATCGGCACGGGAGCGAGAACGGTGCTGCTCATCCCCTATTTCCTGCACTCGGGCCTGCACCTGCAAAGGGATCTGCCTGAGACCGTGCCCCTTCTCAAGGCGATGCACCCGGGCGTTCGCTTCACCCTGGGCAAGCCTTTCGCCCACCACCCCAAGTTGCTCGACATCGTCCGCGACCGCATCGAGGAGTGCTGCCTAGACGTCGCGGACACGGAGGCCGACGAGGGCGAGACGGCCGCAGAGCCACATGAGCGACCCAGCCCCAACCGCGCCCTCCGCAGCGGCTACACGACCGGCGCTTGCGCGGCGGCGGCCGCCAAGGCGGCGGCCCTGGTATTGCACGGCGGGAAGCGGGTGATGCAGGTAAGCATATCGCTGCCAGACGGTCAACAGGTCACCTTTCCCGTCGGCCGGTGCCAGATCGAGCCCGATTACGCTCGCTGCTCGGTCATCAAGGATGCCGGCGACGACCCCGACGTTACCCACCAGGCCGAGATCTGCGCCGCCGTAGTTTGGACCACCACGCCCGGCCTAGCCGTCGAAGGCGGCGAGGGCGTCGGCAAGGTCACCAAGCCGGGTCTTGGCCTGTCCGTCGGCAGCGCCGCCATCAATCCGGTGCCGCGCCAGATGATCCAGGCGGCAGTCGCCGAGGCGCTGGGATCGGATCTCGCCAACCGCGGGGTTCGCATAGTGATCTCCGTGCCGGCCGGCGAGGCGCTGGCCCGGCGTACGTTGAACCAGCGCCTCGGCATCGTGGGCGGCATCTCTATCCTGGGGACTACCGGCATCGTCGTCCCCTTCTCGACGGCGGCCTATACGGCCAGCATCGCTCAGGCGCTTGGCGTCGCTACGGCGGCCGGCTGTGGGGAGGTCGTGCTGACCACCGGCCGGCGTAGCGAGCGCTTTGCCCAGGCAATCGTTGCCCTACCCGAAGAGGCTTTCGTGCAGGTCGGCGATTTCATGGATTTCGCGCTGGAGGAGTGCGTTCGCCGTGGCATTACCCGCGCCACCGTGGGGGTGATGGTTGGCAAGCTCGCCAAGCTGGCGGCGGGCCAGCTGCAGACCCACGTGAGCCAGTCGCTGGTGGATCAGTCCTTTCTGGCGCGTGTCGCCGCCGAATGCGACGCTGACCCGGCACTGGTCAAGGCGATAGCCGCCGCGAACACCAGCCGGCAGTTCGCCGAGATCGTCGCCCCCAGTGGCCTGTCCACGGTCTTTAGCCGCCTCTGCCAGCTGGCGGCAGATAACTGCCGCGCCCACGTCGCCGGCAAGCTGGCCGTGGCGTGCGTGCTGTTCGACTTCGAGGGAGGGGTCCTTGGTAGAGCCAGCGCCGGCGTCTAGGGTCTACGTAGTTGGCCTCGGCGCCGAGGGCTGGGAGAGTCTAGCGCCCCGCGCCAAAGAGGTCGTCGCCCAGGCAGATACGGTCGTGGGCGGCGAGCGGCTGCTGGCGCTGGTGCCGCACGTGGCGGCCGAACGACTGGTCATCAAGGCGGGGTTGGCCGGCTTGCTCGAACAGATCGCGACCAGACTCGGCGAGCGTCGCGTCGTGGTCCTCGCCTCCGGCGATCCCGGCTTCTTCGGCATCGCCAAGGCGCTGGTCGAGCGGTTTGGTAAAGAGCGCGTGGAAATCCTGCCCAACGTCAGCGCGGTCCAGCTGGCCTTCGCCCGGATTAAGGAGAGCTGGGAGGACGCCACGTTCGTCAGCCTGCACGGCCGGTTGCCGGCCAGGTTTGCCGCCGCCGTGGGGCGCAGTCGGAAAGTGGCCATCCTCACCGACGATGTGAACTCGCCGGCCGTCATCGCCCGGTCGCTTCTGGCGGCCGGCCTCGGCGGCTACCACGCTTATGTGTGCGAGGACCTGGGCCTGCCAGACGAGCGGGTGCGCGAATGCGACCTTGCCACGCTGACAGAGCTAGCGACCGCGCCGCTGAACGTGCTCATCCTTATCCGCGAGCAGGCTGCCGAGGAGGGCGAGGCGGCGGATCTGGGGCAGCCGGCCTCTCTCACCGGAGGCTGGCCGTACGGCATTCCGGACGAGGAGTTCTATCAACGGCGGCCCCGCCGCGGCCTGATCACCAAGGTTGAGGTTCGCCTGGCAAGTCTGGCCAAACTCGCCCTAACGGAGTCCGGCACGGTCTGGGATATCGGCGCCGGGTCCGGTGCGGTGACCATCGAGGCCGCCCTCGCCGCTCGCTTGGGACGTGTGTTCGCGGTCGAGCGAGACGCCGAGAGTATAGATCTGATCCGTCGCAACATCGCCAAGTTCGGCGTCGCCAACGTCGTGCCGGTCCACGGCACGGCGCCCGCCGCCCTCGCGGCCCTGCCGGCGCCGGACGCGGTCTTCGTCGGCGGCAGCGGCGGACAGCTCGCCGCCATTGTCGACGCGGTGGACCGGCAGCTGCGGGCGGGCGGCCGGGTTGTGGTCAACGCGACCACCGTGGAGACCGCCGGGGCCGCCCTGGCCGCCCTGCGGGAGAAGGGCTTTGCCGTGACGGCAACGCTACTGCAGGTGTCGCGCGGCAAAGAGCTGGCCGGCCTGACCCATTTCGAGGCGCTCGATCCAGTTTTCGTCATCGCCGCCAGGCGTGGCCGCTCCTAGGTGAGATCGACCGTCGGCTCGGGTGGCGAGGCGGCAGGAGCATATCCTTCGAGGAGGAGCAACTTTGGCTACTAGCCAGGAATCGCAGCCAGCGTGGGGCAAGTTCATCGGCGTCGGCGTGGGGCCGGGGGACCCGGAGCTCATCACGATCAAGGCCCAGCGCGTTCTGCAGCAAGTTCCGGTGCTCTGCGTTCCCAAGAGTCGGGAGGAGGGGGACAGCTACGTTCTCAGTTTCGTCTCTCATCTCATCGATCTGGAGCGCCAGGCACTGATCGAGCTGGTGTTCCCGATGACCAAGGATCGGGCGCGCCTGGAGGAGCATTGGTCGGCGGCGTTGGTAAAGGTCGTCGCCCACCTACGCGAGGGCCAGGACGTCGCCTTCGTCACGGAGGGCGACCCCTTCATCTACAGCACATTCATGCACATCTACGCGCTGGTGCGCGCGCGCTATCCGGAGGCGCCCGTGGAGGTAATCCCTGGCATCTCCTCGATCAACGCCGCCGCTGCTGCTGCCGGCCTGCCTCTGGTGGACGGGGCGGAGCGTCTTGCCGTTCTGCCGGCCACTTACGAGGGAGAGCGGCTGGAGGAGGTGCTGCGACAGTTCGACACCATCGTGCTGCTCAAGGTCAACCGGGTCTTCGAGCGCGTGCTGGCGTCCTTGAGCAAGCTCGGTTTGGCCGAGCGGGCGGTCTATGTCAAACGTTGCGGCTCGCCCGAGCAGGAGATCGTGCGCGATATCGGCGAGCTGCGGGGCCAGGAACTGGACTACCTGTCGCTCATTATCGTGAGGAAGTAACGAGGCGTGGAGACGGAACGGCAGCCAGCGGTTTACTTCATTGGGGCCGGGCCCGGCGCCCTCGATCTGCTGACCCTGCGGGCTGAGCGCTTGCTTCGCCGGGCCGATCTGATTCTCTACGCCGACTCCCTCGTCAACCCTGAGATTACGACGCTCGCCAAACCCGGGGCGAAAGTGATCGGAACCGCCAGCCTGGCACTGGACGAGATCGTCGGTCTGATGGTCGAGGCGGTCGGAGCCGGCCGGCTGGTCGCCCGGGTGCACAGCGGCGACCCTAGTCTCTACGGCGCGATACGTGAGCAGATGGTGGCCCTGCGGGCGGCCGGTGTGACCTATGCGGTGGTGCCGGGGGTGAGCTCTTTGTTTGGCGCCGCGGCGGCACTGGGCGTCGAGCTGACCTGCCCCGAAGTGAGCCAGACGGTCATCATCAGCCGGGTCGCTGGGCGCACGCCGGTGCCAGAGCGGGAGGATCTGCCTGCCCTCGCCACCCACGGGACGACACTCGTGCTCTTCCTGAGCGTGGCACAAATCGATGAGGTCGTCTCCCAGCTGCGCGAGGGCGGCTATGCCGCCGACACCCCCGCCGCCGTGGTCTACCGTGCCACTTGGCCTGACCAGCAAATCGTGCAAGCCGAGCTCTCCGCTCTACCCACAGCGGTGCGAGCCAGCGGCATTACGCACCAGGCCCTCATCTTGGTGGGGGATGCGCTGCAGGCGGGGCCTGGTTCCGTACCCCAACCTGCCTCGCGGCTGTACGATCCGAGCTTCGGCCACGGCTGGCGAGCGCCGCGCCCCGGCCGGCGGGCATAGACGGTGACGACACCGAGGCAGACGCAAATTGCCATGCTGGCCGTGAGCCGTCCTGGCAGCGAGTTAGCGCTTAGGCTGCAGCGTCAACTGCCCGAGGCGACCGTTTTCCTGCCCGAACGCTACGTGCCCTTCAGCGGGGCCGACGTCAAGGCCTGGTCCGGCACGGCCAGCGTCCTGCTCCCGGGGATGTTCGCCCGTTACGACGGCCTGGTGATCTTTGGCTCTGTCGGTATGGTCGTGCGCCTCATCGCGCCGTTGCTTGTCGACAAGCACACCGATCCGGCGGTGGTGGTGGTGGACGACGCCGGCCGCTCGGCTGTGAGCATACTCTCCGGCCACCTGGGTGGCGCCAATGCCCTGGCCCGCCGAGTCGCCTCACTGCTCGGCGCCCAGGCGGTGATCACGACCGCCTCGGAGGTGCTGCACACCGTCGCCGTGGATATCCTCGGGCGCGAGTTCGGCTGGCGCATCCAGAGCGGAGCGGCAGTGAGCCGGGTGAGCGCGGCGCTCGTGAACGGGGAGCGGGTAGGCCTGTGGCAGGATACCGGCGAGCGTGGCTGGTGGCCAGAGGGCCGACCGCTGCCGCCCAACCTGGTTTGCCTGGCCGGCTTAGAGCAGCTGCCGGAAGCGCGCTGCCAGGCCATCCTGATCATCACCGACCGGCTGCTAGAACAGTGGGCGGAGGGCCTGCCGCCCAGCGTCATCTACCGCCCCCGCAGCCTCGTCGTCGGTCTCGGCTGCAACCGGGGGGCCACGATGGAGGAGATCGCCTCGGCCGTACACGAGGGGCTCGCGGAGGCAGGACTTAGCCGCGCGAGTATCCGCAAACTGGCCACGATAGACATCAAGCGCGACGAGGCCGGTTTGCAGGCCGTGGCGAGGCAATGGGCGGTGCCCATCGAATACTTCTCAGCTGAAGAGATGAACGGGGTATCGCCCATGCCCAATCCGTCCCTCACTGTGAGGAAATGGACCGGCGCCCAGGGCGTCTGCGAACCGGCGGCGCTGCTGGGTAGCGGGGCCGCGGCGCTAATCGTACCCAAACGGAAAACGGCCAACGTCACCGTGGCTGTGGCCCGCCTGGATTTCGAGAGGATGGCCGGAGAGTGAAGATGGCAGAGAGTCGCGGCAAAGTTTACGTCGTTGGCCTGGGGCCCGGCGACAAAGCGCACCTGACGGAGCGGGCTCGGGCGGCATTGGCAGAGAGCGAAGTAATCGTGGGCTACCGGACTTATCTGGGACTGATCCGGGAGCTCGTCGCCGGCAAGGCGGTGCTGGCCAGCGGTATGCAGCAGGAGGTCGCGCGCGCCCAAGAGGCGGTGCGCGAGGCCGCGGCTGGCAGGGTGGTGGCCGTGGTCTGCAGCGGCGACCCCGGCATCTACGGCATGGCCGGGCTGATCTACGAAGTGCTGCGAGAGGGCGGCTGGCAGCGGCAAAGCGGCGTGGAGGTGGAAGTGGTGCCGGGCATACCGGCGCTGAGCGCCGCCGCCTCGCTCCTGGGCGCGCCGTTGATGCACGACTTTGCCGCGATAAGCCTGAGCGACCTGCTCACCCCCTGGGAGGTTATCGCCCGCCGGCTGGAGGCGGCGGCCGCGGCCGACTTCGTTATCGTGCTCTACAACCCCAAGAGCACTCAACGCGTGCAGCAACTGGACGAGGCCCAGCGCCTGCTCTCGCGCCACCGCGTCCCCCAGACGCCCGTGGGCATCGTGCGCAACGCCTACCGAGACGGCCAACAGGTCGTTGTGACCGACCTGGCCCACCTGCTCGCGCACGAGGTCGACATGCTCACTATTGTCATCATCGGCAATTCGACTACCCGCTCCTGCGCGGGGCTAATGGTGACGCCGCGCGGCTACCAGGCCAAGTACGAGTTGGCGCCCTCCTCTAGGGAGTGCTCACGGGGTTCTCCCGGGCAACTGGCAAGTTCTAAACCAGATTGACGGGCGAGTGACCGGCATGGGACTTGCACGATAAGCGATTGCTGGTTTACCTGGGCAGTCTTGTGGCAGAGGCGCTCGCCGTGGCCATTAACGATCGGTCGCTCAACTTAGATAGCAGAGGAGGATCAAGACTGTGAACCCGGGTCGAATCATCGCACGCCTCGGCAGGATTGGGTGGGCTACCCTCGCCCTGGCGCTGCTCACTGCCCAGGTCGCCTGGGCCGGGTCGACTGGGACGCGGATGCACATCATGGAGGGCTTCTTGCCGCCATTCTGGGCACTGCTGTGGTTCGCCATCGCCCTCCCCTTCTGGATACTAGGTCTGCGCAGGGTCCGTCAGCTGGTAGCGGAGAACCCGGAAGCCCGGCTGTTGCTGGCTTTCGCCGGCGCCTTCACCTTCGTGCTGAGCGCCCTCAAGATGCCCAGCGTCACCGGTTCCAGCAGCCACCCCACCGGCACGGGCCTGGGCGCCATTCTCTTCGGGCCCACGGTGATGAGCATCCTAGGCGGGATCGTCCTCCTCTTCCAGGCGCTACTGCTCGCACACGGGGGGCTGACCACCCTGGGGGCTAACACCGTCAGCATGGGGATAGTCGGCCCACTGGTGGCGTGGGCCGTCTGGAGCGGCATGCGGCACTGGGCGCCGACCTGGCTAGCCATCTTCCTCGCCGCCGCCCTGGCCGACCTGCTGACCTACGTCACGACCTCGCTACAACTCGCGCTGGCTTATCCCGACCCAACGGGGGGTGTCGCGGCCTCTTTCCTTAAGTTCGCCGCCATCTTCGCGGTTACCCAGGTGCCGCTGGCGATTAGCGAGGGGATCCTGACGGTGCTCATCTTCAACGCTCTGCGCAGCACGGCGCCGGCGGAACTGAAGAGCCTCAAGGTCACGGAGGCCTAGCATGGAAGACCGCGCCTCCGCTTCGCGCCCTAGGCGAAGCAATACGCTCGTCACGGTCCTGCTCATCGCCCTGGTCGTGGGCTTGATCGCTTTTCCTCTCGCCTTCAAATCGGGAGCGGAGTTCGGCGGCGCCGACAATGCCGCCACGCGAACTATCGTCGAGATCGATCCCGGGGCGACGCCCTGGTTCCAACCTATCTGGACCCCACCGGGACCCGAGGTAGAAAGCCTGCTCTTTGCCCTGCAGGCCGCACTTGGGGCCGGCTTCATCGGCTACTTTTTCGGACTAAAGAGGGGGGCAAGACGCGCCGCTGACTCCGGGCTGGAGAAGGGCCAGAGGACGACCGGCGGGCCCGAAGTTCCCCATCTCAACGACTAGATTAGGATTGGGCCGACCTATGCACGTCATCGATCGCCATGTGTACGCCAATCGGGGCCGGGGCGTTGACCCCGCCCACAAGGCCGCGCTTGTCCTGCTAGTGCTAGCCCTCTGCTTGCTGCTGGATCGCCCCATGGTGGGGCTACTGGCCTGTGCCTGGATGTGGGTTCTCTCCTCTCTCTGGGCGGGGCTGCCGACAGGGGTCTTCGGGCGGGTGCTGCTCGCTCAGGGCTCCTTCCTTGTTCTCGCCGTGGCCGGGGTGGCGCTGAGCGCCGGTACAGCCTTCCCGGCGGGCGTGAGTTGGGTGGTGCACGTGGGGCCTCTCGCCGTGTGGGCGAGCTTCGGATCGGTGGATACCGCCCTCCACTTGGCGACCAGAGCCCTGGGGGGCACGGCGGCGCTGGACTTCCTGGTCCTGACGACGCCGTTGGTCGACATCGTGGAGCTACTGCGCCGGCTACGAATTCCGTCTGTGCTGATCGACATCGTGGCGCTGACCTATCGCTTCATTTTCATCCTGTTAGAGAGTTTGGACAGAATGCACAACGCTCAGGACAGTCGGCTCGGCTATAGCAGCTTTGGTAACGCCGTGAAGAGCGCCGGGCTGCTGGGCAGCAGGCTCTTCGTCGATTCTTACCAGCGCAGCAAACGGCTGCAGATCGCGCTGGATAGCCGTGGCTACTCCGGCGACCTTCAGGGCCTTACCCCCAGCTACCGCACGGACCGTTCCCTCTGGTGGCTAGGAGCGGCCGCCACTGCCACTCTGCTTATCGGGCGAGTGCTGATATGACTCCCATACTGCAGTTAGAGGAGGTTCGTTATACCTATCCCGGGAACGCGGAGCCGGCCCTGCGGGGCGCAAACCTGAGCCTCTGGGGTGGGAAGAAGATCGCGGTGCTGGGGCGAAACGGCTCGGGGAAATCGACCCTCTTCCTGCACTGCAATGGGATACTGCGGCCCGACGGGGGCCAGCTCTACCTGGCCGGCAAACCCGTGAAGTACGATCGCGGCTCGCTGCTGGGGCTGCGCCGCCACGTGGGCATTGTCTTCCAGAACCCCGACGACCAATTGTTCAGCGCCAGCGTGGTCCAGGACATGAGCTTCGGCCCGCTCAATCTGGGGCTGAGCCAGGTGGAGGCAAGCCGCCGGGTCGAGGAGGCTGCCGAACAGTGCGAGATCGTCGATCTGCTGGACCGGCCCACGCACGCCCTGAGTGGTGGGCAGAAAGCTCGCGTGGCGCTGGCGGGCGTGCTGGCGATGGAGCCATCGGTGATCCTCGTGGACGAGGTCATGGCGAGCCTGGACCCCTGGATGCGCGACCAGATCCTAAGCATCCTGCACGACTTCGCGGCTCGGGGTAGGACCGTGGTGTTGGCCACCCACGATCTGGCGCTGGCTCGCACCTGGGCTGACCTGGTGGCCGTAATGGAGGGCGGACGAGTCCTGGCTGTGGATACGCCGGACGTCATCTTCTCGTCCGAGGCCATGCTCGCCCATCTTGGCCCGAGGTCCGCCTGGTTCTATCCACCCCTCCGTTCCGCGAGCGAAGCCGCGCTGGCTCCGCAAGGCGACCGGGCTACTAAGCCGGTAGCGCCAGCTGTTCCCGCCCCGGTCGACGGACCGCTATGCGAACCGCTCACCGTGCCGACCGAACGGAACCCGCACTCGAACGGGAGCGGTAACGTTCACGCGGACCTTGGCAAGATGACCCAGCGGTGAGCGTACGAACGCAAGGTAGCCCCAGCAGCTCGCCGGGATCGCTCGCCCGGGCCACCGCCCTGCTGAAGGAGAACAACGAGCGCCAATAGTATAAACCGTTGTACCGCTCGTTACTTTGCGTGTGTACCCTTGATTGGGCTTGTCTCCAAGCATGGCTCCACCAAGCGCGCCACCTCCTGGCGGGAGGCGTAGTACGCCGACAGCACATCCGCCTTGACCTCAGGCAGGTCGGCCTCACTCGCCTTCTGCACAATGTTCCTGGTCTTGTGAACGAGGCATCGTTGACGCAGGGCTTCGGGGAATACTTCCTCCAAGGCCGCGATGAGACCGGGCGCGCCATCGCTGGTCATCAGCACCGGCGAGCTCAGCCCCCGACTCACCGGCCCCCGCAGACTCTCCAACCAGGCCTCCCGGGACTCTCGGTTGCCCACCACCACGTCCAAGAGGCGCTTGCGGCCATCACCACGGATGGCCCACGGACACAGTATGGCGTCACGACTGCTGCCGCTGGCTTGCATAGGCTCGTAGAGCCCGTCGGCGAAGAGATAGAAGATCGCCACCTCGTCCCAGCACTGCTCCCGGAAAGCTTGGTAGTCTTGCCAGAGGCGCTCGCTAACCTCGCTCACGGCGCTCTTGCTGATGATGCAGGCGCCGGTGGCGTCGGTGAAGGCCATTTCGACGTCACGAGTGGACAATCCGTGGGCGTACATCTCGGTCACCAGGCGTTCGACCACGTCGGTACGGCCCTGGAGAAAGCCCAAGAGTCTGGACTGGAAGGACTCGGTGCTGGCGCGGACTTGAGGTGTCTGCAAGTCCAGTCGTCCTTCGGCCGTGTCGACGTGGGCTGGGGCGTAGCTGTTGCGCTGGCCCTGCCTGTCGCTGCTGCCTTGGTAGCACTCAGCGCCCAAGAAATCACGTTGTTCGGTCTCCAGCAGTTCTTGCAGGAGGCGCTGGCTACCGAGGCGGATGAGCAAGCCTCTGACCTCCGAATGGAGCTCCCCTTACGAGACAGAAGCCCGCTACAGTACCAAACGTGGCCAGAGTTGGATCGGCTACAAAGTGCACCTAACCGAAACCTGTGACGACGACCTGCCCCACCTGCTGACACAGGTCGAGACGACCATTGCCCCGGTTCCCGACGTGGTCCAACTGGACTCCATCCAGCGCGACCTGGCCAAAGCGGACCTCCTACCAGCACAGCACCTGGTCGATGCCGGGTACGTGCGAGCGCTCAACCTGGTGACGAGTCGAACGAAGCACCAGGTCGACCTGATCGGCCCGACCTCTGAAGATCACCAATGGCAAGCTAAGGCAGGCGAGGGTTTCGACACGGCGCATTTCGACGTGGACTGGGATAGGCACGTGGTAACCTGCCCCCAAGGCCGCCAGAGCATTCGCTGGTGTGTGACGGAGACAGCCCGCCAGCGCACGCTGATCCACATCGACTTCGCGCAGGCTGAGTGTGCCGTCTGCTTGGCTAGGTCCCAATGCACCCGAGCGAAAGCTCAGCCTCGTAGCCTCACGCTACCCTCAGCGACGGAACACAAAGCCCTACAAGCAGCGCGAGAGCGCCAGCAGAGCAGCGCGTTCAAGGTCCTATATGCTCGCCAGGCGGGGGTGGAGGGGACGATCTCGCAGGGGGTCCGTGCCTTTGGCCTACGCCAGGCCCGCTATCGGGGTCTGGACAAGACGCACCGGCAGCACGTTGCTACAGCGGCTGCTATCAACGTGGGACGCCTGGCCAACTGGCTGAACGAGGTGCCCGTCGCGGTCACGCGCCTCTCTCGCTTTGCTGCCCTTGCGGCGTTGAACTAACCAATGGGCAGCCCAGCAACCAACAATTCGCCAACGGTATCATTCTAGGACATCACCCAGGCCTTGTGTCGGCGGACTACGCATAACATACGGGCATAATAGGCATTAGATGAGTACAGGCGACGCCTGCCGTGCAGTGTAGCTTAGGCAAGGCGATCTGGGGCGCTGAGAGGCGCGGGTGAAGCGGCCTGAATCAAAACGAGCGGGGGGCGCTCACGGCAAGTTAGGTGGCCACTACCGTTGCTCGACGAGCGTGAAAGAGGCCCGCAGGGAAATAGCCCCGCCCCGTTAGCCGCGATCTTGGGCCACAACAAGCACCTACTCGACCTGCCCATTTTCCGACCGTGCTCTCCTATCTCCGGTTGCCTGCCTCAGTGCTTAAACGCTTGACAAGGCTGCGAGGCCCTGGTAAGATGCGCTTGGATAAAGGAATAGGTTCTGGGTGCCCCTTCGGGGGAGAATAGGGAAGCCGGTGCAAGACCGGCGCGGGCCCGCCACTGTAAGTGGGGAGCGACCCCGTAGACGCCACTGCCGCAAGGTGGGAAGGCACGGGGAAGCGAGGAGCCACGAGCCAGGAGACCTGCCCAGGATACTGCGACCACACGCTCGCGGTGAGGCGTTGGGTAGCGCGTTGCGGCGTCTCTGCTCAAGACCCCGACCAGCACAGGTGTTGGTCGGGGTCTTTGCTTTTCTGGCGCCGGCTTGTGGCGTGCAGCCAAGCGAGTGCTCCGGGTCGCAGGTTGTGGCATCCGCGTCCGCCGGATGACCCCAGTCGACACTCTGCGAGGTGCCGCTTGCCCTTGAACTTGGCAGTATCCTCAGCCCGGGGCCCGTCCTCCGTCCCAGACTCGGCGTTTGCTTTGGACGCGCGCATAGCCGCGTTTCGCTACCCGCGGGGGGTACGACCGGCGCTAGGCGTCGTCGACCTCAAGGTGCGAACGGGGGAGTTCGTCGTCATCGTGGGGCCGGCCGGCGCGGGGAAGACGACTCTCTGCTACTGCCTGACCGGTGTGATCCCGCACTTCGTCGAGGGCGCCTACCAGGGCGCCGTGAAGATAAACGGCCAGGACCTGGCCGGGTTGCCTCTGCCCGGGATCACGGCGCTCGCGGGC
Source organism: Chloroflexota bacterium (assembly GCA_023473795.1). Lineage (GTDB taxonomy): Bacteria > Chloroflexota > UBA6077 > FW602-bin22 > JAMCYS01 > JAMCYS01. Next base: position 3,201 of record JAMCYS010000094.1, on the reverse strand, counting down.
TTCGTGCTTCAGCGACCTGAGAACCAGCTCTTCAACCTAACCGTCGCCGAAGACGTGGCTTTCGGTCCGGAGAACCTGGGCTGGGCCCCGGAGGACATCAGAGAGAGCGTGGCGCGGAGCCTCGCCTTCGTCGGCATGAGCGGCGCCGCCCAGCGGTTGTCCGCCAGCCTCTCCGGGGGCGAAACCCAGCGGGTCGCTTTGAGTTGCGTCCTCGCCCTGGACTCCGGCCTGTTCATCCTGGATCAGCCGGCCGCCGAGCTCGACCCACTCGGTAGGAAACGAGTCTACGAGCACCTCCGGCGGCTGAACCGCGAGGCCGGCAAGACGATCGTCCTCGTGGAGGACCGGCTGACTGAGGTGGTGTCCTTCGCCACCCGCCTGATCAGATTGCACGAGGGGCGAATCGTCAGGGATGCGGCGCCGGCGGAGTTCTTCACGGACGAGGAGGCGCTGGCGCAGAACATCCGCCTGCCCGATAGCATCAAGCTGCACTATCAGCTCAAAGGCAACCTGCCGTCCAGTTGCCGCCCGCCTGCCCCGAGCGCCCCCCGAGAAGTGGCGGACCGGCTGAAACCGCTCCTGGACCCCGCCAAGCTGGCCCGCCTGGCCGACGCCGGAGCCGAGGGCGGGGCGCGCCCTGATCACCAGGGTGCCCCGACCGTCGTGGCGGTGCGCGACCTCGGCTTCCGCTATCCAGGTTCCGAGCGCTGGGCCTTAAGGGACCTGAACCTGAAGTTCAAGCAGGGGGAGTTCACGGCGATCATCGGCGAGAACGGCGCGGGCAAGACCACCCTGGCGAAGAACCTGGCGGGCCTGCTGCGACCGACGCGGGGGCAAGTCATGGTCGCTGGGCAGGACAGCGCGCGGGTGTCTACGGCCCGGCTGTCCGACTCGCTGGGCTACTACTTCCAGGACCCCGACTGCCAGATCTTCTGCGACTCGGTTTTCGACGAGGTCGCTTTCGGCTTGCGGGTGCGCAAGGTGTCAGCGAAGCAGATAGAAGAGGCGGTAGGCAGCACCCTGCGCAAGCTCGGGCTGCTCGCGCTGAGGCAGAGTCACCCCTACACGCTCAGCCGCGCGCAGCGGAAGCGCCTTGCCCTGGCTTCGGTCTTAGTTCACCAGCCCAGAGTACTGGTCGTTGACGAGCCGGCGGCCGGCCTCGACCAGCAGGCGACCACGGAGATCATGGATCTGCTGGCCGAGTTCAACCGCGCCGGCGGGACCGTGCTGATGATCACCCACGACATGGATGCGGTCGTGGGCTACACAAAGAGGTCAATCGTCTTGGCCGGCGGCAGCGTGCAGCTCGATGCCGCCACGGCGAGTCTAGGCGAGCATCTCGACCTCCTGAGCGGGGCTGGAATCGAGCTACCCGACTTCTGCCTCATCGCGCACGCGCTCGGCCTGCCGCGCTCATGCCGGGACGTGGCCGAGTTGGCCTGCCTGATCACCCAGGCCCTCGCTTGACGCCTGGCAGGCTGCGGAGAATCATATTTCATTTCAAGGAGAAAGGCACTATGGCGACCAGTGACGCGGGGTTGGCACGAGCACGAGCCAGAGGTTTCTGGTGGTTCGACTCTAAGCCGATCGTGAGGGGGGTCTTCTTTGGCATCGTGATGGCGCTCTTCGTGGGGATTGGCGATCGGGCGGACGCCGCCCTCACCGGCGGCGCTTTTCCGATCCTCGGTGGGTTGAGCTGGGCGGCGATAATGGGCATCTCGACCCTGCTCTGCCGACAGCCCGGGGGGATAATCGCGGGAGTGATGCAGGGGGTCGTGGATATCGCCCTGGGCTTGTCGCCCCTGGCGTTGATCTTCCCCATCGTCAACGTCGCCGGCTCGCTGGCCTACTCGCTGATCGCATGGAGACTACCGATGACTGGCTGGCACCATCACCTGCTTGCCCAGATCGCCGGCAACGTAGTGGGCGACGTGCTGGTAGCCGGCGGGCTTTTCTTCATCTTGGAGCTGCCGGTAGAGGTTATTCTCGTCTCCACCGGGGTGACGATGATTGTGTCCATCGTCGGCGGCACGGCCCTGACCAAGATGCTCGTGGATGCGGCGGGCAGATCCGGCGTGTTGGACTAGCTTGTCGGCATGTCGCTGCTAGTCTCTTACTCTTTTCGCGACTCGTTCTTCCATCGGCTCGACCCGCGCACCAAGCTGGCCTGGCTGGCAGTGATGCTGACCCTGTGCGTCACGGCCAGCCAGGTCCCACTGCTAGTGGGTCTCGCCCTAGTCGTCCTCGCGTCGTCCCGGGCCGCCCGGCTCGACCTGGGAAGCTTCTGGCCGATGACCAAAGCGACCGGGGCGCTGGCCCTCGTGCTGTTCCTGGTTCAGGCCGTCTTTCAGACCGAGGGGGGCGTCCTTTTCAGCCTGGGCCCGGTGGCGCTCCACGCGCGGGGCCTCGAACTCGCCGTGCGCGCTGCCTTGCGCCTATACGTCATCCTCCTGCTCTCCCTCCAGTTCACGATGTGGACTCAGCCGGCTGAGCTATCGCTGGTACTGGTGATGGCGAAGCTGCCGTGCCGGTACGCTTTGCTAGTCGGGCTCGCCCTGCGTTTCATTCCTATCCTGGAGAGAGACCTGGCTGACATCTTCCAGGCGCAGGCGGCGCGGGGAATGGAGTTGGGCAACGCGCTGCGCAAGGCCATCGCCTTCGGCCCGGTCCTGTTGCCGTTCTGTCTGCGGACGCTGCGCCGTGCCAACGAAGTGGCGCTGGCGATGGAGTTAAGGGGTTACGGCTTCGGCCCGCGGCGCACGTTTGCGCGCACCGTCGGCTTCGGCCGCGCGGACTATACCGTGCTGGCCGGGCTGAGCCTGTTGCTCGTCGTCTACTTCTCTGCCCGCGCCAACGGCTAAGATCAAAAGCGGTCGGCCGCTGACCTGGATTCGACCCTGCGCAGACCCTTAGCGACTTCCCTCGGCCGGTCCGCTGTCCGACGCCTGATCGGCATTCGCTCCCCATCTAATCCACCCATATAATGTGGCTTATGCTGGGAGCTGCCATTTCCCAGTATTGGCAGGCTACGTACGACCAGTGGCAATGGCCGCCGTGACGCGTGCTGCCCCCTCTGTCGGCGGCCAGGGAATTCACCCACTTGAGGGCTTCCGCGGCCAAGTAATTCACCCACCCCACGGCCAAGTTATTCACCCAGGGTGACGGCCAAGTAATTCACCCACCCGGTGTGCGGCAACAGCT
>JAMCYS010000036.1 GCA_023473795.1 Chloroflexota bacterium | reverse complement strand
GTCGCCTGTCTGCCACCTGGCACCCCCTTTCTGCCGTTGCCGTGTGGTTGACTCGGTGCGAACGCCCGCCCGAGCAGCGGCAGGCGTCCGAGCACGCCCATCCCGCCGCGCGCCTTTTCGGGCCGCAGCAGCACCCGGCCACCGTGAACGCGCTCGGCTAGATCGAGAAGAGCCCTGGCCGCCGGGCCGCGGCTGTCCAGCAGCAACGGCCGCTGGGCGGCGAGCGCCCGCTGTGCAGCGGCGTGGTCGTAGGGGACGACGGCGGCCGCAGGGATGCCCAGCGCCCACTCGATCTCCGCCCGCCCGTGGTGGAAGTGACGGTCATGGCCGTTGACGACCAGGGCCAGTCGCTCGCGGGGGATGCCCAGCTCGCGCTCCAGGAGCTCCAACGCCGTGCGAGCGTGCCATAGGCCGACCACGTCGGTCCTGGCCACGAGTAGGATCTGCCCCGCTAAGGCGAGCACCGCCCGTTGGACCGCCCCTTGGGGCCCCAGAAGGTCCGCCCCCGCGTCGATCACCACATAGCGGTAGCGCTGCCCGAGCTCTGCAACAATCTGCTCCAGAAAGCGCGGGGAAACGACGCCCCGCATCTGGGGCTTTGGCACGCCGCAGAGGACAGCGCCGTGGGGCGAGCGAGGGCCCAGCGGCTGCGTCTCCTGGGCGAGGGCGCGCTCCCACTCCTGCGGCGACGAAGGCTCGGCGTGGGCCAGCATGTACAGGTTGCGCGTAGGGTCGGCGTCTAGGCAGGCCGCGATGCTTGGCCCCGCTAGGTCGATGTCGACCAGCACGGTGGGGTCGACTGCCCCCAGAGCCACGGCCAGATTCAGAGCGACCGTCGTGCGCCCGGGGCTGCCGCGGCCGCCCGTGACGACGAGGGGCGAGAGCGCTATCGACCGGCCCTCTGGCGCTTGGTCCAGCTCGGCAAGCGAAGTGTCAGGCTCGGTACGAGCAATCGCGGGCTGTGAGTGCCTGCCGTGCGCGGCAGCTACCAGGGCCTCGCGAACCGCGCGCGGGTCAGCCTCCAGAGGCAGCACGACGCCCGCCAAGTCCTGCCAGCGCGGCTCGTCGGGGTCGCGGGCCAGGGCTACCAACGGCACGCGGGCGCGGGCGAGGTCGGCGAGGGTGGCGGCGCTCAGCCGGTGGAGGTCGGAGGAGACGAGGGCGATGTCGACCCTGCCCCGCTCTAGGCACGCGAGTACCTCGTCGGCCGAAAGACAGCGCTCGACGATCGCGAACGCGCCGCACTCGCTCAGTTCCGGCAGGAGCTCCCTTTCGCACTCCGGATCACCCAGGCCGACCACCAGGCGCAGCGGCGGCACGCCATCGGCGGAAACGCCGCCAGGAAACGGACTATTCTCCACCTCGTCCCAGCGTCTGTCCGCCATCGCCACTCCTCTACGACCCGTCCGTGGGCAGGAGGGCCACGTCCAGCTCCCCGCTCCACTTGGCCTGGGCGAGCAGGAGCGCCTGCTCCTGGGTCACGACGAGAGTGAGCCACTTCACCGGGCCCTGAGGGGTGGTGGCGGCCACGGCGTTGGCCGAGCCCTCGCTGTTCACCACCGCCAGGCGACCCTCGTGGCCGAGGTCGTAGACGGTCGCCCTGGGCAGGACGATGATAGTGCGTGCCTCCGGCTTGCCCTTGTTCGTGGTGAGCAGCACCTGGACAGCGTTGCCCGGCCGCACCTTGCCGCCGACTGCGCTCTCGGGGCTGATGGCGATGGTGAGGGCCAGTTGGTCGGGGGCGAGCGGCGGTCGGGTCGATACCTGGGCCCGCACCGGGATCTGCTGGGCGTGGACCGGCTCGGCTAGTTGCTTACCGACCACGTCCGCCAGAGACTCCGCCGGCAGGGCGACCTGGTACAGGGAGTCGTCCAGGCGCACGCGGGCGACGGCGAGGTCGCCTGCGCCGAGCGACGCCCCTGCGGGCAGGTCGCGAGTGGCCACGAGGACGGCGCGGGTGTCCGAGGAGGCGCTCCAGAAGGCGATAGAGCCGCTTACCGCCACGAGCATCAGGAAGATGCCGAAGAGCGCCCGCGCGTCCAGCCGGCGCGGCTGGCGCAGCGCCCGGGTCGGGGTCAAGGTTGTCGCTGCCAACGTCGCCCCCTTTCGTTCGTCCCGCGTGCTGATCGGCTCTCAGCCGCTTCGTTTCCAATATGCAAGCGGCCACGCGGTTCTTCACATCAGTTGATGAACGTATTACCAATATAAACTGCATGCGCTCGGCTGTCAACTATCATGCAGCAAATGTCCCTGGCTGCTTCACATCCGCTGACGGTCGTGGTATACTTGACACGGCAACGGCCTGGTTACGGCGATTCCGTTGCACCCAGGCTGGCTTGAGTCGGAGGTAGGAGGATGCCCGAGGCGGAGGCGCCCCGCGTGCGAACAATGGCGGAAAAGGTCGACCGCCTGTTTCGCACTATCCATCCGCGTGATCGCGAGGAGTACAGCTTCGAGGACGTGGCGGCGGCGATCCGGAGCCGCGGCGGCCCGACCGTCTCCGCGACCTACCTCTGGCAATTGAGGAAGGGATTGCGGGACAATCCTACGAAGAAGCACCTCGAGGCCCTGGCCGACTTCTTCGGCGTCTCGCCGGCCTACTTCTTCGACGACACTGCGGCCGCGCGGATCGACGCCGAGCTCGATTTGCTCGCGGCGCTGCGCGACGCCTCCGTCCGCCAGATCGCCCTGCGCGCCTTCGGGCTTTCTCCGGAGAGCCTGGCGACCATCGCCAGCATGGTGGAGCGGGTTAGACAGTTGGAGGGGCTGGGGCACGGCGCCGAGAATGATCCGGCCGCGTCTTGGGAGAGACCGGCTGGCGATGGCTCCAACACCAGCTAGTCCAGCACGGCCGTTGGTGGTGTCGCAGCCTCGCGACGGCAACGGCGGCCAGAGCGCCGCGAACATCCCTGGAGGAGGATCTTGGCCGTGGATCTGAAGCAGCACAGGAAGCGGTGTGAAGCGCGGCTCCGGGGTCTAACGCTGCTCGTGCCCTTCGACGTTCGCTCCTTCTGCCGTTCGCTGGCGGCCCAACGCGGCCGTCCCCTGCTGCTGCATCCCCTGGCTAGCCAGGCCGGACCGTGCGGCCTGTGGGTGGCCGGTCCGACAGCCGACTACATCTTCTACGAAGAGGAAACCAGCCCCCTCCACCAGGATCACATCATCCTTCACGAGGCCAGCCACCTCCTCTGCGGCCATCACCCCGCGCCGGTGTCGGAAACCGAGTTCTCCGGTTTGCTCTTCCCCAACCTTGCGCCGAAGACGGTGAAGGCCGTCCTGGCCCGTGCCGGCTATTCCCTTGAGGATGAGCGAGAGGCCGAGCTGCTCGCTTCACTGATCCTGGAGCGAGCGGGCGCCGGCAGGCCAGCCAACGGTCCAGGGGTGGATTCCGAAACCGAGGGGATCCTTAGGAGACTCGAGGCCTCGCTGGAAACGGGAACGAACGGCTGAGTATGGTGCGAGAGATTCTCGCCTACGTGCCCGTACTGCTCACCTGGGCAGCTGTGGCGTACAAGCTGTTGGCTTTCCTGCGCAGCCCGGGTGAGCCGGGTCTGCGATCCTTCTGGTTCGGCCTGCTAGCCCTCGCGCTGTCGCTCACCACGCTCCTTCCTCCCGTCTATCTAGGCATCGATCGGCTGGTAGGAATCTCCAACCTGGCCCGCTTGCTCGCTCACTGTCTGATGGCAGTTGCGGCCTGGTCCATCCATATGTTCCTTTTCTACCTCAACTACCCGGATGCTCGGACACGTCCAGGCCGCCGACGTGAGGTCTTCCTTCTGGGTCTTACCTTGGCGCTGCTGATCGGGCTCTTCGCGCTCGCGGATGTGCGGGAGGAAACCCTTGACTTCACAAGTCGCTATGCCGACACGCCCTTTATCGCCGAATATCGGCTGGTGCTCATCGGCTATCTCGGGTTGGTGCTGGCGAACGCGGCCCGGCTCTCTTGGCGCTACGCCGGGATCAGTGCGATGCGCCCTTCTCTCCACCTGGGTTTGCGGCTCGTGGCCATCGGCGCCACGGTCGGACTGGGCTACTCTGCCCACGGCGCCTTCTACCTGGCCGCCCGCCGGTTCGACCTCGGCTATCCCTTCGGCGATGAGGAACTGGTCTCCGACGCGCTCCTCGCTGTCTGTCTTGTGTTGGTACTGGTCGGCTCCACGATGCCCGCCTGGGGGGCTCGCCTCGGTATCCCTGCCCTCCACGCGTGGGCAGTCCGCTACCGCGCCTGCCGACGGCTATACCCTCTTTGGAGAGATCTCTACCGGGCCAATCCGCAGATCGCGCTGATTCCGCCTTCGGGCGCCGTGTGCGATGCCCTCACGTTGCGAGGAACCGGCTTCCGGCTGTACCGCCGGGTCGTCGAGATCCGGGATGCCCAACTCGCCCTTCGGCCGCATGTGGATCCACGGGCAGCCGTTCACGCTGCCGCGCTCTGCCGGGAAAGCGGGATAGTGGGTGAAGAAGCCGGGACGGTCACGGAAGCCGCTAGGCTCGCTTCTGCCCTGCGCGCCAAGGAGCAGGGAAGGGTCTTCGGCGATCCCGAGCGCGCACCCCGGATGCCGGGCTGGGGAGATGTGCAGCGCGAGGCGGCGTTCCTTAGCCGGGTGGCGCTTCACTATATCCGTTCCCCCATCGTGCATGCCGTTCTCGCCAGGCTGGAACAGGAGGACGTCGAGGCGGTACCTGTCGTACGAGAAGCCCACGGCACGATCGGCCCGAGCGGTGACATCCACCCTCGCCCCGTCGAGCGAGCCGGCAGGGGATCACGGCGGCAGTTGGCCCGACTGGTGACGGAGCTACTGGCCCCGGCGCCTACGGTCGCGATGCTGCTCCTCGTCGTCTCTTGGCACAGTGCGGCCGCCGCCTCCGAAGCCCTGCGGTGGGCGCTGCTGTCCGTGCTCTTCGCCGCCGCTCTCCCGTTCCTCTACATCGTGCGCGGTGTTCGCCGGAAGCGTTTGACCGATATCCACGTCTACCGAAGAGAGCAGCGGCCCAGGGTGCTGCTCATCGGCATCGGCTCGGTACTGGTCGGGTTCACGCTCCTCACGCTCCTAGGCGCCCCCCGCGATCTGGTGGCCCTGGTGGGAGCCATGGCCGTCGGACTAGCGTCTTCCACCCTAGTGACGCTCTTCTGGAAGGTGTCCGTCCACACGGCGGTGAACTCTGGAGCGGTGACCATCCTAGTGCTCGTCTTCGGCGAGGGACTGCTCGTCGTGGCGCCGTTGGTGGCTCTGGTCGGCTGGGCTCGCGTGCAGGTGAAGGATCATAGCCCGGCTCAGGTAGTGGTGGGAGCGGCCCTTGGTGCGGCAGTGGCGGCGGCAGTATTCCCGCTGCTGCGGTAGGCTGGGCAGCTTCGAGCCAGGGCGAGGCGTGCGGCAATGGGGACAGCGCTGCCTTCCCACCATAAGCCAGGGCGCGTAATTGGCGCGCGGCAGTGTATCCACTTGTTCGGAACGTCTGAGGAGGCAGTATGAGCTACGCATTCCTGCCGGGCGCTCTGAACGACGAAGATCGCAACACCTACTTACACTACTACAACTTGCTACTCGCTCACACTGATGAGCGCGAGCTAGTCTGCTTCGCCAGGCCTGGCACCTCAGAAGCAGGCGAGACGAACCTCCCAACGGCGAAGGGAATCACAATCGGACTCTTCCACACTCAGGCTTCTTCTTCATCTACAGAATCGACTAACCTCTGAGTCTGGCCGCTCGCCTCGATCCCAGCGTGATCGCTGGCGCGGGTAGGAGCGAAGGGTAGGGACAGGAGCGCGCCTATGAATGCCTTGAGAACACCACCAATTAGGCAGTCGAGGCGGGAGCCACCCGTCAGGGTGAGAGCAAGCGATGAGAACCTCTTTCAACTGGTCGAGACCCTTTGCGCTTTACACATTGGCATAGAGGCGTTTCGCAATGGCAAACGCGCTGGGTGGATGATTGTCTCGGCCTACCTTCACCAGATGCTCACCGACACGTCGAGGGGTAACAGCCCTCTGGCAACTCGTGTCATACCTGCTCTGCACCTGCATCCACTTCGAAAGCCAGTACCCAAAGCCGGTGTTGAGTACCTGATGTGCTCGCCAGTCAGCATCGCGTGGAGTGAGGGGCATTGCCAGCTGGAGCCGCTATTTGGGCTCGACGAGAAGAGAATTCCGCTGGATGACTGGCTGACCCAGCCCGCTTTTGTTCAGCACCACGACGGCGCAGGCCACGTGATTTACCTGCGTGAGGTGATAACGGCGCCTCGCGATCAAGCTGGCGGCGTCCATTTCGATGCCAGTGTTGACAGGAACACAGCGCTGGTGGAAGGGCTGTTCTCGTTTATTCAGGGGCCAGAGAATCGTCCGACTTTTCGAGATTACCTAGTCGCCATGGGAGAGTACGTCCACGCGGAGATCACTGGCCAACTCATGGGCTATCTCGGAAACGGCTACGTGAGTGTGAAGGACTACGACGAGGCCAGGCAGTTCTACGAGGAGGCGTTGGCGATATGCAGGCGAGAGGGAAACCTACAAGGGATCTGTGAGCAGCTGACGCACTTTGGTTACTTCTGCGGTTTGATCGGCAACCACAGTGCGACAGTCGAGGTCTGCACCGAAGCTCTGGCTATCTCGCGGCGGATTCGTGACGCCGACCGCGAGCGCGCTTTGCTGAACAACCTGTACGTTGCGTGCTTTGGGCTTGGCAACCAGTCCTACAACAGCGGGATCTATTCAGAGGCCGTGGCTAGGTACCAGGAAGCCATCCGACTGGCCCGAGAGCTAGCAGACCTTCTCGGCGAGTTGTACGCGTTGGTGAACCTTGGGCTCGCCTACAATGCCTCGGGTGACTTCCGAAACGCCATAGCAACGTGGGCGATTCCGCTAGCGTGCGAGCTACCCGGTTCTGACGCGGACGAGGCACGTGGGTTCATCACCGAGATAGGCGAACAACTAGCGTCTGTTCGCCAACGAAGACCGGGCTTCGACGGCGTGCTATCGGCGGTGCTGGGGCAAGCATCGATCGCGTTCAACGAAGCCACCTGCCAGGAATACACACCAAGACACGATAGCACGGATGCGCTTTGGGCAGAGATCATTGAGGCGATAGGCGAACATGAACGGAAGTCGTGACACGAGGATACAAGGTAGCCACCTCTATGCGACCTTCTTGACGCTCGGCGAGATGGAAGACAGATAACTAGACTTCATATGGCCAACCCCAAAATCGCGCGGATTTGCCCGGCATATCGGGCTTTTCGCCGGTTTTCGACAGTGAATTCGGTAGCATGATTCTGCAATCGGGCGCCCTTCCGCTCGGAGCCGGGTCGCGGTTGTACCCGAGAACCGCTGCCGCATGTAGCCCTACTGTAACTATCGTGTAGCCCACCCTCCTTACACTTAGTCAGGCATTCACCTATTCTTCGGCTTGGAGTCCAAGCTGATGGGGCTGGCCTCGCCCCAGAACCGTCCTGGATGTGACCGCCACCAAGCTGCGGCGGCCGCGAGCGTGCTCTCCCGACGGTTCGCAACGAGACCGACGGCCCGGCTGTGCCAAAGTTGGATCGAAAACGAGCTTGCTCTCCGGCGAAGGCAACCAGGGCCACGACCAGGCAATATAGATGGTAGAGGAGGTGACAACGGAAAGAAGTACTTCAGGCAGCGCATTCTGGGCGCTCGTGGGTCTATCGACTGACGCAAGCCGAAGCATCGGCAGGCACAATGACGCGTAGAGACCAACGTTCTACGGGAAAGTGAGGTGATAGTCGCACTTAGCCCTTGAACCGGGAAGGAACGCCGGCTCCATTCTCCGGGTCGTGCCTTCCCTCTCGCCACTCAAGGCCAACCAGGAGTACAACTTATGGCCAAACGCAAACGCGGCCGGTTACGATCGTGTACGCGCCGAGCGAGGGCCTGTGCTCGAGTGCTGGTCACCGCAATCGGCAACCTGTGGCGCTCGTACCGCTGCCGGCGTCGGGCGGTCCCAGTCGAGGTCCTGGTGGAGGACCCGGCTAGAAGACTGGCCTTGCGGCGGACGCTTCTGACTGCCCTGCGGCAACTGGAACGCACGATGGGCGGCAGGCCACCAACCCGCCTCGCCGTCGTCGTGCAGCAGTTCATCAACACGGACCACGAGCTCGCCGGCTGCTACCAGGTCTGGCAGACGGCCGATGGGTCACGGTCCGCGCTCATCCGGCTGGCGCTACAAGTCGACGGCCGTCCTCTGAGCACGGACGATCTGCTGTCGGCGCTGGGAGAGCAGTACGTCGACCTCGTCGTCCAACTGAGCGAACGCCCCGTCGTGCTCGTCCCGCTCGAGCTCGGGTCCGCTCAATCCCCCTCGACCACCCCGCTCGATCCCCTCTTGCCGAGCCCCAACGGCGCTCACCGCGCCGCCGAACGTCGTGCCGCCTGAACGTAAGACCAACCCCAAGTTGTCCAGTTTCAAGGAGGTATACCGTGTCCCGAGCCGTCGTCGTCAAGAGCTTCGCCGAGCTGGCAGAGCTGCTCGGCCCCGAGGGTCTCGCCGGGGATCCTGTGGCGGACCCCATCTTCACCCCTGACCTACAAACCTCATCTTCGCAGCAAGAGCCCGACCTCGCCGGCCTCCTCGCCGACCTGGAGGCCGCGAGCGCGACCCTGGCCGCCGTTTCCCGGCGGGACCAGGAAGCGAAGGCGTCGGCCCTGCGCGATCTGGAGCGGTACGAGTCCCTGGTGGCCCAGCAGCAGGAGGCCGAGAAGGCCCACGAGCGCGCAATTCTGGTGCGGCGGGAGGCTGAGGCGATCGCCCAGACCGCCTTCGCCGACGAGGCCCGCGCGACCGCTCGGCGGGTCGTGGCAGTGGCCACCCGAGCGGAGGCCGCCGCCCGTGATCTGGCCGAGCAGCGCCGGCCGGAGGCAGAGCGGCTCGCCGCGGGGCTCGACCTGGAGCGGCTCCTAGCCGAGCGCAGGCGCGCAGAAGAGGCCGAGAAAGCAAAAGCCGCCGCGGCCGAACGGGCCGGGCGACTTGCCGGAGCCCTCGCCGCAGCGAGAGAGGCGCTGGCGGCGGGGCGATTGGAGGAAGCCAGAGGGCTATTGGGGCGCCTTGCCAACGACAACCCCGACGACCCAGACGTAGCTTCCCTCCTAGATACGATAGCACAGTGCGAGCTCGCCGTCAAGGCCACGGCGGCCGAGGAGGCGCTTTGGGCCGCCCGTCGGGAGCACCGCCGCGACCCGGAGGCCGCCGTCCGCCTGCTGGAGGAGCTCGACGTCGAAGGACTGCCGGAGGAACTCGCCCGGCAGGTCTTCGGGGAGTGGGCGCGCGCCTGCGCCCGCCTCTGCCGCGAGAGGGGCCTCGCCGAGCCTCTGCGCTACGCTCCCGACCCGGGCCGGGGAGCGGTCATCGCCCGCGAGGCCGCGGGCGACGGCTACGCGGTCGTCAGTTCCCTCGGCCTGGGGCCAGGCTGGCCGTGCGGCAAGGTGGTGGGCCCGCGCCAAGTACGCCGTGCCCGACCGCTTCGCTGACGGCCGCCCCGCGCGGGTCAGTGGGCAAGGCTCCGCCCGCGAAGGCTGCCACCCCGAAGGTGGCGGCCGGGTAGATGCCGCCGAGGGCTTGAGCCGCTACGACCGAGCGACGGTGGACCGCTGGGCCCGCAGCCACGCCGAGGTAGCGAGGTCTATGCCCCCCGACCATCTGGCCCAGGCGGCAATCCACGCCGTGCTGTCCCGCTTGCGCCGTTGCCGGGAGCCCCGGACTCTCTTCGCCGCCTACGACGAGGGCGTGCTCGCCGACTTCGCCCTCATTGTCAGCCTACTGCCGGCGACCCGCTCCGCCCACCTCCTCTGGCGCCTGCGAGAGGCCGCCTTCCACCTGCGCTGGCGCGAGCTGGTGGGCGGGCCCGACTGAGAGGTGCTCGACCTCTCGCGGTTCAGCCCCGAGCAGCGCCGGGCGGTGACGGCCGGCGAGGGGCCACTCATGGTCGTCGCAGGGCCGGGCTCGGGCAAGACGACGGTGCTGGCGGCCCGCATCGCCTACCTCGTGGCCCTGCACGGCGTTTCTCCCACCAGCATCCTCGCCCTCACCTTCGCCACCAAGGCGGCGCGCGAACTGCGCGAGCGCCTCGCCGGCGTGCTCGGCGAGGCGGGGCGCTGGGTAGAGGTGGCCACCTTCCACGCCTTCGGCCTGCGCGTCGTCCGCCACTGGGCCGAGGAGCTGGGCTTCCGGTCCGGGCCTCTGGCGGTGCCGAGCCCAGGCGAGGCCACGGCCCTCCTCCGGGAGGCCGCCCAGGTTGCCGGCTGGGACCTCCAACGCATCTCCCTCGCCGACCTGGCCGCCCTCTTCCGCCGCCATCGGCTGGGGAAGGGAACCGGCCGGCCGCCCCGGGTGGCGCAGCGCCTTTCACAAACGCTGGCGGCCTACGAGGCCCTGCTGCGCCGGCGGGGGGCCGTGGACTACCCGGCGATGCTCTCCCTGCCGCTGGCGCTCTTCGCCGGGCGGCCGGATGCCCTGCGCCTCTACCAGGATGCCTACCGCCACGTCATCGCCGACGAGTTCCACGACGTCTGCCCCGCCCAGTATGTCCTCCTCCGCCACCTGGCCGCCCGCCACCGCAACCTGGCCGTGGTGGCCGATCCCTGCCAGGCGATCTACGGCTGGCGAGGGGCTGACGTGGGCCTGCTGGCGCGGTTCCAGGTGGACTTCCCTGAGGCGCGGGCGCTCGGCCTGAGCCAGAACTTCCGCTCCAGTGGGCGAATCGTGGCCCTGGCCAACGCCCTGGGCGCGGGCCTACCCTACCACCGTCCGCTCTGGACGGACAACCCGCCGGGCGGCCCTGCGCTGCTCCACGTCGCCCTTGACGCTGGGGCGGAGGCCGCCTTCGTGGCGGGCGAGGTCGCCAGGTTGCTAGCAGACGGAGGCATCAGCCATCCGGGTGAGGCAGCCGTGCTCTACCGTGCCAACTGGCAGGCGGAGGCGCTCGCCGTGGCTCTCGGGGAACGCCACATCCCGTATCGTCGGCAGGGCACGGCGCCTCGTGCCCCTCGGCCCCGCCCGCACCGCACGCAGAGCCTCGAGATCGGTGGAGAGGACGCCGAGCAGGAGGAATGGCCCGGCGACCCGGGGGAGGCCAGCGGACTGGACGGCGCAGCCGCTAACCGAGCGGTGACGCTCTCCACGGTTCACGCCGCGAAAGGTGGAGAGTGGCGGGTGGTGTTCCTGGTGGGCGCAGAGGAGGGCATCCTGCCCGACGCCCGAGCGGGCGACGACGCGTCTCCAGAGGGCGACGGCCTGGAGGAGGAACGGCGCGTGGCCTACGTCGCCGTCACTCGACCGCGCGAGCGCCTCTACCTCAGCCGCTGCCGCGGCCGCCGCCACGGCGGTTCGGCCGAGCCGCGCTTGCCCTCGCGCTTCCTACGCGGGCTGCCCGTCGAGCCGTGGCAACATGCGGCCTGAAATACCGCCAGAGGAGGAACCACGTGCTAAACCGAATAGACACCGGGTTGCTCAAGCAGGAGTACCCCATCGCCGAGGTCGTCGCCCGCTACGGCGTCGAGCTGCGCCCCAGCGGGCGTGTCCTGGTCGGCCGCTGCCCCTTCCACGCGGACGGCGGCCGGCCTAACCTGACCATTTACCCGGCCACGCAGAGCTGGTACTGCTACCGCTGCGGCGTGGGCGGAGACGTCATCTCCTTCGTGCGGCGGCTGGAGGGCCTGGATTTCCGCCGCGCCGTGGAGCGGATCACGGGCGGGGAACCGTCCCCGGTTAGAGCGCAACCGGCACCTGCGCCTCGACGCATAGCGGATAGGCGCCGCCTCTTCGCCCGCGGCCCCGCCGAGCGGGCCTGTCTCGCGGCAGCGGTGGAGCTCTACCACGGTCGCCTGCTCTGTGACCTCACCGCGTTCTCCTACGTGCGCGGGCGGGGGATCGACCGACAGACTATCGAGCGCTGCCGGGTGGGGTACGCCGCTGGCAACGAGCTCGCCGCCTTCCTGCGCTGGCGCCGGCTGCCGCTGCAGGCGGCCGTGCGGGTGGGGCTGATCGGGCGCGGGGGTCGCGAGTTCCTTGCCGGCCGGGTGGTGGTTCCCGAGGTGCGCGGCGGCCAGCCCGTCTGGCTCATTGGCCGTACCATCGACCCGACCGGCACGGGCCCTAAGTACCTTGGCCTGCCGGGCCCGAAGCCGTTACTCGGCTGGGAATCCGCCTGCTGCGCGCGCACCGTGTGGCTCACAGAGGGGGTGTTCGATTGGCTAACGCTACGCTGCTGGGGCCTGCCCGCCCTGGGGCTCGTGGGCACGCACCTGCGCGTGGAGGCCCTGCGGGCGCTGGCGCGCTTCGAGCGGATCTACCTTGCCCTCGACGCCGACGACGCCGGGCGCCAGGCGACGGCCACGCTCGCCCAAGCCCTCGGCAGCAGAGCCATCGCGGTGACCCCGCCCGGGGTGAAGGACGTGGCCGAGCTCGGCCCCCGACCGGACGGACGGACCTTGCTCCTTAGTGCCGCCGAGCTCCGGGAGCTCGCCCTGGCCGCGTGACGGCCGGGCAGATAGCGCCAGGAGAACAGGGCAATGTCGCAGACGGAGGATTCTGTGCCGCTCCAGGACATCACTGGGGAATCGCTGCCCAAGCAGGTGCTGGACCTGCTTGCCCAGCCGCTTGACCCCAAGATCGTGGCCCAGCGCAAGGGGGGCAAGGGCCAGACGGTTTCCTACCTCGAAGGCTATCAGGCAATTAACCAGGCAAACCGCATCTTCGGCTACGGGCGCTGGGGGGCCGAGGTCGTGGGGCCGGTCGCCTACCGGGAGGTTACGCGCACCGACAAACGCACGGGCGAAACGGTGACCCACGGCATGTACTGGGCGGTCGTGCGGGTGCAGGCGCGGGGCTGCGAGCCCCGTTCCGACGTGGGCTGCGCCTTTGCCGCCGACGACAGCCCCGACGCTCACGACACGGCAGTCAAGGCGGCGGTCACCGACGCGATAAAGCGCGCCCTGCGCCAGATGGGCGACCAATTCGGCAATGCCCTGTACGACCGGACCAACAAGGTGCCGGGCGAGAACGGGCAGGGTCTCTCCGACCTGCGGGCGGTCGCCCTCGCCCTCGGGGCACAACTGGGCTTCGACGAAGCCAGCACCCGCCAACAAGTAGCCAAACGTGCCGGCAGGCCGTTCGCGGAGCTTGGTACCGCCGACCTCGCCCGCATCGCGCGGGCGATGGCCGAGGCCCTCGCGCGCAACCAACGCGCAGCCTAGCAGCCCCGCTGGCGGTCCCGGCCGGCCTGGACCGAGTAGCAGGTCGGCCCGGCCGCGCCGCTACCCGACGGGAGGTAACCATGTCGTTCAGTCTCAACCGCGCCGAGCTTATCGGTCGCCTCGGCCAGGATCCCGAGATGCGCTTCACCCCCGAGGGGCAGGCCGTCACCAAGTTCAGCCTCGCTACCGACCGGCCGGTGAAAGCCGGCGCCCAGCCCGAAACCGATTGGCACCAGATCGTCTGCTGGCGCAAGCTGGCGGAGTTCGCCGGCCAGTACCTCAGCAAAGGTCGGCTGGTCTTCGTCGCCGGCCGCCTCACCTACCGCTCCTGGGAGGGCAAAGACGGCCTGAAGCACTACAGGACCGAGATCGTGGCCAGTGAGGTGGTCCTCCTCGACCGCCGACCAGAGAGCGATGCCCAACCCAGCGCCAGGGCGGAAGATGATCTTCCCTTCTGACCTTGTTTCCTCCCTCCGGCTGCGCCTAGTCGGCGGCAGGCTCCTCTGCCTCTTGCCGCTGTCGGCTCGACCAGGAGGCCGGCCGACCTGCCGCCGTCAGATGGCGCTGGTCGGCAGCCCCCGGGCGCCCTACCTGAGGCGTCTCTACGTCTACCGCCGCGCCGAGCCTTCGGCTTATCCCGATGGCACGCCTCGGGCGGCTTGAGACAGGGCAGGCCACACCACAGGAGGGGGATCCCCCTAACGGTTCCCCTCCGTCCAAGGGGAGGAGATCGACAGTGAATCTATCGGATAACCTGGCACCGGCCCGGCGGCTGCAAATCGCCGTGCAGGTCAAGAGCCCGGCCGGCCTCGCTCGGCTGTTCGCGGCCTTCTGCGGCCAGTTCTACGACCGCTCCGACTTCAACGGCCTGGCCCGCCGGGCCCGCGACCTCTACGCAGCCGAGAGCCAGGAGCGGGCCGTCGCCTTCTGCCGGCAACTCGACCGGCGCCTCTACGACCGCTACCGCGAGCCCGTGGCCTGGGAAGTGGCGGCGTCCTCCAGGGAAGGCGCGGCCTGAGGGCCCAGGCCGACCCCCGCCAGGTGAGCCTCCTGCCGCCCGAGGCGGCCAGCATTCTGCACCTCGTGCGCGAGAACCTCCGTCTGCTGGCGGACTTAGTGAGCCGCTACGAAGTAGGCCGGGTCGCCGCCACCGCCGAAGAGCGTAGCGTGCGCTGCCCGGCCGACGTGGCGGGCTACCTGGGGCAGGAGATGGCCGACCTCGCCCAGGAGCAGCTGAGGGTGGTGCTCCTCGACAGCAAGAACCAGGTGCTGGGCGTATCCCTCGTCTACCAGGGCGGGCTCAACGCCACGGTAGTCCGCCTGGGCGATTGCTTCCGTGAGGCGGTCCGGTTGGGGGCGGCCGCTCTGATCCTGGTGCACAACCATCCCTCGGGCGATCCCACCCCCTCGCCTGAGGACGTACGCCTCACCCAGGAGGCAGGCCGCGCTGGCGACCTCCTCGGCGTGGAGATCCTCGATCATCTCGTCGTCGGGAGACTGGGCCACGTCAGTCTGCGCGAGAGGGGGCTCTACGTCCCGGCAGGACGCGAGCCCGCTCGCGCCTCCCAGCCAACGCCAGCGTCACACAGTAGCGGAGGTAACACGAGTGCTTGACATCGCTTCCCTTCCCGCCGACTCCGAGCAAATGGCCGACCGTGCAGGCGAACGCGCCCGACTGGCTGCCGAGCGGCTCGGCGTCGAGACCTCCCAGATCGAGCGCCTGCCGTTCGACCTCTCGGCGCTCGAGAGCGAGGGATTGTTCGTGAACGTCGACGCCCGCGGCTTCGGGCTGCTCGACCGCCGCCTGGACTGGCAGGCCCTGGGCATCGACCTGCCCCGCGGGACGGACGTAGCGTTCCGCCCACCGCGCTGCGGCCTACTGCCCGATCGCTACCGCCTGCCGCTGCTGCGCCCAGCCCAGCGGGCCCACGCCGCCCTTCACCGCTACTCCTATCGCTTCACGTTGACCGAGACCCTGTTTGAGACGCCGGCCTACAGGTGGGTGCCCTGGCGGGCCTTCCCCGCCTTCGAGGCCGAGTTCATAGCCGCCCGGGAGGCGCTGGACGAAGCCAAGGGCCAGGCCCTCAGCCACCACGACGCCATCCGCGAAGAGGTGGTCGGGCTCTTTCTCCGCCTGGCCGGCGACTCAGCCCGCCGCCTGGAGGCCACCGGCCACGCCATCCCCGAGGGCTTCTGCCAGGCGGTAGTCAAAGGGGTGCTAAGCGCAATGCCCACAGAAGAGGACCTGCGGCAGCGTCTCGACCTGCGCTACCGCGTGGGGGTGGTGCTCCTGGGCAGCGAGATGGTGGCCGAGCAGCGCCGGGCGGCCGACGAGCGGCGCCGGCTGGAGGAGGCCGAGGGCGTGCTGAGCCTGGAGCGCAAGCGCCGGGAAGCCCAGGAGCGGCTGGTGCAGGAGGATCTCTGGGCCGAGCAGGAGCGCCAGCGCGAGCGGCTGCGGGCGGAGGCTGAGGAGTGCCGCCGGGAGGCCGAGGTCAAGGAGCGCATCCGAAACCTCAAGCTAGAGGCGGCCAGGGAACGGCTGCAGGAAGCCCTCAGTCCGCTGGAGGAGGGCGCCAGGCAGCTGCACGCCGCCGTCTACGAGGCGGCGGTGGCCATCCGCGAGTCGCTGCAGAAGCACCGCTACCTGCCCGGGGGATCCGCCAAACGGGCCCGGGAATTGGGTCGGTGGTTTCGCCTCATGAACTGGCAGTCGGACCGGGAGATGGAGACCCTCGTCGGCGAGCTGGAGGAGCTGGCCCGTCGCCCCGCCGGCAAGCAGAAGCGCGATCCGGCCCAGGTCGAGCAGGTGCTGGGGGACATCATCGCCCTCTGCTACGAGGACGCGCGGGCGCTCGCCGAGCCCAACCGGATGGGGGCGCTGGAGCTCTAGCGCCGCCCATCGCCCGGGAGGCCTTCCGCCAGACGGTGGGCCTCCACACCACTACTCTATCAACAGGAGGGCTCCCAATGGTCCACCCGTTCGATCTCCCCAACATCGACGATCTGGTGCGCGAGCTGGACGTGCTGGTGCGCGCCCGCTATCCCCTCATCGCCGTCGCCACCTTCGAGGAAGTGCGCTTCCGCCGCCTGATGGCTGCCCTCGTCAGACTGGAGCGCCACAGAGCCAAGGGCCTGCACGTCTGGAGCAGAACGGGAGGCCTGCGCCAGGTCGCGGGCCCCGGCCTCGGGGCGACGGAGCGCACGCTGCCGGACACCGAGGACCCGCTCTCGGTGCTGGAGCACATCGCCGCGGCCGAGCGGGGGCTGTACGTCCTGTGCGACTTTGGGCCCTACCTCGCCCCCTTCGGCCAGGAGGAGCCGCAGCTGGTGCGACGGCTAAGGGAGCTCGCCTGGGCGATCAAGTCCCGCCCGGTGACGGTGCTCCTGGTCGGGCCGACCTTTCCCGAGATCCCGACCCTGGAGAAGGAGGTGAAGCGCATCGACCTGCCCCTGCCGGACGAGCGGGAGGTGGCGGCGCTCCTCGACCTCGAACTGGGGCGCCTGGCCGATAACCCTGACGTGCGCTTGCGAGTAGACGAACAGACGCGCGAGCAGCTCGTGCAGGCGCTGCTGGGTCTCACCGAGAGCGAGATCGAGAACGCCCTGGCCAAGGCGGCCATCGCCCATCGGGGCATCGGGCCGGAGGCGCTGCCGCTCATCCTGGACGAGAAGCGCAGCGTGATCAGGGGCAGCGGCGCTCTCACCTACTCCCACCCCGAGCCTGCTCACCACTTGGGTGGCTACGCCAACCTCCGCCGGCTCCTGCAGGAGGCTGCCGTCACCTTCACCCCCGCCGCCCGCGCCTTCGGCGTGGAGCCGATGAAGGGTATCCTCCTCGTCGGCCTGCCCGGCACCGGCAAGGATCTGACCAAGAAGATCGCGTCCTCGATCCTGGGTCGCCCGCTACTCGATCTGGATTTCGGCGCCGTGATGGGCGAGGGCGGCGGAGTCATCGGCTCGGCGGCGATGAGCGTCAAGCGGGCGCTGGCCATCGCCACCACGCTCAAGGGCATACTTGGCATCAGCGAGTTCGAGAAGGCGGTCGGCGGACTCCAGTCCTCCGCTCGCACCGACGGCGGGGAGACAGCGCGCACCATCGCCCATCTCCTCAACTGGATGCAGGAACAGCAGGAGGTGTTCGTGATCGGCACCGCCAACGACGTGCGCCAGCTCGCCCCAGAGCAGACCAGGCAGGGCCGCTTCAGCCAGGTCGTATTCGTCGACCTGCCCACGGTAGAGGACCGGGTCGACATCTTCCGGGTGCACCTGGCTAAGCGGGGACGGGACCCCGAGGGCTTCGACCAG